>JAUIFX010000239.1 GCA_030429865.1 Gammaproteobacteria bacterium | reverse complement strand
ATCTTGCCCGCGATCAACTCCTTTAGACTGACACCATCGATCGGTCGCTGCGGAATTGGCAGACCGACCAAGTCGCAAATCGTCGGCAGCATGTCGCTGGGCCTGCAATACCTGCTGCTCGACAAGGGCGCCGACGCGCTCATCGAACGCATCCTGCGCCTCACCGACGCCAAGCTGGCGACGGCCTGACCGCGCCCGCGTATCCGCCATGGCCGGCTTCTCCAGCAACTGGCAGCGCACGCGCGGCGGTTCCGACCCGTTCACCGACCTGCTGTTCAACGCCCTGCTCGGTTTCACCTACCTCTTTCTTATCGCGATCATGTTCATGAACCCGGTCGCGAAGAAGGGCATCATCGATCCCAAGGCCGAGTACATCATCACCGTCGCCTGGCCGGACAACAATCCGGACGACGTCGATACCTGGATCGAGGATCCCAACGGCAACGTGATCTGGTTCCGCAACCGCGAAGCCGGGCTCATCCATCTCGACCGTGACGATCGCGGCACCGCCAACGACACCATCAACATCAACGGCGAAGAGATCCAGAACCCGCTCAACCAGGAAGTCGTGACCATCCGTGGCGTGGTACCCGGCGAGTACGTGGTGAACCTGCACTACTACGCGACAGAAACCGGCAACCCGGTGCATGCCACGGTCAAGGTGGCCAAGGTCAATCCGGCGCTGGAGATCGTTTATTATGGCGAGACGGTTCTGAACGAGAAAGGCGAAGAGAAAACGGCCGTGCGGTTCACGATCGACAAGTCGGGGCGGGTCGAGCGCATCACGCACATTCCGAAATCCATCGTCATCTTCTGAACCGCGGACGGAAAGCCGCCAGGGAATCGCCCGTGCACGGCATGCGCCAACGCAATGTACTGATGCCCGAACCGGGCCCGCACGCCCACAAGCAGGAGTCCTGAACTTGGTCTTACTTGGAACTTCCGGCCTGGTCGCGGCTTACGTCCTCGTGGCGTTGCTGCTGTTGATCCTGAACCTGTATACCCGCTGGTCGTGGCGCATCAAGGCCCTGCTGATCGTGGTGGTCTCGGCTTTCTACGTCGTCAGCTACTTCTCCCTGCCGCCCCTGCTCGGCTGGCCGACGGATGCCGAGCTGCCCAAGCGTTTCAACCTCGTCGCCATCTTCGTACAGGAGCCGGACAAGACGACCGGCGCGCCCGGCGAAATCTTCCTCTGGGCGACGGACATGGCGAGCGGGCCGACCGGTGCCGAACCGCGCGCTTACCGGGTGCCGTTCTCCGATGCACTGCACGCCCGTGTGGTCGAAGCGGGCAACAAGATGCGCAAGGGCCTGCCGCAGATCGGCGAGGTGAGCGAGAAGAAGAAAGGCCCGAGCGCCCGTCCGACGGACGAAAGCCAGGGCGGCATGAAGAGCGTTGCCATCGAGTTCTTCGACCTCCCCGACCCGCTCTTCCCCGAGAAGTAGCGGCGCGGCCGCTTCCCGTCGCATGGGGCGCCGGCACCGCCGAAGCGGGACGCGCGGGCGCGCGGGGCGCCGGGCCGGCCTTGCACCGGCCTGCCTGCTAACATTCGTGCTGGGCCTGGTTCCCGGTGCGGCACGGCAGGGCGCCGCGGCGGCCACGCTGACCGAGCACATGGATATCGCCTGCACGCAGCAGGCCATCGCCGCGCTGCATTGCGACTACCGGTTGCTGGAAGGCGGCACGCTGCAGTCGGCGGCGGCCGAGCTCGACGGCACCGTGGTGGCGGGCGAGCACGCGACACGCTACCCGGGGCCGCGCGATACGACCGCCGTACTCGTCCTCGTCGACACCTCCGATCCGGCGCGACAGCCCGTCGTCGCACGCATCATCGCGCAGCTCGATGAGCTGCTCGACGCGGCCAGGCCGCATCACCGCTTCGGTCTCGCCCGGTTCGACAGCAAGCTCGAAGTGCTCGCCGCGCCGGGCAGCACGGCGGACACTTTCCGCGCCGCGGCCGCCGGCCTGTCGGCGACCGGCCGCACCACCGAGCTCTACCGCAACGTGCGCGAAGCGGTGCGCCTGCTCGGCAAGAGCGAGGCCACGCGCCGCGTGCTGCTGGTGTTCTCGGACGGCCTCGCCGAGGACTTCGCCTATCACCACGACGATGTCGTCGATGCGGCGCGCGAGGACGGCGTCGTCATCCACGGCATCGGCTACCCGCGGTCGGTCGCGCAATCCGTCGCCTTGCAGACCATCAGGCGCCTGAGCGACGAAACCGGCGGCCTTTACGTCCAGGCCGACCCCATCGGCCACACGCTGCCGCCGGGTGTCTTCCGCCGCCTGCTCGCCGCGGCCGACTCGGGCGGCGTGCTGCGTTTCGACCTCGCCGCGCTGCTCGGCGCGGATGCCGCGGGCGCTGTCGATCTGACGCTGGCATTCCAGACCAGCGGACAAAGCTTCCTCGTCCTGGTGCCGGTCCTGATTCCGCGCGAGCCGGACCGCGCCGCGCCGCAAGCGGCGCCACCCGTCGACGCGACGCACACGGCAGCACCGCCGGCGCCGCGTCACGTCGCGCAAGCAGCGCCGGACGCCGCCGCCACGGCGCCGGCCGCCGCGGCGTCGTGGCGCTGGATCCTGCTCGCGCTGCTCACCGCCATACTGGCCGCCCTGCTCGTCGTGATCGTGCGCCTGCGTCGCAACGGCGGTGCGCGCAACGGCGCCGATGGCAGCTCACCCCTGGCCTGGATGGTGCGCGCCGACGCGCGCCGGCAACGCCACCCCATCGACAAGACGCCGTGGCGCATCGGCCGTGGCCGCAACAACGATCTCGTCCTCGACGACCACTCGGTGTCGCGCCTGCACGCCGAGGTCCGGCGCAACGAGGACGGTCAGCTCACGCTCAACGACCTCGAATCGCTCAACGGCGTCTTCGTCAACGACAACCGCATCGATGCAATCCAACTGCGCGAGGGTGACGATGTCGACATCGGCGACGTGCGCCTGCAGTTCACGCTCAAGGACGAGCATTACGCGAACCAGGACGCCACCGTCGTCGTGCGTACGCGCACACCGTTATAGCGGCGCCGCGCCACCGGCGCGCGTCGCTCACACCGCCGGGTCGGCGTGCCCCGCGGGCGTCCACACCGGCTCGAGCCCCTCTTCCCGCGCCGCGAAACCCTCGCACACGCAGTGGCCGACGACGGCGGCGAGTTCGCCGTCCACGTACAGCAGCGGCGTCCGCAGCCGTTCCCACGGCGGCACACCCCATTCCTGGAACAGGTGCTTGAGCGGACGGCGATGCGCGCCGCCGTGCGGCCGGCAGACCTCGCCGCCACGGCGGAAATCGACCGTGAGCACGGCCTCGCGCGCTTCGCGACGGCCGTCGAGGCGGGCCGTGTCCAGCGCGTGGCGCCGTCCGCGGCGCAGCACGAGGGTCCCGGCGGCGAGTTCGAGCGGCTGCGCAGCGCGCCACGCGACGGGTTCCGCCGGCACGGGCGGCAACGCCGCGGGCGTCACGAACAGTTCGTCGCGATAGCGGCGTACGGCGTGGCCACCCCAACAGACGACCGGGTTGGCATCGCGCCGCGCGCCGCAAACGGAACCGAGGATCGCCTCGAGCGGGCGCCGCCCCGGCTGCGCGCAGCCGGCACGGGCAAGCGCGCGGCGCAACACGAACGGCGCCCACTCGGGGCCGGCTGCGCCCAGCGTATCGATGGCGATGCGATGCGGCGGGCGCGCCGATGCCGTAAGCAGCCCGTCGGCGAAACGGTCGAGGCCGTTGGCGACGTCCGCCTGGATGGCGGCGAGACGCAGCAGGCCCGCACGCGCCCCCGGCACGGCAGCCTCGAGCCGCGGCAACATCTCGTGGCGCAGCCGGTTACGGCGGAAACGGCGGTCCTGGTTGCTGGCGTCTTCGACCCAGGACAATCCGGCGACCTTGGCATGGCCACGCAACGCCGCTCGCTCGACTTCGAGCAATGGCCGCCCGAGGTGTCCCGCGCCGAGCCGCCGCAGGTCACGCATGCCGACCAGTCCGTGCGGACCGGCGCCCTCGAGAACGCGTTGCAGCACGGTCTCGCACTGATCGTCGCGATGGTGCGCGGTGATGACGAGCGTATCGTGCCGGGCAAGCGCCGCGAGGGCCGCGTATCGTTGCTCGCGCGCCCACGCCTCGACGCTGGCGCCCGCCGGCGGCCGACCGTCGACCCGGTGGACCGTGCACGGCACGCCGAGTCGCGCCGCGAGCGCCTCGCTGTGAGCCACCCATTGCGCGCTGTCCGGCGCGAGACCATGGTCGACGTGCAGGGCACTGATATCGAGGTTTGCACGTCGCGCGTAGCGTCCGGCGAGGTCGAGCAGCACGCTCGAATCCAGGCCGCCGCTCAGGGCGACGAGCAGCCGGCGGGCGCCGCTGCGCGCGACGAGCGCCGCGAGCGCGGCTTCGGCCTGGGCGGCGAGTGCCGCCGGGACGGGGCTATTTCTCGACGAACTCACCGATCGCGGCGAAACGTGCGCGGCGGGCGCGCACCAGCTCCTCCGGGCTCAGCCCGGCCAGTTCGTCGAGCGCCGCGGCGACGGTCGCGCCGACACGCTGCGCGGTTTCGACGGGATTGCGATGTGCGCCGCCGAGCGGCTCGTCGACGATGCCGTCGATGAGGCCGAGGCGCGCGAGGCTCTTCGACGTGATGCCCATGGCCTCGGCCGCATCCGCGGCGCGGTCGGCGCTCTTCCACAGGATCGACGCGCAACCTTCCGGCGAGATGACCGAGTAGGTGGCGTACTGCAGCATGAACATCCGATCGGCGACGCCGATCGCGAGCGCGCCGCCGGAGCCGCCCTCACCGATCACGACAGCGACGATCGGCGTGCGCAGGCCCGACATGACCATGAGGTTGCGCGCGATGGCCTCGCTCTGTCCGCGTTCTTCGGCGCCGATCCCCGGGTACGCACCGGGCGTG
>JAUIFX010000238.1 GCA_030429865.1 Gammaproteobacteria bacterium | reverse complement strand
AACGCCGCACGCGGGCAGCACAGCCGGAAGATCCGCGGCACGGCGCCGAAAATCGCCGCAGGGGCGAGCGAGCATGTCCACGGGCAAGGTGCGCGGCCGGCGAGCAGCGCAGCTTATCGGACCATAAGTGAGCAGCGCAGCCGGCCGCGCAACGCCGCACGCGGGCAGCACAGCCGGAAGATCCGCGGCACGGCGCCGAAAATCGCCGCAGGGGCGAGCGAGCATGTCCACGGGCAAGGCGCGCGGCCGGCGAGCAGCGCAGCTTATCGGACCATAAGTGAGCAGCGCAGCCGGCCGCGCAACGCCGCACGTGGGCAGCGCAGCCGCCCCTGCGGCGATTTTCTCAGCGTGCGCGGAGTTCCATGACAACCCCCTCCCGCCGGAGATCCAGCCGGTTCAGCACGGCCTGGCCGAGCAGGGGTTCGCGCGGCGCATCGCCGTCGACGACGACGCCGGCGACGTTGGTCAGGCGGATCGCCTGTACCTTGACCTCGTCGAAGACCACGCCGTAGGCAGGGGCCGGACCCGCCGCCGTCTGGACGGTGCCCGGCGTGCCCTCGACGCGGTACTGCAGCCCGACGCGCCGTGCGGTGTGCTTGCTGACGGCGACGGCGGTCGCGCCGGTGTCGACGAGGAAACGCACCGGGCTGCCGTCGAGCTGTCCGTCGACGTAGTAGTGACCGTCAGCGGCCGGCAACAGGCGCACGACGACGGGTGCCGGCGCGGCAGCGAAGCCGCCGCCGATGCGCTCGTCCAGCGCGAGCTCGCTGATGCGTCCGGCGACGTCGACGCGCGCGCGCTCCGCCGTGCTTTCGAGCAGGCGCACCCCGGCAGCGCCCGTCTCGCCGTCGCGCAGCAGCTGCCGGCGACCGTCAATCTCCAGCATCGCCTTGCCCTTGAACAGGGCCAGGGCGCGCACCGAGGGCGCGGCGTCGGCGGCGGCGACGGCGCCGCACAGCAACAGTGCACCACCGAGCAGGGTGGGTGCGTACGCGCGGCGAGCGAGGTCTGCTAGACTCCGCCCCCCCGATTTCACCCACCTACTGTCAACAGGACTTCGCGGCATGAAAGTAGCCTGCATCGATTTCGAAGGCGTGCTGGTCCCCGAGATCTGGATCAGCCTGGCCGAGCGCACCGGCATCGAGGATCTCAAGGTCACCACGCGCGACATCCCCGACTACGACGAGCTGATGGGGCATCGTCTCGGCATCATGAACAAGCACGACCTGAGCTTCAAGCAGCTGCTCGACGCCGCCAGCCAGCTCGATCCGCTGCCGGGCGCCGCCGATTTCCTCGACTGGCTGCGCGGCGAGTTCCAGGTCGCGATCATCTCCGACACCTTCCACGAGCTTGCCCGCCCGCTGGTCGCCAAGCTCGGCAAGCCCGTGATCCTGTGCCACCGGCTCGAGATCGATGCCGACGGCCGCATCGCCGGCTACCACATGCGCCAGCCCGATCCCAAGCGCCACGCGGTCAAGGCCTTCCAGTCGCTGAACTACCAGGTCGTCGCCACCGGCGATTCGTACAACGACATCAGCATGCTCGACCAGGCCGATGCCGGCATGTTCTTCTGCCCCTCGGAAAAGGTCACGCGGGACTACCCGGACATCCCGGTCGCGCGCGATTACGCGCAACTGAAATCGATGTTCGCCAACGCACTGGCCTGAGACGACAAGCGCCCGCCGCGGCTTCCACGCCACGCGCCTCAGCCGTCCGCGGCAACCGGCACGCGCAACGCCCAACGCGGCAGGGCCCAGTCGAGGAGCTCACGGACCGGCGCCCCGAGAGCCTCCGGCGGCGGCGCGAGACCGAGGAACGCGAGCGCCGCGTGCAGCGCCGCCGGGGCCTCGGCCGGCAGCACAGCCGGCGCACCGGACTGCTTGCTCAGCTTGACCCCGCGCGCATCACGCACGACGTCGATGTGCGCGTAGCCTGGCCGTGGCAGCCCCAGCAGGCGCTGCAGGTGCAACTGGCGCGGCGTCGAAGCGATCAGGTCGACGCCGCGCACGACGTCGGTCACGCCGGCCGCCGCGTCATCGACGACGACCGCGAGGTGGTAGGCGACGAGGCCGTCGGCGCGGCGCACGATGAAATCGCCGCACTCGGTATCGAGCCGCTGGGCATAGCGCCCCTGTACACGGTCGTCGAAGCCGATGACCCGGGCATCGACGCGCACGCGCAGCGAACGCGCGCGGCGGCCGCGCGGCAGACCGTTGCGGCAGGTCCCGGGGTAGGGGCCGCTACCGACCATCGCGCGCGTGCAGCCGCAGGGAAACGTTGCGCCAGCCGCCTCCAGGACCGCCAGCGCCTCGGCATAAGCGGCACCGCGGCGGCTCTGGTAGACGATTTCGCCGTCCCACTCGAGCCCGAGGGCGCGCAAGGTCTCGACGATGAGGTCCGCCGCGCCCGCTACCTCGCGCGGCGGATCGAGATCATCGATGCGCAACAGCCAGCGCCCCCGGCGCGCCCGCGCATCGAGATAGCTCGCCACGGCAGCCACCACCGATCCCTGGTGCAACGGTCCGGTCGGCGAGGGCGCGAATCGCCCTACCGGCGCCGTCGCGTGGTCCGAGACGTCGCTGCCCACGCGCGCCGCTCCGGTGCTCAGTCGCGCGCGATGTGCGAGCAGTAAAGGCTGGTGGCGGCAGCCACGCCCAGTGGCATGGCAAGGAAATTGACCACCGGGATTACCGTCACGAGTGTCATGGTGAAACCGAAGCCCAGCGTCATGCGCCGGCGCGCGCGCATCTCCTCCAGCACGCGCGGGAAGACCTTGCCGTGGTTGCCGAGCGGGCAGTCGAGATACTCGAGGCCGAGCATCCAGGCGCCGAACAACAGCCAAAGCGCCGGCGCGGCCGCGTTGAGCACCGGCACCAGGCTCAGCAAGAGCAAGGGCAGGGCACGCAGCGCGATGTAGAGCAGTTTGCGCAGTTCCGCCACCAGGGTCCGCGCGACGTCCCCCGCCAGGGCCTTCCAGGAGAAGCGCATCGCGCCGAGTTCGGGCCGCAGATGGCGCTCGACGGCCTCGGCGAGGAGGCCGTTGAAGGGGCTCGCGACGATATTGGCGACGATACTGAAGGTGAAGAAGACCACGAGCGCGGCGAACAGGAACCAGATGATCGACTGCAGCCATTCCGGCCAGCTCGCGAGGTAACGCTCGACGGCGTAGTCGAGCGCGCTGCCGAGACCGGCCAGCGCGGCGACGAACAACAAAATATTGATCAGCAGGGGCAGGATCACGTAGACGCGCACGCCCGGCTCGCGCAGCAGGGCGAAGCCGTGCAGCACGTGGCGCAGGCCGGCCAGCGCGCCGTTGCCGCTGCCGGTCAGCACGGTGGCCACTGGCTTGCCTCGGTCGGGGTCCAGCCCGGTGCGCGGTGCTCGGCGATGATGGTCGGGTAGGTTCCGCCGCGCACGTTGAAAGCGGCGGTCAGGCGCGCCGCGCGCGGCTGGCAGGCGTTGACGACGTCATCGAGGATGCGGTTGGTGATCGCTTCGTGGAACGCGCCTTCGTCGCGCCACGACCAGATGTAGAGCTTGAGCGCCTTGAGTTCGACACACCGCCGGTCTGGCACGTAATCGAGCGTCATGTGGGCGAAGTCCGGCTGGCCGGTGAGCGGGCACAGGCAGGTGAACTCGGGCAGGCGGATGCTGACGCGGAAATCGCGCTCGGGTGCAGGATTGTCGAACGTCTCCAGCGTGCGACTCGGGGTGGTCGTCATGGGCAGGCTCGGGCGGTTTTGCGGCGCCCGACTTTACCACACCGCAACAGCCGTCCCGGGGCCTCCGGCGAGGCCCGCCCCGCTTCCGAAGAAGCGCCAAGAGCGGCGAATTTTATGCTTTCAGGACATGAAGTTACGCGATCTCCGCGAATCCCGCGCGAGCGTTGTGTGCCGCGATCGCGATGGGGTATGCTTTGCGCCCATGCGCATCACCCGACTCAAGATTTCAGGCTTCAAATCGTTCGTCGATCCCACCACGATTTCGCTGCCCGGCAACCTCACCGGCGTCGTCGGGCCCAACGGCTGCGGCAAGTCGAACATCATCGATGCCCTGATCTGGGTGATGGGCGAGAGTTCGGCCAAGCACCTGCGCGGCGAATCGATGGCGGACGTCATCTTCAACGGCTCGAACACGCGCAAGCCGGTCGGCCAGGCGACCGTCGAGATCGTGTTCGATAACACCGACGGCACCATCGGTGGCCAGTATGCCGGCTTCGGCGAGATTTCGATCAAACGCACCATCAGCCGTGACGGGGTGTCGTCGTACTTCCTCAACGGCGCGCGCTGCCGGCGCAAGGACATTACCCACGTTTTCCTCGGCACGGGTATCGGCTCGCGCGGTTACTCGGTGATCGAGCAGGGCATGATCTCGCGCGTGATCGAGGCCCGTCCCGAAGAGCTTCGCGGCTTCCTCGAAGAAGCAGCCGGCATCTCCAAATACAAGGAGCGCCGCCGCGAGACCGAGAACCGCATGCGGCACACCGAGGAGAACATCGAACGCCTCGACGACATCCGCGAGGAACTCGACAAGCAGCTCAGCCACCTGCAGCGCCAGGCGCGCGCCGCCGAACGCTACCAGACCTACAAGGCCGAGGAGCGCCGCCTGCAGGGCAGCCTCATCGCGGCACGCTGGCGCGGCATCGAGCAGGAACGCGAACAGTGCCGCAAGCTCGCCGAGCAGCGCGCCAACGAGCTGGAAGCGGAGGTGGCCCGGCTGCGCGAAATCGAGGCCGAGCAGACCGCTTGCCGCGAGGCCCAGGCCGAAGCGAGCGAGACCTTCAACCGGGTGCAGTCCGAGTTCTACGCGCGCTCGGGTGAAATCTCGCGGCTCGAGCAGGCCATTCAACACGCCGAGGAGCGCGAACAGGGCCTGACACGCGATCACGAGGACGCCAAGGCCACGCTCGACGAACTGCAGCGCGTGTTG
>JAUIFX010000038.1 GCA_030429865.1 Gammaproteobacteria bacterium | reverse complement strand
GCGCCGCGGCGTGGGCCGGCGCGCGGGACCGCGCGCCGCGCAGCGCTCGATCAACCGGGCCGGGCGGCCTGCTGCCGCTCCACCACGAACAGGAAACGATGTCATGCCTCACGCACCCCAGATCAGGATCCCGGCCACTTACATGCGCGGTGGCACCAGCAAGGGCGTGTTCTTCCGCCTCGAAGACCTTCCCGAGCGGGCCCGCACACCGGGCGCGGCACGCGACGCGCTGCTGCTGCGCGTGATCGGCAGCCCGGACCCGTACGGCAAGCACACCGACGGCATGGGCGGCGCCACTTCGAGCACGTCGAAGACCGTCATCGTGTCGCGCAGCGACAAGCCCGAGCACGATGTCGACTACCTCTTCGGCCAGGTCTCGATCGATACCGCGTTCGTCGACTGGAGCGGCAACTGCGGCAACCTGTCGGCCGCGGTCGGTCCGTTCGCCATCGCCGGCGGCCTGCTCGATGCGGCGCGCGTGCCGGACAACGGCATCGCCACCGTGCGCATCTGGCAGGCCAATATCGGCAAGACCATCGTCGCCCACGTCCCCATGACCGACGGGCAACCGCAGGAGACCGGTGACTTCGAACTCGACGGCGTGACTTTCCCGGCCGCCGAGGTCCAGCTCGATTTCGTCGACCCGGCCGACGACAGCGGCGGTTCGATGTTCCCGACCGGCCATCTCGTCGACCAGCTCGAGGTGCCTGGCATCGGCACCTTCGAGGCGACCATGATCAACGCCGGCATCCCGACCATCTTCCTCAACGCCGACGCGCTCGGTTACACGGGTACCGAACTGCAGGACGACATCAACGGCGACCCGCAGGCGCTGGCGCGCTTCGAGACCATTCGTGCTCACGGCGCACTGCGCATGGGTCTCATCTCCGACGTCGGCGAGGCTGCCGCGCGTCAGCACACGCCCAAGGTCGCCTTCGTCGCGCCGCCGCGCGGCTATGTCGCCTCGAGCGGCAAGGCGATCGAGACGGGCGATGTCGACCTGCTGGTACGCGCGCTGTCGATGGGCAAGCTGCATCACGCCATGATGGGCACCGCGGCCGTCGCCATCGGCACCGCAGCCGCCATCCCCGGCACCCTGGTCAACCTCGCCGCCGGCGGCGGTGAGCGTAACGCGGTGCGCTTCGGGCACCCCTCCGGCACCTTGCGCGTCGGCGCCGAGGCGCTGCGCCAGGGTGACGAGTGGCAAGTGACCCGGGCCAGCATGAGCCGCAGCGCGCGCGTGCTCATGGAAGGCTGGGTGCGCGTTCCTGGCGACGCGTTCTGAGCACGGTGGCAGCGTGCCGCGAGGGCACGCCGCCGGCATGAGCCGCCCCGGCGCGTGGCGGGACACGCAATCCCGGCGAAACGGTACGGCGTAGCGTCGCCCAGGCGGCGGCACGCGACGGGTTGCCGGCCGCTGACGCCGCCACTCGGGCAGCGCCGCGCGCCCGGCTGCGCGCGCTCGACCGCCGCGCGACACGCGCACCGGCGCCGCAGGTAAATGTTGCAGCGTCTTGTAAGGCTTGCCGGGCCCTGCGCGCCGCGCTGTCGCCAGCAACGGCGTATCACGCCATCGGCGGCTGGCACGGCCCTTGCGACGGGCACGACAGGTTCCGGCAGGTAACCCGTGCGGCCCTCCGCGGCACGCAGCGGGCGCCGGGCCCGCGCGCGCGCCGCCACCCCCGCCGTCGCGCGCGCACCGACGTGCAACCGCGGGGAGGAGCCAGAACTACATGAGGACAACCCTGCTCGCTCTCGCAGTCGCCGCTGCGAGCCCGGCAACGCTCGCGCAATCGGATGGCGATTCACCCTACAGCCTCGACCCCGGCCCGCGCGCCGGCACCTGGGAATCGACACTGACCGGTTCCGGTCAGTCGGACGACGAGTTCGACAACTCGAACTTCGGCGTGACCGGCTCGCTCGGCTATTACAAGACCAAGAACTGGCTGTTCACCGTCAAGCAGAGCCTGCAGCTCAACGACGACAACAACAGCACCCTGTTCGGCGGCCGCACCATCGGCCAGGCCGCCTACCAGTGGGATCGCGGCCGCTGGCAGCCCTACGTCGGCCTCAACGTCGGCGGCATCTACGGCGCGACGGTGGCCGACGAGGCCGTGTTCGGTCCTGAAGTCGGCCTGAAGTACTACGTCAACGAAAGCACCTTCATGTTCGGCAACATCTCTTACGAAGTGCCGTTCGACGAGTGCTGCGACAACGGCGTCGTGCCGTACTCGGTTGGCGTCGGCTTCAACTTCTAGCGGCACGCCGCCGCGTCCGACAAGGGACCGCAGCCAAGCCGGCTGCGGTCGTCCGGCCAACCCAGTACAGAGGCTCAACGAATGGCTGCAATTCCCATCAAGCGGGGAGCAGCGGCGCTCGCCGTCGTGCTCTCCTGCCACTGCGCGCAAGCGCTGGCGGCGGACGCCGCTGCTTTCGATACCGCGCTCGCGCGCGACTACCAGAACCTGGCCGAGCTCGAGCGGCACCAGGGTGATCAACGCGATGCCGGAACCTACATGGCCCGGGCCGAAGCCGCCCGTCGCGGCCAGCCTCCGGCACCCGAAGCGGTCGCGAGGCGCGCGCCGTTCCTCGACGCGGGCTACGTCGCGGCACTGGACAGCGCCCACCAACGCCTCGTAGCCGCGCTCGACGGGGGCGCGCGCGAGAAAGCGGCGACGGCCGCGGCGCGCGCGCAATCGTCCTTCGACTGCTGGCTCGAACAAGCCAGCGAGGACCTGCAGGACGATCACATCGCCGCCTGCCGCGAGGCCTACATGAGTGCGATGAACACCGTCGACGACGCCCTCGCGGCACCGCCACCCGCGCCGCCGGAGCCGGTTGCGGCGGCCGACGGTGACGGCGACGGCGTGCCCGATGCCGCCGACGACTGCCCCGGTACCGCTGCCGGCACCCCGGTCGACGCGACCGGCTGCCCGCGAATGCCGCGTCTCGAAGGCGTGCATTTCGCGTTCGACAAGGCGACGCTGACGCCCGCCGCCGAGGACATCCTCGACGAGGTGGTGCAGACGGTGCACGACAATCCGCATATCCGGGTCGAACTCGTCGGCCACACCGACTCCGTCGGCAATGCTGATTACAATCAGCGGCTGTCGCAACGTCGGGCCGACGCTGCCCGTGACTATCTCGTCGCTAGAGGTATCGGCGCCGAGCGCCTGAGTACTGACGGCCGGGGCGAAAGCGAACCCATCGCCGACAACTCGACCGAAGCCGGCCGCCGCGAGAATCGCCGCGTGGCGATCACTGCGCGTCCTGCGCACTGATCCCGCGCTCCCTCCCGGTCCGGTTCCCTGCTGCTCCCGCGTGGCAGGGAACCGGCCACGCCGCCCGCTTCCCGCCGTCCTGCCGGTTCACGGGGTGCGCCGCATTTGCCCGCCCCGGCGTTTGCGCGTACAACGAAGGTCTGCGACATGGATAGCGGGAGGTACGATTCGATGACGCTGCTGGTGGCCGGACTCGTGGTGTTCTTCGCCGCGCACAGCTTCTGCATGTTTCGCGACGCGCGCGCGTCCCTCGTCGAGCGCCTCGGCGCGCTGCCCTACCGGGCGCTCTTCTCGCTCGTCTCGCTGGCCGGCTTCGTCGCCATCGTGATGGGCTACGGCGACGCGCCCCGCATCGCGATCTGGTCGCCGCCGGCCTGGACGCGTCACGTGACCATGCTACTCATGGTGCCCGTATTCATCCTGCTCGTCGCTGCCTACCTGCCCTGCAACATCAAGGCGCGCCTGCGCAATCCCATGCTCATCGCGGTCAAGACCTGGGCGCTGGCACACCTCGTCGCCAATGGCGACCTCGCCTCGATGGTGCTGTTCGGCAGCTTTCTCGCCTGGGCCGTCGCCGACATGATCGCGGTCAAGCGCAGCGGGCGGGGCGCCGTCGTCGCCAACCCGCGCGACATGCTCGATGCCGTCGCCATCGCCGCGGGCCTCGTGATCTACGCGCTGGTGCTCACGCGCTGGCACGTCCACATCGCGGGGGTCCCCTTGATGGCGCCCTGATCGGCGCCCGGCGCGACGCACACCGCGGCTGCGGCTGCGGCGATCGGTTGCGCGGTGTAGAATCGCCGGCGCCACCGCACGTAGCGACGATGACGCCCGATGGGTTCGGACCCGACCACGCAAGACGAACGCTTTCAGCACCATATCCTGCAAGGGGTGTCGCGCACGTTCGCGCTGACCATTCCGCAACTGCCTGCGGCGCTCTATCGCGCCGTCGCCAACGCCTACCTGCTGTGCCGCATCGCCGATACCATCGAGGATGACGCCGAGCTGAGCTTCGCGGACAAGCAGCGCTACTCCGAGCAGTTCATTGCGATCGTCGAGGGCCGCGCGGATGCCGCGCCGTTCGCCGCGGAACTCGCGCCGCGCCTCGCGCCGCACGCGACAGCGGCCGAACGTGAGCTGATCGCCGGCACGGCTGCGGTCGTCCGTATCACGCACGCGCTCAACCCGGCCCAGCAGGCGGCGATGGCGCGCTGCGTGCGCATCATGGCCGAGGGCATGGTTCACTACCAGGGCCAGGAGACGCTGGACGGCGTCGCCGACCAGGCCGCGATGGACCGCTACTGTTACTACGTGGCGGGCGTCGTCGGCGAGATGCTGACGACGCTGTTCTGCGACCACTGCCCGTCGCTCGCCGCGCGCGAGACCGAGATGATGCATCTCGCGGTGTCGTTCGGGCAGGGCCTGCAGATGACCAACATTCTCAAGGACGTGTGGGACGACCGCGAGCGCGGCGCATGCTGGCTGCCGCGCGACGTCTTCGCGCAACGCGGTGTGCGCCTGAGCGAGGTCGCGCCGGGCCAGGGCGGCGCCGCGTTCGAAGAGGCTTTCGGCCAGCTCATCGCCACGGCCCACGGTCACCTGCGCAACGCGCTGCGGTACACGCTCATGCTGCCGGCCGATGAGCCCGGCATCCGACGCTTCTGCTTGTGGGCGCTCGGCATGGCCGTGCTGACCCTGCGCAAGCTCAACCGGCACCGCGATTTCGCCAGCGGCAGCGACGTCAAGATCTCGCGGCGCGCGGTGAAGGCGACCATTCTCACCACCAACCTCCTGGTGCGCTCGGATCGCGCGCTCGAGGCGCTGTTCGGTCTCGCCTCGGCGGGACTGCCGCAGAGCCGCATCAGCACGCCGCTGGCGAGCGTCGCCGACATCGCCGGCAGCCGCGTCGCGCCCTGAGGGCGCGCGCCCGCGGCACGCGCTCCCCAGGGTCCGCCCCGTGCACATCGGCATCATTGCGGCCCTCGACGCCGAAGCCCGGGTTTTCGGCAACGGTACGGGCAAGCTGCTCGGCCAGCATGTCTACCGCGTCGTCGTCAGCGGCCCGGGCCAGGCCAACGCGGCACGCGCGACGCACGAACTCGTACGCGCCGGTTGCGAGGTCCTGCTCAGCTGGGGGCTGGCCGGCGGCCTCGACGGGACGCTCGCGTCCGGCGACGTGGTCGTCGCGGAGCGCCTGCTCACGCGCGGCGGATCCGTGCTCGAACCCGACGGCGCCCTCGTCGAACTGCTGCACGGGCGTCTCGCGGGCGCGCGCCGCGGCACCGTGCTGAGCCTCGACCAGCCCGCTGCCGCGGCGCGCGAGAAGAAACACCTGCGCGAACGTTTCGCCGCCGACGCAGTCGACATGGAATCAACCGCGGTTGCCCACGTGGCGCGCTCGGCGGGATGCGCTTTCCTCAGCGTGCGCGCCATCGTCGATCCGGCCACGTTCGAAGTGCCGGAGGCTGCGCTGGCGGGCATGGGGCAGAACGGTGCGGTCAGCGCATGGCGTGCGCTGAACGCGGTGCTCGCCGAACCCGCGCAGCTCCCGTCCATGCTGCGGCTGGCGGCGCATTATCGGCAGGCGCTGCGCGGACTGCGCGATACCGTGCAACGCCTGCAATGACTACATCCACCGCAACGCCATGACGAGCCGCTTCGAAAGCCGCGCCGCCGCGTTCATCGAGGGCGTGGTCGCCCACTGCGTCCGCCGTCGCTGGCTCGTGTTCGGCGCCTTCTGCCTGCTCGCCTTGATCGCGGCACGGCTCACCGCCAGCAACATCGCAATCAATACCGACACCACCGACATGCTCTCGGCAGACCTGCCGTGGCGTATCGCCTATACCGACTACCAGCGCGCGTTCCCCTATTTCAGCGACAGCCTGGTGGTGGTCATCGACGCCCCGACGCCGGATCTCGCCGACGCCGCCGCGCGCCGCCTGTCGCGGGCACTCGCCGCGGACACGACGCATTTCGAGGAGGTCTTCGCGCCGCAGGCGGAGCGCTTCTTCCGCGAACACCAGTTCCTGTACCTGGACACCGCGGAACTCGAGCGCCTGACCAGCGATCTCGCCGGCGCCCAGGCGCTGCTCGGACGCCTTGCCGAGGACCCGGGGTTGAACGGTCTGCTGGCGCTCCTCGAGGACATCACCACGGCCGACACGGCGGCGCCGCCGGCACGCCTCGCCCCGGTGCTCGAAACCATTGCCGGGACCGTCGATGCTTTCCTCGCCGGCGACGCGACGCCGATGTCGTGGCAGAACCTGCTCGGCAGCGAGGGGCTCGAAGCACCGACGCGCGCGGTGTTCACGGTCAAGCCGCGCATCGACTTCAACAGCCTGCTGCCCGCGGAGAGCGCCATCAACGCGGTGCGCGAGGCGGCGCGGCGACTCGGCTACGACGCCGGCCACGACGCTGGCGGCACGGTCACGGTACGCCTGACCGGCGCCGCCGCGCTCGGTTACGACGAGCTCTACAGCGTCATGCACGGCGCCGAGCGCGCCGCGCTGCTGGCCTTCGTCATGGTCGCGGCCTGCCTCGTCGTCGGGCTCGGCTCGCTGTCACTGGTCGTCGCCACCCTGGTCACGCTGGTCGTCGGCCTGCTACTGACGGCGTGCTTCGCCGCGCTCGCGGTCGGCACGCTGAACATGATCTCGATCGCCTTCGCCGTGCTCTACGTCGGCCTCGGCGTCGACTTCGCGATCCACGTCTGCCTGCGCTACCGGGAACTCAGCGCGGGCCGCGCCAAGCGCGACGCCATCCTCGCCACGGCGCGGCACATCGGGGTCTCGCTGGCGCTGTGCGCGCTGACCACCGCAATCGGCTTTCTCGCCTTCCTGCCGACCAGCTACCGCGGTGTCGCCGAGCTCGGCAAGATCGCCGGCGCCGGCATCCTCATCGGCCTGGTCGTGAGCCTGACCCTGCTGCCGGTGCTGCTCGAGATCCTGCCCGCGGTGCGCGCACGCCAGGCGGCACGCACCGCGCGGTTGCTGGAACGAACCGGCGCGCAGCGTCACCCCGGGCGGGTCATCGCGCTCGCACTGCTCGCCACGGCGATCGCGTCGATCGCCATCCCGCACGCGCGTTTCGACCACAACCCGCTGCATCTCAACGATCCGAACGCCGAATCGGTGCGCACGCTCGCCGACCTCGCCGCCGACCAGTCGATGTACAACATCGACGTGGTCGAGGCGGACGCCGCGAGCGCCGCGCGCCTCGCGCGCGAACTGGAGAAGCTGCCGAGCGTGGCGAGCGTCACCCGGCCAGCCGACCTCGTACCGCCGGCGCAGGAGGAGAAGCTCGCCCTCATCGAGAACCTCGCTTTCACCCTGGGCGGCGCGCTCGCCGCCGGTACGGCATCGCCACTCGTCACCGCCGACGTCGAAGCACGCCTCGCGGCGCTCGTCGTAAGCCTGCGTGCGGCGCAGCCAGGGGCGCCGCTGGCGGCGGTGTTCGACGAACTCGCCGACAGTTTCGCGCGCCTGCGCGAGACCGTGGACCTGCTCCCCGCGGCCGCTGCGCACGAACGCCTGGCCGCGTTGCAAACGACGCTGATGGCGCATTTCCCCGCCCTGCTCGAACGGCTGGACGAGGGCCTTGCCGCCTCCGCGTTCACCTTCGAGGACCTGCCCGACGCACTCCGCCGGCGCTGGGTCAGCGCCGACGGCCGGCAGCGCCTCGAGATTGCGCCCAGCGAGGACCTCGACAACAACCACGCGCTCGAGCGTTTCGTCAGCGACGTGCGCGCCGTGACGGGCCCGGGCGCAACCGGGACACCGATCATCAACATCGAGGCGAGCCGCGCGGTCACCCAGGCGTTCTACCAGGCCTTCGCCACCGCCGGCGTCTGCATCACGTTATTGCTGTTCGTGATCCTGCGCCGCGTGCGCGAGGTCGTCGTGGTGTTGGCGCCGCTGCTGCTCGCCGGGTTGCTGACGACGGCCGTCAGCGTCGCGCTCGGCGTGCCGTTTAACTTCGCGAATATCATCGCGCTGCCGCTGTTGATGGGCATCGGTGTCGACAGTGCACTGCACATCCTGCACCGCTACAAGACCACCGGGCGCGACGACGTCCCGCTACTGGCCTCCAGCTCGGCCCGCGCGGTGCTGTTCAGCGCTTTGACGACGACGGCGAGCTTCGGCAATCTTGCCACCTCGCCGCACGCCGGCACGGCCAGCATGGGCGTGATGCTCACCGTGGGGCTCACGATGACGCTCGTGTGCACGCTCGTCGTGCTCCCCGCGCTGCTGCGGCGCTACGTACAACCGACGGGTTCCCTGACATGACCGACAAACCCTGGGACGCACGCGCCGCGGCGTGGCTGATCCGGCCGTTCATCGATTCGCCACGCGTGATGCCGAATCATTTCACCGCGCTGCGCCTGCTCGTCGGCCTCGCGGGGGCGGCATGTTTCGCGCTCGGCGAGATGCCGAACCTTGCCGCGCTGTTGATCGTCGCCTCGAACTTTCTCGATCATACCGACGGCGAGCTCGCCCGGCTCGGTGGCAAGGGCAGCCGCTTCGGTCATTACTTCGATCTCGCCGCCGACGCCGTGGTCACGATCGGCATGTTCGTCGGGATTGGCATCGGTCTCGCCGCGGTGAACGGCCCTGGCAGCATCCTGATGGGTCTCGTCGCCGGGCTCGCCGTGGCCCTGATTTTCCACCTGCGGTACCTGATCGAAGAGGCGCTCGGCAAGGATGCCACGCGGCAGCCGCGCCTCGGCGGGTTCGAGGCCGAGGACGTCCTCTACCTGCTGCCCCTGGTCACACTGAGCGGCCTGCTCGGCGGCTTTCTCGCTGCCGCGGCAATCGGCGCGCCGCTGGCCGCGGCGCTGGTCGTCGCGCAGTACCTGCGCGTGATGCGCGGGCGCGGTCCGGCGTCGCCGTGAGCGTCCTCGTCACCGGCGCCAGCGGCTTTCTCGGCAGCGCCGTGGTGCGCGCGCTGCTGGCGCGGGGCGAACAGGTGCGCGTACTGACCCGGGCAGGCAGCGATCCGGCCAACCTCGCCGGGCTCGACGTCGAGATCCACCAGGGCGACCTGCGTGACGCGGCATCGCTCGCCGGCGCCTGTCGCGGCGTGCAGGGGCTGTACCACGTCGCCGCCGACTACCGCCTGTGGGTACGGGATCCGAACGAACTGTACGAGAGCAACGTCGAGGGCACGCGCCATCTCATGCGGGCCGCGCTCGAAGCCGGCATCGAGCGCATCGTCTATACGAGTTCGGTCGCGACGCTCGGCATCAGGGCAGACGGCACGCCCGGCAACGAAGACACCCCGGTCACCCTCGCCGACATGATCGGCCATTACAAGCGCTCCAAGTTCCTCGCCGAACGCGTCGTCGACGAACTCGTGCGCGGCGCTGGCCTGCCCGCCGTGATCGTCAACCCGTCGACCCCAATCGGACCGCGCGACGTCAAGCCGACGCCGACCGGGCGCATCGTGCGCGATGCCGCCTGCGGCCGCATCCCGGCCTATGTCGATACGGGGCTGAACGTCGCCCACGTCGACGATGTCGCGGCCGGGCACCTGCTTGCCTACGCGCACGGCCAGATCGGACGCCGCTACATCCTCGGCGGCGACGATCTCAGCCTGCGCGAGATCCTCACCGTCGTCGCCGAATGGTGCGAGCGGGCTCCGCCGCGCGTACGCCTGCCACGCCACGCCGTCTACCCGGTCGCCTGGTTGTCGCAATGGTGGGCACGGGTCAGCAACGGACCGGAACCGCAGGCGACGGTCGACGGTCTGCGCATGGCCGCGAAGAAGATGTACTTCGACTGTACCCGGGCGCGCAAGGAGCTCGGTTACCAGAGCCGGCCGGCCACCGAGGCGATCACCGACGCCCTGCAATGGTTCCGGGCGCAGGGCGCGATCCGCTGAGCGTCACCGGCGCATCACGCCGGTGCGGGCTCCGGCCGCGGCCTTGCCGGCGTCCGACGCGCGGCTAGCGCACTTCCGCCGACGCCACGGCCGGCGTCACGTGGTAGAGCGAGGCGAACAGCAGGCTCACCGCGATCCAGACGAGATCGCGGCAGCGCCGCACCAGCGCCGTGGCGACGCCGGCGGAAGCGACGCCGGTCAGGGCGCCGACGCCTATCAGGAACGCGCCTTCCTGGGTGCCGAGACCGGCCGGGATGAAGAACGTCGCGGTGCGCACGAGCTGTACCATGCACTCGATCATCCACACTTCCGCGAAGCTCGCCGGGTAACCCACCAGGTGCATGATCACGTAGACCTCGAGCACACCCAGCATCCAGTTGGCGAGCGCGAACACGAACGACCACGCCAGGCGCTGGCCGTGGCGGCCGTAGAAGCGCTCGAACTGGCGGTCGATGTCCTCGGCCGCGGCGAGGGCGCCGCTGAGACGGCGCCCGAAGCGCGAGCGGCCGAGCCGCCGCGCGACATGGGTCGACAAGCGCAGGTGCTGCATGAGAAAGAACACCACCGCGCACAGCACGATGAAAGAGAATCCGCCGAGCGCGATCACCTTGTGGGTCTCGGTGAACGAAGGGTGGCCGAGCAGCATCAGCACGCCGATACCGACGAACACGACGAGCGAAAACATGCTCGTGGTCTTGGCGATGACGAGCGAAGCGCCGGAATCGCGCAGCGGCACGCCCCAGTTCACTTTCAGCAACCACGCCTTGACCGGCTCACCGCCGAGCGACGCGGTCGGCGTGATGTTGTTGTAGGCCTCGCCGATCATGCGTACGACGTAGGTGCGCCCGATCCACCGCGCGGAGAGCGGTAGCGCAGGCAGCGCGATGTGCCAGCTGAGCGCATCGGCGCCGAAATAGAACGAATAGACCAGCAGCACGACGAGCATGCCGGAGAAACCGACCGCCGAGACCTGGGCCCACAGTTCGCCGAGATCGGTGCTCGCCACGACGACACCGAGCAGCACGACACCGACGAGCAGGAACAGGAGCTTGGCGAATTTGAGCATGCGCGGAAGAGCCGCACCGGGTGGACGGGCGGCAGGCGTGGGACAGCGCGCAGACTATCGCACAATGCGCCCACGGCCGGCAATTTCGGTTGCGGGCGCCGACGCGCCAAAGTACCCTTGCCGCCCTCCGCCACCATGGCATCCCAGGTATCCCCGATGACCGCTATCGCCGCCGACACGCGTCCGCCGAGCGACTTCGGCGCGCAACTTGCCGGACTCGATCTCGCCGCGCTGAAAGCCGAGTTCGCGCGCCAGGACGAGTTCATCGCGATCCCGGGTTTCCTGCCCCCGGCGGCGCTCGCGCCGCTGCTCGACAGCCTGCCGGCGCTGGAGCCGCGCGTGCATCGCAACTTCATCCCGGGCCACAAGAAGGGCGGCAGCGTGTCGCGTTACGAACTCGACGGCCACGCCCCGGCATTCCCCGCCTTCTACCGCGACCCGGCGCTGCTCGGCTTCCTGCGCGACCTGACCGGGCAGGATCTCAAGTATTGCCCCGACGACGATCCGCATACCTACGCGCTCTACTACTACACCGAACCCGGCGACCACATCGGCTGGCACTTCGACACGTCCTATTACAAGGGCCAGCGCTACACCATCCTGGTCGGCCTGGTCGACGAATCGAGCTGCCGTCTCGAATACGAGCTCTACCGCGCGGATCGCGCGCGAGAGAGCGTCGCCGGCGCAGCCGCGCTCAGCCCGGGCATGCTGGTCGTGTTCAACGGCGACAAGCTCTGGCACCGCGTCACGCCCGCGGCACCCGGCGACCGGCGCGTGGCGCTGACGCTCGAATACGTCACCAGCCACGACATGCACCCGTTCCGCCGCTTCGTCTCCAACATGAAGGACGCCATCGCCTATTTCGGCTTCCGCCAGGTGTTCTCGCGCGCCCGTGCGCGCTGAACGGTGAGCATGAAGGCGATTATCCTGGCCGCCGGGATCGGCTCGCGGCTCGGCGCGGCCCACGACGGTCCCAAGTGCCTGCTCGAATTCGGCGGGCGCAGCCTGCTCGAGCGTCATTTCGACACGCTCGCCGGGCTCGGCATCGAGGACGTCACCCTGGTACTCGGCCACGCCGCGGATACCATCGTCGACGCCGCGCGCAGCGCCGCGCGCAAAGCGCCCCTGGTGCATTACAACCCCGACTACCGCGAGGGATCGATGCTGAGCCTGTGGCACGCACGGCAGGCCCTGCTCGGCGGCGGCGACGTCCTCGTGATGGATGCCGACGTACTCTACGATCCGCGCATCATGGCGCGGCTGGTCGACAGCAGGCGAGCCAACTGCTTCCTGCTCGACCGCGACTTCGTCCCCGGCGACGAACCGGTCAAGATCTGCCTCGACGATACGCGCATCGTCGAGTTCCGCAAACGCATCGCGCCGGGCCTCGGCTATAATTCGGTGGGCGAGTCGGTCGGCTTCTTCAAGTTCGACGCCGCCATGGCCACGCGCCTCGCGCGCATCGTCTCGCGCTACGCGGCGGGCGGCGGCCGCGATTTACCCCACGAGGAAGCGCTGCGCGATCTCGCGCTCGAGGCAGGCGACGCTATCGGTGTCGAAGACGTCACCGGGCTGGCCTGGATCGAGATCGACTTCCCGGCAGACGTGACCCGCGCAACGCAGGAAATCCTGCCCAGAATCGATGACTGCACCACACGCTGAAGCGCCGCTGCGGCCCCGCAAGACGACCCAGCTGCGTAACCTGCTCACGTCGTCCGCGCTCGAGTTCATCCTCGAGGCGCACAACGGGCTGAGCGCGCGCATCGCCGAGGAAGCCGGCTTCCGCGGCCTGTGGGCCAGTGGCCTCGCCCTGTCCGCGCAGTTCGGCGTGCGCGACAACAACGAAGCCAGCTGGACCCAGGTTGTCGACATGGTCGAGTTCATGGCCGACGTCACGAGCGTACCGATCCTGCTCGACGGCGACACCGGCTACGGCAACTTCAACAACATGCGCCGCCTGGTGCGCAAGCTCGAGCAACGCGGCATCGCCGGCGTGTGCATCGAGGACAAGCTGTTTCCCAAGACCAACAGCTTCATCGACGGCGATCGCCAGGAGCTTGCCGACATCGACGAGTTCTGCGGCAAGATCGCCGCCGGCAAGGACTCCCAGTCGGACGACGACTTCTGCGTCATCGCCCGCGTCGAGGCCTATATCGCCGGCTGGGATACCGGCGAGGCAATCAAGCGCGCCGAGGCCTACCGGCGCGCCGGCGCCGACGCCATCCTCATCCACAGCGCCTGGTCGCGCCCCGACCAGATCCTCGAGTTTGCCCGGGAATGGGCCAGCCGCGCGCCGCTGGTGATCGTACCGACGAAGTACTACAGCACGCCCACGCAGGTCTTCCGCGAAGCGGACATCAGCCTCGTGATCTGGGCCAACCACCTCGTGCGCAGCGCCGTCAGCGCGATGCAGGCGACGGCGCGGCGCATCTTCCAGGACGAGTCGCTGATCGACGTCGAGGACCACATCGCGAGCGTCAAGGAGATCTTCCGCCTGCAGGGTGCCGACGAACTCGCCGAGGCGGAGCGGCGCTATTTCCTCGGCAATCGCCGCGAGGCCGGCGCCGTGGTGCTGGCCGCGAGCCGCGGCGACGGCCTGGCCGACCTGACCGACGACCGGCCCAAGGTGATGCTGCCGGTCAATGGCAAACCGTTGCTGCACCGGCTGGTCGAGAGCTGCAAGCGCGCCCAGCTCGACCCGGTGACGGTGGTTGCCGGCTACAAGGCCGAGCGCATCGCCGCGCCCGGCATCGAACTGGTCGTCAACGATGCGCATGCCAGCACCGGCGAACTCGCCTCGCTCGCCTGCGCCCGCGAGCAGCTCGGCGACGACGTCGTGGTGATGTACGGCGACCTGCTGTTCCGCAACTACGTGTTGCGCGGCCTGGTCGAGGCAGACCACGAGCTGACCGTGGTCGTGGACTCGCTGCCGGCCACGCGCGCGACCACCGGGGCGCCGGATTATGCCTACTGCAGCGCGGCCGACGACCGGTCGCTGTGGGAGCAGGACGTGTGGCTGGAACGTATCGCCAGCACGCCCGAAGACGACGGCCGCCGCGCCGACGGACGCTGGATCGGCATGCTCGCCGCGCGGGGTGCCGGTGCGCGGCGGCTCGCCGAAGCACTCGACCGTCTCGCGACGCGCGGCGATTTCGCCAAGCTCGGCATGCGCGACCTGCTCAACGCGCTGATTGACGCGGGGCAGCGCGTGCACGTCGTCTACGTCAACGGCCACTGGCTCGATATCAACTCCCTGAGCGACCTCGAGCACGCCGGGACCTTCACCTCCGGACAACGCTGAAATCATGATCCACGCGCGCGACTTCGTCGACGCGGCACGGCAGCGCGGCTTCGACTGCTACGCCGCCGTGCCGTGCTCCTTCCTGACCCCGTTCATCAACTACGTCATCGGCGATACCGCGCTCGATTACGTGTCGGCCGCGAACGAAGGCGATGCCGTCGCCATCGCCGCCGGCGCTACGCTCGGCGGTCGCCGCGCGGTGGCGATGATGCAGAACTCGGGGCTGGGCAACGCGGTCAGCCCGCTGACCTCACTCACCTGGACGTTCCGCATTCCGATCCTGGTCGTGTGCACCCACCGCGGTGCGCCGGGTGTGAAAGACGAACCCCAGCACGAGCTGATGGGCCAGATCACCGGGCGCCTGTTCGAGACGATGGACGTGCCGTGGCTGGAATTTCCGCGGACGCAGGCGGCCATCGCACCGGCGCTGGACGCGGCGGACGACCACGCGCGCGAGCACGGCCGCCCCTTCGCGCTCGTTATGCAGAAAGGCACCTGCGAACCCTATCCCCTGGAAGACCGCGCGCCCGCGACGGCGCGCGCGACGGCGAACATCGGCGGCAGCGGTCATCGCGTGTCCGTCGCGGACCGGCCGTCGCGGCACGCCGTGCTTGCCGAGCTCGTCGCGCGGACCGATCCGGCACGCACGGTCCTCATCGCGACGACCGGCTTCACCGGGCGCGAACTGTACGCCATCGACGACCGCCCCAATCATCTCTACATGGTCGGTTCGATGGGTTGCGCCTCCTCGCTCGGTCTCGGCCTCGCGCTGGCGCGCCCCGATCTCGAGGTCGTGGTCATCGATGGCGACGGCGCGGCGCTCATGCGCATGGGCAACCTGGCGACGGTCGGCGCCTACCGTCCGCCCAACCTCACCCACCTGCTGCTGGACAACGAGGTGCACGACTCGACCGGTGCGCAGGCAACCGTCGCGGCGAGCGTGGACTTCGCCGCGGTTGCGGCCGCGTGTGGTTACGCGATGGTGCTGCGTACCGATGACGCCGCCGAGCTCGACGCGTTGACCGGCGCCGCACCCGGTCCGCGCTTCGCCCACGTCAAGATCGCACCCGGCGCCATCGACGACCTGCCGCGCCCGGCGATCACCCCGCCCGAGGTCGCGCGGCGCCTGATGCGCCACATCGGAGCCCGCTGATGCGCACCATCCTGCTCAACCCGGGCCCGGTCACGCTGAGCGCGCGTGTGCGCGCCGCGCTCACCCGCCCTGACCTGTGCCACCGCGAAAGCGAATTCGCAACGCTGCAGGACGGCCTGCGGCGTAAGCTGCTCGCCGTCGAGGACCTCGACCCCGCAACGTGGGCGGCGGTCCTGCTGACCGGTTCGGGCACGGCCGCCGTCGAGGCCATGCTGGTCAGCTGCGTGCCGGATGACGGCCGCGTGCTCGTCATCGAGAACGGCGTGTACGGCGAGCGCATGCAACGCATCTGCGCGGCCCACGGTATCGACCACGCCCGCCTCCACGGCGGCTGGGGCGAGGCGATCGATGTCGCCGCGGTGCGCGCCGCGCTCGCCGGCACGCGGTACAGCCATGTCGCCGTGGTCCACCACGAAACGACTACCGGGCGCCTCAACGACCTCGCCGCCCTCGCCGCCGTCTGCCGCGACGCCGGCGCGCGCCTGCTCGTCGATGGCGTCAGCAGCTTCGGCGCCGAAACCATCGCGTTCGATCGCTGGGGACTCGATGCCTGCGCGGCGACTGCCAACAAGTGCCTGCACGGCGTGCCCGGCACGGCCTTCGTCATCGTGCGCCGCGATGCGCTCGCCGCCGCCCCGTCACGCGCGGTCTATCTCAACCTGGCCGACTACCTGGCACGCCAGGACGCGCACGGCACGCCGTTCACGCAGTCGGTGCAGACGTTCTACGCGCTCGACGAGGCACTCGACGAGTTCTTCGAAGGCGGCGGCCGCGCCGCGCGCCAGGCGCTGTTCACGGCCCGCATGGGGCGCATCCGGGAGCGTCTCGGGCAGCTCGGCGTGCGCGGCATCCTGCCCGTGGCCGATTGCTCGTGCGTGCTGCACGGCTTCGAACTGCCCGCGGGCCGCACCTACGCGGCGCTGCACGATGCGCTCAAGGCGCGCGGCTTCATCATTTACGCCGGCCAGGGCGCCTTGTCGGAGCAGGTGTTCCGCATATCGGCGATGGGCGACATCAGCGAGGAAGACCTCGCGCGCCTCGAAGCCGCGCTCGGCGACATCCTCGCCTGAAGCGCGTCGCCGGGGCAGGCCCGGTCAGGCGCGGCGAATGGCCGGCGCGGCGCCGCCGAGCTGCGCGATGCGTTCGCGCACGAAGCGCTCGAACGCGTCGACGGTGAGGCCGGCGTCGCGCAGCATGTCGTCGCGCGAGCCATGCTGGATGAGGCGATCGGGCAACCCGTAGTTGGCGATCGCAACGCGCTGGCCGGCCGCGGCCAGGCACTCACCGACGGCGCTGCCTGCACCGCCCGCTACCACGTTCTCCTCGATCGTGACGACGAGTTCGTGGCTCGCAGCGAGTTCGAGCACGAGCGCTTCGTCGAGCGGTTTCACGAAACGCATGTTGATGACCGTGGCATCGAGGCGCTCACCGACTTCCTCGGCCAGTGCGAGCATCACGCCGAAGGCGAGAATCGCGACACGCGAACCCTCGCGGCGCCGTTCGGCCTTGCCCACCGGCAGGGCCTGCATGTCCTCGCTCACCGCGACGCCCGGGCCGGTGCCACGCGGGTAACGCACCGCGCTCGGTCCGTCCAGCGTGAATCCGGTGTAGAGCATCTGGCGACACTCGTTCTCGTCGGCCGGCGTCATGATGGTCATGTTCGGCAGGCAGCGCAGGAAGGAGATGTCGTAGCTGCCATTGTGCGTCGGCCCGTCGGCGCCGACGAGGCCGGCGCGGTCGAGTGCGAACAACACCGGCAGGTTCTGCGTCGCGACGTCGTGGACGACCTGGTCGTAACCGCGCTGCAGGAAGGTCGAGTAAATGGCGACGACCGGCTTGAGCCCGTCGCAGGCCATGCCGGCGGCGACGTTGACGCTGTGCTGCTCGGCAATCGCGACGTCGAAGTAGCGATCGGGAAACTGGCGTTCGAACTCGACCAGGCCGGAGCCCTCGCGCATGGCCGGCGTGATTGCGACCAGGCGGGCATCGCGGCGCGCCATGTCGCAGACCCATTGTCCGAAGATCTTGCTGTAGGTCGGCGGTGACGGCCTGCCCGAGGCGACGATGCCGACGTCCGGGTCGAACGGCGAAACGCCGTGGTACTTGACCGGGTCGGCCTCGGCCGGCGCGTAACCCTTGCCCTTCCTGGTAATGACGTGGAGCAGTTGCGGGCCGTGCAGCTGGCGGATGTTGCGCAGCGTGCCGAGCAGCGCCGGCAGGTCGTGGCCGTCGATGGGGCCGATGTAGTTGAAGCCGAACTCCTCGAACAGCGTGCCCGGCACGATCAACCCCTTGACGTGTTCCTCGGCGCGGCGCGCGAGCTCCCACACCGGCGGCATCTGCGAGAGTACCTTCTTCGAGCCCTCGCGCACCGTGGTGTAGAGCTTGCCCGAGAGAATCTGCGCGAAGCGGCTGGACAGCGCACCGACGTTGGGCGAGATCGACATGTTGTTGTCATTCAGCACGACGAGCAGGTCGGTGCCGAGGTCGCCGGCATGATTGAGCGCTTCGAAAGCGACGCCCGCGGTCATCGCGCCGTCGCCGATGACCGCCACCGCGCGGCGTGCACTGCCAGTCAGGCTGGCGGCAATGGCCATGCCGAGCGCGGCGCTGATCGAGGTGCTCGAATGGCCCACGCCGAAGGTGTCATAGGGGCTTTCCTCGCGCTTCGGGAACGGTGCGAGCCCCTGCCATTGACGGATGGTGTGCAGGCGGTCCTTGCGGCCGGTGAGAATCTTGTGCGGGTAGGCCTGGTGGCCGACGTCCCACACGATGCGATCCTCCGGCGTGTTGTACAGGTAATGCAGGGCCACGGTCAGCTCGACCGAACCGAGGCCCGCCGCGAAGTGGCCGCCGCACTTGCTGATGGTATCGAGCAGGAAGGCGCGGACTTCGGTGGCGAGTTGCTCGAGGCTCGACTCCGGCAGGTTGCGAACGTCGGCGGGGGAATCGATGGTGTCGAGCAGGGGGTATCGCGATTGGTCTGTCATCAGGGATTCGATCTCAGGCTCTGTGCGGCCGACGCAGCGGACCGTGAATTATGGGGAGGCCCCTGACCCCTTGCAAGCAAGCACGGCAGGGCGCTGTGCCCGCCCACACCCGCTGCGCCCGGCGCCGCGGCGGACTTCCCGCGGACGGTCCATTTCCGACTACGAGGCTGTACTTTTCAGGGCCGTTACAGTAAGGTGACGCGCCATTGTGTTATGAAGCGCAATTAATTGAAACTCCACAAGAAATTCCATTCTATCTCTAAGGAATAAGCATGGGTGTCCCGCTAGTCCAGCAGTACCGCGTCGGCCGTTACATCCTCGGTCAGAAACTCAAGGGCAACAAACACTACCCGCTCGTGCTGATGCTCGAGCCGCTGTTTCGTTGCAACCTCGCCTGCGCGGGCTGCGGCAAGATCGACTACCCGAACGAAATTCTCGACAAGCGCCTGAGCTACGACGATTGCATGGGCGCGATCGAGGAGTGCGGCGCGCCCATCGTTTCCATCGCCGGCGGCGAACCGCTGATTCACAAGGAGATGCCGCAGATCGTTCGCGGCTTCATCGAGCGCAAGAAGTTCGTCTACCTGTGCACCAACGCGTTGCTGCTCGACAAGCGCATGGACGACTACGCGCCCTCCCCTTACCTCACGTTCTCGGTACACCTCGACGGCAATCGCGAGCGCCACGACGCCTCGGTATGCCGCGAGGGCGTGTACGACAAGTGTGTCGAGGTGATCCGCAAGGCGCTCGGGCGCGGCTTCCGGGTCACCGTCAACTGCACGCTGTTCCAGGGCGAGTCGCCGGAGGAAGTGGCGCAATTCATGGACGACATGATGGCCCTCGGCGTGGAGGGGGTGACCATCTCCCCCGGATATTCCTACGAGCGCGCGCCGCGCCAGGATGTCTTCCTCAAGCGCGTCGGCAGCAAGGAGCTGTTCCGCAACATCTTCAAGCTCGGCCAGGGGCGCCGCTGGCGTTTCAACCAATCGAGCCTCTATCTCGATTTCCTCGCCGGCAACCAGACCTACCACTGCACGCCGTGGGGCAACCCGACGCGCAACGTCTTCGGCTGGCAGAAACCCTGCTACCTGCTCGTCGGCGAAGGGTACGCGCCGAGCTTCAAGGCGCTCATCGAGGAAACCGAGTGGGCCAAGTACGGCACCGGCGTGAATCCCAAGTGCGCCGACTGCATGGTGCACTCGGGCTACGAAGCGACCGCGGTCAACGATACCTTCAGCAACCCGCTCAAGGCGCTCAAGGTGTTCCTGCGCGGCCCGCGCACGAGCGGCGACATGGCGCCCGAGGTGCCGTTCCTCTACGACGACGAGCCGGCGCCGAAACCGCAGCTGGTCAGCGCCGACCAGCCGGCGAGCGGCTGCAGCAAGAAGCGCGTCGCCTGAGCGCGCTGCCGGCCGCCGGCGCCTGAGCGCGGCATTCCCCGCGCCACATGCTCGCCACCTGCGCCACCCTCGCCGCCGTGATGTGGGCGGCCCTGCTGCTCGTACCGTGGCGCCCCTGGTCGACGCGCGAGTCCCTGCGCGCGGATGGCGCCGACGCGGCCACCGATTTCAGCGACGTCACCGCGCTGATCCCGGCACGCGACGAGGCCGCGTGCATCGGCGACACGCTGCGCGCGCTCGCTGCGCAGGGCCGGCTCGCGCGTATCGTGGTGATCGACGATCAGAGCAGCGATGGCACCGGGGACATCGCGCGCGGGCTCGGCATCGATGGCCTCGAGGTGATCGGCGGCAGCGATCCGCCGCCCGGTTGGAGCGGCAAGCTGTGGGCGCTGGAACAAGGCTTCGCGCGGGTCTCGAGCACGCGCACGCTGCTGCTCGATGCGGACATCGCGCTCGCCCGCGGAACCCTGGCCGCCCTGCACGCGCGCATGACGCGCGATCGCCTCGCGCTGGCCTCGGTGATGGCGACGCTGTGCATGGGCAACGCGTGGGAGAAGTTCCTGCTGCCGCCTTTCATCTTCTTCTTCAAGCTGATCTACCCGTTCGCGCTGGCCAACCGTGCCGGTTCGCGCGTCGCCGCGGCCGCCGGCGGCTGCATCCTGCTCGAGACCGATGCGCTGCGCGGTGTCGGCGGTTTCGCCGCCCTGCACGACGCGATCATCGACGATTGCACGCTGGCACGCCGCATCAAGGACCACGGCGGCCGCACCTGGCTGGGCCTGAGTCGCGACGTCCGCGCCATCCGGCCCTACGCGACGCTCGACAACATCTGGAACATGGTCGCGCGCTCGGCCTTCACCCAGTTGCGCTATTCGGGCGCGCTGCTGTTCGTATGCACGGCGCTGCTGTTGCTGAGCTTCGTCGCACCGGTCGTTGCCGTGCTCGCCCCCGGCGCTGGCGGCGCGCCGATGGGTGTCGTCGCACTGGCCGCGATGGCCGGCGCGTACTGGCCGACGATCCGCTACTACGACCTGCACCCGGCCTGGACCGCGACCCTGCCCCTGGCCGCCTGCCTGTACCTCGCGATGACCTGGCACTCGGCGATTCGTTACTGGTCGGGAGAGCGCAGCCGCTGGAAGAACCGCAGCTACGAACGGCTGGAAAAGCCCGATTGAACGCAGCGGCGCTGCGCGCCGCGCGCGCCCGGCACGGCGGCGGAACTAAAGCGCGTGCGGCGACTCGATGAACGAAGGCCCGGAGTGAACACCATGATCCTGCGACAACTGCCCCGCTTCGTCCTGCTGCTCGCCGCGCTGACGGTGATGCCGCCCGCGCCGCTGCACGCTGCCGAGCAGGCTCCCGTCTCGAACACCGCGTCGCCGTCCGCGCAAACGGCCACGCCGGCAGCGGTGGTCGAGCGCTTGCACGCGGCCCTGCTCGAAAGCATGCGCGGCGGCGACGCCCTCGGTCATGCCGGGCGCGCCGCGCTGCTCGACGAGGTGATCACGCAGACATTCGATTTCCCCACCATCGCCCGCATCGTCACCGGCAACGCCTGGAAGGAGGCCAGCGAGGCGCAGCGCGAGGCCTTCATCGACGTTTTCCGCCGTCTCAGCATCGCGACCTACGCGACCAACTTCTCCGGATTCGATGGCGAACGCTTCGTCACCGGCGCGAGCAAGGAGAGCCGCAATGCCCGCATCGTCGAGACCGAGCTGGTCAAGGCCGACGGCGAGGCCATCCCGCTGAACTACATGTTGCACGAACACAACGATGACTGGCTCGTCGTGAACGTCGTCGCGAAGGGCGTCTCGGATCTCTCGCTCAAGCGCGCCGAGTACACGGCCGTTATCCAGGATGAAGGGCTCGACACGCTGATAGCGCGGCTCGAGGAGAAGGTTTCGGCCCTGTCGGACTGAAGGTGGCGGCACGCGGGTGTCCGGGCGTGACGTGAGCACACCGGCGCGCGGCGCCGCGCCGACCGTTTTCCGACCGCTCCGCCGGAGGCCTTAGTGCGTTGATACAACGACTGTGGCATGATTGCCCGCTATCGAGCCGCCGCGCCAGCCCGAACGAGGGCGCGCGGTTCGACGAACCAACCGTCCCCAATAATAAGCATCGCGGAATCCCCTAACATGTCTGGCATTCGCTCCTGGCTGCCCATGCTGGCAGCGCTTTCGACGCTCGTGCTGCTCGCTGGCTGCGCATCGACGTCAACGAACGACAACGGCGACCCGCACGAGTCGCTGAACCGCAAGTTCTACGCCTTCAACGACACGCTCGATCGCAACATTCTCGAGCCGGTCGCGCGAACCTATGCGGACGTGACGCCGGACCCGATGCGCGAGGGCGTGACGAATTTCTTCGACAATGTCTCCTACCTGAACACGATCGCCAACGACCTGCTGCAGGGCAAGGTGGAGCGCTTCTTCCGCGACTCGGGACGCTTCGTGGTCAACAGCACCATCGGTATCGGCGGCCTGTTCGACCCCGCCAGCGACCTCGGCCTCGAGCAGAACGACGAGGATCTCGGCCAGACTTTCGGCACCTGGGGTGCCGGCGAAGGCGCCTACCTGACGCTGCCCTTCCTCGGCCCGAGTTCCTACCGTGACCTCCCCGCGCCGGCGATGGGCATCCTGCTCAACCCGCTGACCTACCTGGCCACGGTGGTGACGCTGCCGGCAGGCGTGGTCAGCGCGATCAACACGCGCGCCAACCTGCTCGATGCCTCGCGCATCCGTGACCAGGCCGCGCTCGACCCCTACACGTTCGTGCGCGAAGCCTGGCGCCAGCAGCGCGAATACCAGATCTACGATGGCAACCCGCCCGGCGACGGCTTCGAGGAGTACATCGAAGGCGAGGGCGACGCCGCCATCCTGCGCGTCTACTGACCGCCACGCCACGCCGGGCGTGAAGCCGCCCGGCGGCCGTCAGCGCGGCCGGGTCACCGGAGCCGCGCTGCGACGACCTCCAGCCAGTGCCTGACCGGCATCGGCGACGCCGCGGCGAGATGTGACTGGCAACCGATGTTGGCGGTGACCACCTGGGTCGGGCCGCCCGCCAGCAGGTGGCCGAGTTTGCGTTCACGCAGGGCGGCCGAGGTCTCGGCGTGGAACAGCGAATAGCTGCCCGCCGAACCACAGCACAGGTGTGACTCGCCGACCGGCGCGAGCGTGAATCCCAACTGCACGAGCAGCGCTTCCAGCCGTCCGCCGAGACGCTGGCCATGCTGCAGCGTGCACGGCGCCTGCACCGCGACCGGCCCGACGCCGCCGGTATCGACGGCGGCGGACAGCCGCGCGCCGTCGACCAGCTCGAGCGGGTCGCGCACCAGCGACTCGATGCGCCGCGCGCGATCACGATAGGCGGGATCATCGGCAAGCAGGCGCGCGTAGGACTTGAGCTGCACGCCGCATCCGGACGACGACGCCATCACAGCCTCGGCACCGGCCTCGACTTCCGGCCACCAGGCATCGATGTTGGCGCGCGCCTGGCGGCGCGCCGCTGCCTCGTCGCCGAGATGGTGCGCCAACGCGCCGCAGCATCCGCTCGCGGGTACGTCGACCAGGGTCATGTCGAGCCGCGCGAAGACGGCGCGTGCCGCGGCATCGATCGACGGGTTGAGCACGGGTTGAACACAGCCGCCGAGCAGCAGCACGCGGCGTGAACCGCTCGCGGGCACGCCGGCGTCACCTCGCACCGGGGTGTCGCCGAGCCGCCCGGGCACGCTGGCGGCGAGGTCTCGTGGCAGCAGCGGCCGCGCGAGGCGGCCGAGACGGAACAGCATCGCGAAGCGCCCGCGGTAGGCCACCACGTTGACCAGTCCCCAGCGCATCAGGCGTTCGCGCCAGGTACCCGGCGTGCTGCGGTAGACCGCCGGGCGCACGAGTTCGAGCAGTTGTCCGTAGCGCACACCCGAGGGACAGGTCGTCTCGCAGTTGCGGCAGACCAGGCATTGGTCGAGGTGACGGCGCGTTTCGCCGCCCGCTTCGCCATCCTCGAGCAGCGCCTTGATCAGGTAGATGCGTCCGCGCGGCCCCTCGAGTTCGTCGCCGCTGAGCTGGTAGGTCGGACAGGTCGCGTTACAGAAACCGCAGTGCACACAACTGCGCGCGATCTCCGCCGCCTCGCGTGCGTAGGGCGTCGCGGCCATGCGCGCACCGACGGGAACGCGCATCAGGGCTTCCGTGGCCCGATCGGGCGTGTGCCGGTATCGCCGCGGACGGGTACCCGGCGCGGCAGGCCGCGCAGCGCCACTTGCCCGACCGCGCTCCGGGCAGCCATCAGGCGACCTCCGCGCCGCGGCCGGCGTCGAACAAGGCGTGGGGATCGAACGCCCGCTTCACGCGCGCCATCAGTGCGCGCAGCGGCGCGGCCGGCATGGCCGGCGCGACGCCGGCCGCGGTGTCGTAAGCGGTGACGTGACCGCCGCAGGCGGCGACGTGGTCGCGCAACGCCGCCGCGTCATCGACCCCGCGCAGCCAGCGTAATCCACCGCCCCAGTCGACCAGCAACGGCGCCGTACCCGGCGCATCGGGCGCCGCCGGCGGCACTGCGACCCGCCACAGCGACTCGCCCGCACGGGCGGCCAGGCGCGGTTCCGCGTAATCGCGCAACGCCGTCCAGCTCGCGTCGTCGTCGACGACCTCGGGCGGCGCGAGGCGCGCGACCGCGTCCTCGACGGCGGCCGCACTGCCGGCGACGCGCAGGCGCAGCAACTCGCCGTCCCAGGACAGCCCCGTGATCGGCCACGGCCGGCGCGGCAACTCGAGCATGCGCGCCAGCGCGTCGGTGCGCGCCAGCGGCCAACGCAGCGTCGCCTCGCGGGCCGGCCTTGGCAGCACGCGCAGGGAAACCTCAGTGATCACACCGAGGGCGCCGCACGCGCCGGTGACCAGCCGCGCCACGTCGTAGCCCGCGACGTTCTTCATCACCTGGCCGCCGAAGCGCAAAGCCTCGCCGCGGCCGTTGACGAGTTCGACCCCGAGCACGAAATCGCGCACGCTGCCGCGATACGGCCGCGCCGGTCCCGACAGGCCGCTCGCGACGACACCGCCGATGGTCGACGCGGTGCCGCTGCGCGGCGGTTCGAAGCCGAGCATCTGGCCGCGCGCGGCGAGCGCTTCCTCGACCTCGGCCAGCGGCGTCCCGGCACGCGCGGTGATGACCAGCTCGCTCGGCTCGTAGCTGACGATGCCGGCATGCGCCGCGACCCGCAGCGCCTCGCCCGCCGCCGGCGGCGCGAAGCGCGCGCGCGTGCCGCCGCCGACGATCGCCAGTGGCCGGCGATCGGCGTATGCCGCACGCACCTGCTCGACGATCGCGCCGAGCGTTGCCCCGGCCTGCCCTGCCGCCTGGCCGTTCAAGCCCGGCTCAGGGCGCGGCCGCGGCGCCGATGACCGGCGTCGCCACCACGACGCCGCCGTTCTGGCCGCGCTGGCGCAGCATGTGATCGAGCAGCACCAGCGCGACCATCGCCTCGGCGATCGGCGTCGCGCGGATGCCAACGCAGGGATCGTGACGCCCGAGCGTGGCGATGCTCGTCGCGCTGCCGTCGCGGTCCACGGTCTCGCCGCTGAGTCGGATGCTCGAGGTGGGCTTGAGCGCGATGCTGACGAGGATGTCCTGCCCGGTCGAGATGCCGCCGAGGATGCCGCCGGCATGATTGCTCGCGAAGCCGTCGGGATGCATCTCGTCGCGGTGCGCGGTGCCCTTCTGTTCGACGACGGCGAAGCCGTCACCGATCTCCACGCCCTTGACCGCGTTGATGCTCATCAACGCCTTGGCCAGGTCGGCGTCGAGGCGGTCGAACACGGGTTCGCCCCAACCGGGTGGCAGGCCGCGTGCGACGACGTTGATGCGCGCGCCGATCGAGTCGCCCTCCTTGCGCAACGCGTCCATGTACGTCTCGAGTTCCGGCACCCGGGCGGGCTCCGCGCAGAAGAACGGGTTGGTGTCGGCGGCACCGGGATCGGTGCAGCCCAGGCGCAGCGGCCCGAGTTGGGCGAGGTAGCCGGTCACGCTCACCCCGCACTGCACGGCGAGCACCTGCCTGGCGATGGCGCCTGCCGCGACGCGCATGCAGGTCTCGCGCGCCGAGGCGCGTCCCCCACCGCGGTAATCGCGCACGCCGTACTTCTGGATGTAGGTGTAGTCGGCGTGGCCGGGACGGAACTTGTCCTGGATGTTGCCGTAGTCCTTCGACTTCTGGTCGGTGTTTTCGATCACGAGCCCGATCGGCGTGCCCGTGGTCCGGCCTTCGAACACGCCCGACATGATGCGTACCCGGTCGTCCTCGCGCCGCTGCGTGGTGTGACGCGAGGTGCCGGGCTTGCGGCGGTCGAGATCGCGTTGCAGGTCGGATTCGGCCAGCGGCACCCCGGGCGGGCAGCCATCGACGATCGCGACGTAGCCGGGACCGTGACTCTCGCCCGCGGTCGTCAGCGTGAACAATTTGCCAAAGGTGTTTCCGGACATGACGCTATTCTATTAGAACCGGTCTCAAAATCATTCATGGCCGCATCGGCGCCCCGGGAGCCCGGCGAAGACGCACGGTGCGCAAAGGTTCCCGGTTCTGTCACCCGGCGCCGTGACGCGGTCGACGGGCTTTCCGCATGCAGCCCGCAGGGACGACCCGGCCAGGCCGCACCGACGATCAGGCGAGCGCCTGCAACTCGTCGCGCTCGAGCAGGAATACGCCTTCGCCGCCGTGCTCGAACGCGACCCAGGTGAATGGCAGGCGCGGGTAGCGCGCCTCGACCTCGGGCCAGATCTCGCCCACTTCGACGACCAGCTGCCCGCCCGGTGCGAGGTGCGCGGCGGCCGCATCGAGCAGGCGTTCCAGGCAATCGAGCCCGCTCGCGCCCGCAGTCAGCGCGAGTTCCGGTTCGGCGTGGTACTCGGGCGGCAGCGCTTCCCACACGGCCTGCGGGACGTAGGGCGGATTGCTCACGATGAGGTCCCAGGGACCGCCCGTGGGCGGGAACAGATCGCAGGCGTGCAGCGCGACCCGGTCGTCGACGCCGTGCCGCGCCACGTTGGCAGCGGCGACCGCGAGCGCATCTCCGCTGACATCGCTCGCGTCGACGCGCGCCTGCGGGAACGCGAGCGCGGTGGCGATGGCGATACAGCCGCTGCCCGTGCCGATGTCGAGTACCCGGGTTACCGGGCGGCCGCCGCGCCAGGGTTCGAAGTGCGCGCCGATCAGCTCGGCGATCGGCGAACGTGGCACCAGCACGCGCTCGTCGACGGCGAACTCGTGCCCGGCGAACCACATGCGCCCAGCCAGGTAGGCCGCGGGCCGCCGCGTCGCGATGCGTGCGTCGACCAGCGCCTCGACCGCGTCGACCTGCGCCGGCGCGAGCGGTGCGGCGAGCGCCGCGTCATCGACGTCGTAGCCCCAGCCAAGCGCGTGCAGGGTGAGAAACAGCGCCTCGTCGGCAGCGTTGTCGGTGCCATGACCGAAATGCAGCCCGGCCGCTTCGAAACGACGCGCCGCGGCAGCGACCAGGTCGAGCGCCGACGGCGCGCGGGCCACCCTCAGGCGCCCTGTGCGGCGAGCTGCTGCACCATGTCGTTCATGCGGCGCACGAAGCCGGCCGGGTCGTCGAGCTTGCCCCCTTCGGCGAGGATCGATTGTTCGTAGAGCAGCGCCGCCCAGTTGCCGAAACGATCCTCGTCGGCGACGTCCTCGAGCAACCGCACCAGCGGGTGGCCGAGATTGAGTTCGAGGATGCGCTTGGTCTCCGGCACGTCCTGGCCCGCGGCGCGCAGCAGGCGCTCGAGGTTCGCGCTCATCTGCTCACCGCCCGAGACCAGGCAGGCCGGCGAATCGGTCAGGCGGCGGCTCGCACGCACGTCGGCGACGCGCTCGGCGAGCGCGCCCTTGATGCGCTCGAGCACGCCGCTGTCGGCGGCCGGCTGTGCGGCGTCGTCGCCACCCGCCGGCGCTTCGAGTTCGGCATCGACGACCGACTTGAGCGGCTTCTCGCCGTATTCCGTGAGATGCGTGACGAGCCACTCGTCGACCGGTTCGTCGAGCAGCAGGACCTCGATGCCGCGGGCGCGGAAGACTTCCAGGTGCGGACTGTTGCGCACCGTCTGCAGGCTGTCGCCGGTGATGTAGTAGATCGCCTCCTGGTCGTCCTGCATGCGTGCGACGTAGTCGTCCAGGCTCACCACCGCACCTGCTTCGGGCTCGCGCGTGGAAGCGAAACGCAGCAACTTGGCGATGCGCTCGCGGTTGGCGAAATCCTCGATCACGCCTTCCTTGAGAACGCGGCCGAAGGCGTTCCAGAAGCGCGCGTAATCCTCGCCCGCGGCGAGCGATTCGACCAGGCCGAGGACCTTCTTCACCGACGCACCGCGGATGCTGTCCAACGCCTTGTTCCGCTGCAGGATCTCGCGCGAGACGTTGAGCGGCAGGTCGTTGGTGTCGATCACGCCGCGCACGAAACGCAGGTAACGCGGTAACAATTCCTCGGCGCCGTCCATGATGAACACGCGCTGCACGTAGAGCTTCACCCCGTGGCTGCTGTCACGATCCCACAGGTCGAACGGTGCCTGCGAGGGAATGTAGAGCAGCGAGGTGTACTCGAGCTTGCCCTCGACC
>JAUIFX010000237.1 GCA_030429865.1 Gammaproteobacteria bacterium | reverse complement strand
GCAGCTCGCATCCGCCGACGTCCCACAGCGCGCTCGCGCGGTCGCGGTACTGCGGATCGGCCCACAGGCGTTCGAGCAGGCCGCGCACGTTGTCTTCGGTCAGTTCCCCGAACAGGCGCACGCGGCAATGGCCGCCCGCTCCTGCGGGGTCCAGGAGGTAGGTCAGCATCGGCGCAGGCCTTAGCTGCGCTGAACGAATTCGACGATATTGCCGTCCGGGTCGTTGACCATGGCGATGGTCACCCCGGGCATGAATTCATTCTTCTCGACCGAGAAGGTGACGCCCGCAGCAGCGAGTTCGTCGCACAGCGCGTCGATGTTCGCGACCTGGAAGGTGATGTAGCGGAAGCCGAGCACGTCGTGCAGGCCGAGCGGGGCCGCCGGTGGCACCTTCTTCGGATCGACCAGCTTGATGAAGCTGTCACCGAAGGCGAGCCGGTGCATGGTGCCGAACCACAGCGGCACTTCCTGCACTTTCTCCAGGCCCAGCAGCCCGCAGTAGAAAGCGAGGCTCTGCTCGATGTCGCTGACGATGACGCCGATGTCGACGGCGTTCTTGGCGGCTTGCATACCCATGTTGTGGCGTCCTTCCGTGATGCTGTCGTGATCGCGCGCTGTACTCAGCGGCCCGCGCGCTCCGTGACGCCCATGTTACCCGTTTCCGCTGCGGGCGGGTTACGCGTCTGCTGCTCCACCGCGTAGAGGTAGGCGTCGGCCCGGTTCATGGCGAGTTGCCGGTGAAAGCTCTGCTTGCCCGGAGCGATGAGCGCGGCGGGTTTGCCCGCCAGGGTCGCGGCGAGGGCGCGGGTCCGCGACTCGAGCTCGGCGTCAGCGACGACCTCGTGAAGCAGGCCGAGCCGCGCCATCTCCGCCGCATCGCGCGCACGCGTGTCGAGCAGCAGCGCCAGCGCCTGGCGCGGCGCCATGGCGCGGCTGAGCGCGACCTGGGTGGTGTGCGGCCAACGTCCGTGGTCGAGGTCCGGCACGGCGAAGCGCGCGCTGCTGCCGGCAATCGCGAAATCGCAGCTCGCCACCAGCTCGATACCGGCCCCCGCCACGTCGCCTGCAATCGCGGCGAGCGTGATGCATGGCAGCGCGGCGAGGCGCAGCATGAGGTCGCTGGTAGCCAGGACTTCGGCCCGGTGGGCGAGCGGCGGCAGCGGCGCTGCCTCGGCCGGCTCGACGCACCCGCGGCAGAAGACGCCGCCGCGAGCGGCGAGAACCAGCACGTCGATGTCGTCGCACGCTTCGACCTGTTCCAGGGCCGCGTGCAATGCGTCGACGACCTCGTGCGAAAGCCGGTTGCCGGTATCGGCGCGGTCGAGCCACAGCCACGCGATCCGGGTCGCGGTCTCGCGCATCAGCTCACAGGGGTCGCGGGAGGGCACGGGGGAAGAAGGCGCAGGCATGCTCAGCAAGTGTTCCGGGTGGCGGCGCTCGGGCCCGGGGATACAGGCCCGGGGGCCTCCAGTCTAGGCCGGCGCCGCCGCGACGGACAGCGTCGCGCGCCGCAGCCGTTGCGGCCGTCCGTCACCGTCACCAGGATGAGGGAGCGTGTCCGTACCGGCGGTCACCGGGCGGGCCGGGTGACGGGCCGGCGCCGCCTCGCACGGCCCGGCTCAGGTGAAATTCGGCATGACCTTGGTGGCGAACAGGTCGAGCGAGCCGAGGATGCGATCGCGATCGTGCAGCCCTTGCGGGATGATCAGGAACATCTCGTTGATCGGCACGGCCTGGCTGGCCGCCTCGATGCGCCGGCTCAGGGTGTCGGGCGACCCGAACAGCAGCTCGGGGAAGGGCTGGCCGAACGGTACTGCCCATTGTTCCCACATCCACTTCATGTCCTCGGCGAGCGCGTGCGCCTCGGCGTCGCTTCGCGCGCAGATCATCAGGCCGCCCCAGGCGGCTTCGTCGCCGGGCGCGGGGATGTAGTCGTGCTCGGCGGCTGCTTCGCGGTAGGCCGCCCACAGGCTTTGCAGGAACTCGAGGTTGTCCGACATGATGATCGGTTTGCCGCGGTAGCGGGCCCAGAAGCGCGCAGTCCGCATCGAGGCCGAGAATCCTCCGTAGAGCGGCGGATGCGGCTTCTGCAACGGGGCCGGGGCGATGCCGACCTCGTTGATGTGCATGTCCGCATCGACGCCGCGGCCGTAGCGCGTATAGACCGCGTGCGGATGCGGATTGACCTGCCCGGCGGGCGGCAGCTGCCAGTACTTGCCCTGGTGACGAAACGTCGGTTCGGTCAGCGCGCGCACCACGATGTCGACGTATTCGGCGAAGTATTCGCGGTTGGCGAGGTCGGCGTCGTCGTTCTTGTTCCACGGGCCCACGGCGCCGATCGCGTCCTTGACCTTGAAGCTCTCGACCCAGCGTGACTGGTAGCCGCGGACGAGGCCGACGCCGAAACGCCCCTTGAGCATGTTGTCCATCGTCGCGATCGCTTCGGCGGTGCGCAGCGGGTTGTGCACCGTCGAGACGAAGCCGCAGGTGATCACGCGCAGCCGCTTGCTGTGCTGCCCGAGCCACATGCCCATCAGGGTGGGATCGTTGGCGGCTTCGAAACCTTCGATCTGCAGGTGATGCTCCGGGTGGCCGAAGCCCGCGTAGCCGGCCTCGTCGGCAAAGCCGACGTACTCGGCGATCTCGTCCAGCATGCGCTGGAAGCGCGCCGGGTCCTTGCCGGCCATGCCCTGCTCGAGCTCCTGGCGACGGCCGACGGTGCAGTAAATGAAGGGATTGAAGCGGATCACGGTAGTCTCCTCGCAATTGCCGGACAGGTTGCGGCGCGAGTACCTGACGTGCCCGGCCGGCGGCAGCGCCGCCGCACTACCGGCCGCGCCGCGTCCCCGTACGCCCGCGCGGCCGCCGCGCTGGCGCCGCCCGGGTAGCGCAGTCTATACGGGATGTGCGCGCCGTGCAGGATGCGGCCGACGGAAACGAGGCGCGCCTGTTCCCGTCCCCTTCCGTGACGCCTCGTGGCAAGTGGGGCAGTTACTCCGTCCGCGCCTGCGCGCGCCGCGCCCGGCGTTCGCGCAGCGCGCGGCGCACGCCCCACAGGCTGGCCAGCCCCCAGAAGATCTCGATGATGAACGAAGCGAGGTTGAACGAGAACAGCAGCGAGTAGCCGATGAGGATCGCACCGAGCAGGTTGAGCGCCGAGTAGGCGAGCGTGTCGGCGCGCATACGCCCGGCCTGCAGCAGGCCATAGGTGCCGAGTACCAGCAGCACTCCGCAGCCGCCGACGATATCGTGCCAGGCGATCGTCACGGGTGTTCAGCCGGCGCGACCGACGCGCCGGGCCTCACGGCTCGAACTCGTAGACCTCGGCGAACAGCGCGTACTCGTCGCGCCAGCTGACCGAATCATCGCCACGCGCGTTCTGGCCGACGAAATTGACCAGGCGATACAGCCACTGGTTGAGCGAATGCCATTCGCCGATATGCGCCTGGCGGTCGCCGTCCGGGCGCTCGCCCGACTGCACCACGGCGCGGCAGTGGCCGATGTCGAGCAGCAGGACTTCCAGTTCGCGGAAGCTCGCCTCGAGCGCCGTGGCGTCGTCGCTGGTCGCGTAGCGCGGTCCGAGCACGGCCTTGATACGCGGCGCGACGTCATCGGCGGTGTAGGGGCAGCCGTTACCGACTTCGTCCCAGGCGCCGATCGGCAACGCCGCGGCGAGCAGCACGACGAGGACGAGACGACGGTACCGGTTCGGACGCATGGCGCAGCTCTCCTGGTGGCGACACGGTACGCACCAAGCCGTGCGCACCTGCCGCCATCCTAGAACATCGTGCGCGGACGCACGAGAGGTGTGCGGTTGACGCCCGGTCAGCGACGGCGGCGCGCGCGTACCAGCGCGAGCGCGGCCGGCGCAGCGAGCCACGCTGCCGGCGGCAGCGGCACGGGCGCCGGCACGAAGCCGTAGGTCACCGTCACGCTGGTCGGACCGACGCTGAACGCGGCATCGCTGAAGAAGGTGTTCGTGTCGATGTTGTCCGCGGCGTTGAAGAACACCGCGTCGCCGAACTGGAAGAAGCGCAGGGTGAGGAAGTCGAGTTCGCCGCTGCCGACGAACAACGACAGCAGGCCGTCGTCGATGAGGCGCTGCGTCGCATCTTCAGTGGCGAGGTAGCTGTCGCTGACCGGCTGCGGACTGAGGTCGTCGCTGCAGGCGGCGTCGAATGCGCCGCCACTGCAGAAGAAATTGGCGCTGCCGACGCCGCTTGCGAAGAGCAGGCCGCCGCCACCGCCAGTCGGCACGTCGAGCGAGACCTGGAACTGGACGTCGGCGTCGAGACCGTGTTCGAGCGATTCGTCGATGACGCTCGTGAACAACGAGACCTCGACGTCGTAGCTGCTCTCGACCGTGAACGAAACGCTCTGCAGCGTGCCGAGCGTCGGGTCGAACTGCTCGAGACCCGTGACCGCAGTGCTGCCGAAGCTGCCGCCGCTGAAAGCCGGCACCGTGGTGCTCGTGGTGCTCATCGTGAGAACCAGCGGCATGAACACTTCGGCGCCGACCGAGGCATGGACCGTGCCCGGCAGGGCGAGAGTCAGGGCCAGGGCGGCGGCCGTGAGCGGGCGCGAGAGCGGCGTGGCGTGGTCGTGGCGAGACATGGGCATCCTCCTTGAAGCACGGTGAGCGAAGCGGCATCGACGCCGTGTGGGCGTCGTAGCGAGATTACCCGTGGCGGGGACGCGAGGGAAACCGCGAAGGCCTGCAGTATCCGGGAGCGGATGCAGAATAGTATCTGTTTTTCAATAACTTGCGATGACGGCAGGTGCCGGGGCGCAACCATTGTTGACGATTGCGACGGGATGCCCCGCGGCGTTAACGGGCCGCAGCGCGCGTGGTAGGCTGCGCGTCCGCTTTCCAGCTCCCACAGCAGCTCATGCGTCTCAGCAACAAGCGCGCCGTCGTGACCGGCGCGAGCAGTGGCATCGGCCGCGCCATCGCCGAAACGTTCGCGCGCGAAGGTGCAGCCGTGGTCGTCAATTACGCGCGCTCAC
>JAUIFX010000037.1 GCA_030429865.1 Gammaproteobacteria bacterium | reverse complement strand
ATCGCGGTGGCATGCTGCGCGTAGGTCCGATGAGTGCGGGCGCCAGGCCGGGGCCGGCCTGTTACGGCTTCGGCGGCGAGGCGCCGACCGTGACCGATGCCAACCTCGTGCTCGGACGCATCAGCCCGCAGCGTTTCCTCGGCGGCGAGATGGCGCTCGACGTCGATGCCGCACGTGCTGCCGTCGCCGCGGTTGGTGCGGGCATCGGGCTCGACGTGGAACAGACCGCCCTCGCCATCCTGCGCATCGTCAACAACAACATGGTCGGCGCCCTGCGCACGGTGCTCGTCGAGCGCGGCCTCGATCCGCGTGAATTCTGCCTGCTGGGTTTCGGCGGGGCCGGCCCGCTGCACGTCGCCGACCTGCTCGCCGAGGCCGGTATCCCGCGCGGCGTGGTACCCCTGCACCCCGGCCAGTTCTCGGCGCTCGGTTTCACCTTCGCCGACGCCCGGGTCGACCTCGAGCGCACCGTGCAGATGACCTCGGCGCGTTTCGATTGCGAACGGGCCAGCGCATTGCTCGGTGACCTCGTCGCGAGCGCGGTGGCGGCGATGCGTTCGCAGGGGTACGAGGAGCCGGTGCGGGTCGAGCGCGCGCTCGAACTGCGCTACCTCGGTCAGAACTACGAACTCGAACTGCCCTACGAACGCGACGACTTCGACGAGCATGCGCTCGCCACACTGTGGGAGGCGTTCCATGCCCGCCACGAGGCGCGTTTCGGGTTCGCCATTCCCGGCGAGGTGATCGAACTCATCACGCTGAAGTGCACGGCCATCATCGAAACCGACAAGCCCCGGCTTGCGCCGCTCACGGCACGCGCGCCGGCGGCGCCGCGCGAGCGGCGCACGGTGTGGTTCGACGACGGCGCGCATGACACGCCCGTGTACGCACGCGAGGACCTGGCCCCGCGACAGGCGATAACGGGGCCCGCGCTGATCGAAGAAGCGGCATCGGTCACGGTGCTGCGCCCCGGGCAGAGGCTCGAAGTGGCCGCCAGCGGCCACCTCGAACTGGCAGCCGCGTCCTGATAACGAGGAGACCCGACATGTCCGCGAATACCGGTTTCGATCTCGTGACGATGAACATCATCGAGAACACCATGGTCTCGATTTGCCGCGAGATGGGTATCACGTTGATGAAGACATCCTACTCGACGATCTTCAACGAGGCGCTGGATTTCACCTGCGGGATAGCCAGCCCGCGCGGCGAGATGCTCGCCGTGGCCGAGTTCTGCCCGGCCCAGATCGGCGGCATGCCGCTGCTGATTCGCTCGTGCCTGCAGGAGGTGCCGATCGAAGACATCGAGCCCGGTGACGTGCTGGTGCACAACGATCCCTATCGCGGCGGCCTGCATACGCCCGAGCACACCCTGTTCTGTCCGTTGTTCGTCGACGGCGAGCTGATCGCGTTCACCGTTGCCATCGGCCACGTCGCCGAAGTCGGCGGCATGGTGCCGGGCGGATTTCCTTCGGAGGCGACCGAGATCTTCCACGAGGGGATCCGCGTGCCGCCGGTGAAGATCAAGAAGCGCGGCGAGGACGTGCCCGAAGTATGGAAACTGTGGCTCGCGAACGTGCGCACGCCGCGTTACAACTACGGCGACATGCGCGCGCTGATCTCGGGCGTCGAGGTGGGCGTGAAGCGGCTCGGCGAGGTCGTGCAGAAATACGGCCGCGAGGTGTTCCGCAAGACCTGCGACGACCTCATGGACTACTCCGAGGCGCGCATGCGTGCGGAAATCGCCGCGATTCCCGACGGCCGCTACAGCTTCGTCGACTACATGGACAACGACGGCGTGTCCGACTCCGAGATCCGCATCGAGGCCCACTGCCACGTGCAGGGTGAGGAGATCGTGGTCGACTATACCGGCAGTACGCCGCAGGTCTCCGGACCGATCAACGCGACGCTCGGCGTCAGCTGGTCGGCAGCCTACAACGCGCTGTTGCACCTCACCGATCCGTCGATTCCGCGCAATTCCGGCTGCTTCCGCCCGATTCGCATCGTCGCGCCCAAGGGTACGATCGTGAACGTGGACTACCCGGCGCCGGAAGTCGGCGGCAACACCGAGACCCACCCGCGCATCGCCGGGGCGGTCATCGGCGCGCTTGCCCAGGCGGCGCCGGCGCGGGCCATGGCGGGCGAGGGCGGTACGCACCTGAACTTCGTCTTCGGCGGAGTCGATCGCCGCCACGACGAGTACTTCGCCTGCTACGACATCGAAACCGTGGGCTGGGGCGCGCGGCCGTTCGCCGATGGCAACGATGCGACCGACTCCATCAACGGGAATTGCCGCGTGATGCCGATCGAGGTCTTCGAGACGCGCTATCCGTGGCTCACGGAGGAGTTCAGCCTGCGCGGGGACTCCGGTGGCCCCGGCCGTTTCCGTGGCGGTCTCGGCACGCGCCGCACGTGGCGTTGCCTCGACGCCGAAATCACCTGCAGCCAGCTCACCGATCGCCACGACCACCAGGCCTGGGGTGTCGAGGGCGGCGGCGCCGGCGCACCCGGCATGACGCGCTACATGAAAGCCGGCGAGACGCGCTGGCAGACCATGGTCGAAGCTTTCGGCAAGGCGTCGACGAGCAAGTGGTCGAACGTCGTCATCCGACCCGGTGACCGGGTCCAGATCGACACCCCGGGCGGCGGTGGTTGGGGCGATCCGTCCTCGCGCGAGCCGAGAAGGCTCGCCGAAGACGTCGCCGAGGGTTGGGTCTCGGTGGAGGCGGCGCGTCGCGCCTACGGGGGCGGCGGCGAGACCTGACCCGGCAGCCGGCCGCGGGCCGGGCGCCGCCGCTCCGGAAACGCGCTCGGCGCGTGGTCCCTGCGCGCCGCAGCATGGCGCGCCGTGCCGCCCACGGCCAGCGCGGCAACCTCTCCGTCCGGCGCCGGGTTCAGCTGCCGAGCAGTTCGCGCAGTGCCGCGTCGATGAAGGCGTTGTCCGCCGGATCGATGCCGAAACCCGCGCCATGCCCCCATTTCGACGGGATCGGGCGCAGCTCGGCGTTGGGCATGCGGTCGACTTCGTAGGCGTTGTCGGGTACGCGGAAGTACAGATCGGTATCGCCCGGCATGACGATCGCGGGGCAGGTGATGGCGCCGAGCGCGGCATCGAAATCGCCGCCGAAGCGCGGGTTGGCACTGATGTCGGCGTTCATCCAGGTGCGCGCCATCGCGATCAGGTCATTGGCATCGTTGGCGAGGAAGTAATTCTGCGTGAAACGCACGACGTCGTCCGGCGACGCCAGGCCGATCTGCTCGTAGAGGCGCTCGCGGAAGAAGTCCTGTGAGAACAGCCAGGCCGCGTAGACGTGGCCGAACGCGAGCAGGCCGCGCAACGGCGGGCTCTCGTACCAGCCGCCGTTGAAGTTCGGATCGAGTTCGAGCGCCTCGACTGCCGAAGCGACGAAAACGCGATTGTGCGCCGCGATGCGCGCAGCGCCGCAGATCGGGGCAATGGCATCGACCATGTCGGCATGCAGGGCGCCCCACTGGAACGTCTGCTGGGCACCCATCGAGAAGCCGCTGACCAGCCGCAGGCGCTCGAGGCCGAGATGCTCGGTGACCAGGCGATGCTGGCAGACCACGTTGTCGTAGACCGTGGTGAGCGGAAAATTGCCGCGGCCGTACGGCGCCGGCGTATTGCTCGGCGAACTCGACGCGCCGTTACCGAGCATGTTGACCAGGATGACGAAATGACGCTCGGGATCGACCGCGCGGCCGGCCGCGGCCATGACCGCGGTTTCTTCGTGCCGTCCGCCGTAGAAAGTCGGGATCAGCACGGCGTTGTCGCGCGCGTCCGACAAGGTGCCGAGGGTCTTGTAGGCGAGCGCGACGTCCAGCGTCACACCGCTCTGCGTGGTGAATCCCGGGATGCGGTAGATATCGGCATCGTTCATGGTTGCGATCCTCTCCTCGGTCTGGCTGGCGTGCGCGCCTCAGGCGCGTGTCATGCGGGCGAACTCGGCGTGGCCGGCAACCAGTTCATCGTAGCTGCCGACGGCGTCCACGCGGCCGTCCTTGAGGAACACGATACGGTCGCAGCGGCGTACCGTCGACAGGCGGTGCGCGATCATGACGATCGTGCGGTCGCCCTTGAGCGCTTCGACGGCGGCGACCACCGTGGCCTCGGTGGCATTGTCGAGTGCCGAGGTCGCCTCGTCCATCATCAGGACATCGGGCTCGTGGTACAGGGCGCGCGCAATCGCGATGCGCTGGCGTTCACCGCCCGAGAGGCGTGCGCCGCGCTCACCGACCGCGGTGTCGAGGCCCTGCGGCAGACGTGCGACGAGATTGCCGAGTTCGGCCGCCCATACCGCCCGCTCGAGTCGCGCCGGGTCCACCTCGTGCGGCGCGATGCCGAGAGCGATGTTCTCCGCCACGCTGGCGTCGAGCAGGAACACGCTCTGCGGTACGTAACCGAGGTTGAGCTGCCACGCGGCGACATCGCCCTGCACGTCGACGCCGTCGACACGCACCGTGCCCTGCTCGGGCTTCAACACGCCCAGGATGACGTCCATCAGTGTCGACTTGCCGGAGCCCGTGCTGCCGACGATGCCGACCGCTTCGCCGCGCGCGATGCTCAGCGAGACACCGTTCAGTGCCGGGCGCGTCGCGCCCGGATAACGGTAGACGACATCGTCGAGCGCGATAGCGTGTGCGAAGGGCAGGCGCGCGGCCGGGGCGTTGGGCTGGCGCACGTCCGGCAGTGCCGGTTCGAGTTGGCGCAGCCCGTCGTGGACGACACCGAGCGAGGCGCTGTTGTGGCGTAGTTCGTTGTACGAGACCATGACCATGCGCACGGCGCTCTTCATGCGGGCCATCGCGACGGCGAAGACGCTCAGCGTGGCGACGAGGTGCTGCGGAGTGCTGCCGTCGAGGACCAGCATGACGGTGACGCCGAGCAGGCCGACGATGCCGAGTGTTTCGATCACCGCGGGGATCGCCTGGCGCACCAGCTGGTGACGGCGCTGGATGCCGAGCACCCGCTCGAGCGGTGCGGCGAGGCGTTCGACGAAGGTGGCGGTGCGCTGGAGCACGCTGAGTTCCTTGACGCCGCCCAGGCCCTCGTTGATGGCGCGTACGATGATGCGCCGATGCTGTTGGGCGCGCGCACCGAGGCGCTTGCTGCGGCGCTGCAGCCGGGTCGACACGGCGAGTCCCAGGGCGAGGAAAACCACCAGCCACAATGCCGCCACCGGGGGTACGAGGAACAAGACGACGGTGACGATGCCGGCCAGCACGGCGAGCTGGCTGAACACTTCGACGCAGGGCAGCAGGACCTTGTTGGCAAGGTTGACGCACTCGGTGTTGACGTTGCGGAACAGCTCCGAGGCATTGTGCTGCAGGTGGTAGGTGTACGGCGCGCGCAGGTAGGCGCTGTAGAGCCTCACGCTCAATTTGAGCGCGCGGTTGTGCGCGAAACGCGCCTTCCAGTACGTCGCGACCACGGCGTAGGCCGTCTTCAGGAGGTAGAACGCGAGCAGCGAGGCGCTTCCCCATAACACCGTGCTCTCGCGGCTCAGCGCTACGGCGGGGACGAATTCCGCGACGCGCGCGAACACCGTGCTCGTCGCCAGGTGCTCGGGATAGGCGAGCGTCGTGATGAACAGCGGAATGAGCCCGATCGCAAGCATCTCGAGCAGGGCCTCGACGACCATGATGGCGACGAGGATGAGGAAGCTCCGCTTCTCGCGCCGGGTCAGCAGCGCGTTGAGCTGACGGATGATGTCACGCATCGGATGTCGCTGATCGCTGGCTCGGCGGGGCGCGCCGGATGACAGGAAGTGCTTCAGGATAGTCCGGGCGCGCGCAGACATCCACGCGCATGCGGCGCCCGGGCCGGCGCAGGCTGCCGGCACCGGAACGGTCGTGGCGCCGTCGCGCTCGCGGTGGCGTCCAGCGGGCGATCTTCGCGACGGTTACACTGTGCGCCGTACGCGGGCCACGCCTGGTTGTCGGGCGCGGCCTCATCGTCCCGCGCCGTGCCACAGCATGAAGATCGACAAACGCAATCCGCGCCACTGGGCCTGCCTCGCCGCCTTCGCCGTGGCCAGCCTGCTCGCGCTCGCGCTGCGGCCACTGCTGTCCCGTCGTGGTCGGCCGCTGGTGCTGCTCTACGGGCACAAGCTCAACGGCAACCTGATGAGCCTCTACGCACTCGGTGAGCGTGCCGCCTGCGATCTCGTCTTCCTGACCATGGACCCGGCCTACCAGCGCGAACTGCGTGCGGCGGGGGTGCACAGCGTGCTGGCTTTCAGTCCGGCCGGCGTGCGGGCGCTGGCGCGCGCGCGCGCCGTGGTCAGCGATCACGGCCTGCACGTGCTGTCCTGGTGGCCGCGCCTCGGCCTGCTGCGTTTTGCCGACGTGTGGCACGGCATTCCGTTCAAGGGCTGGGATGAACGCGATTTCCGCGTACAGCAGGCCTACGACGAAGTCTGGGTCAGTTCCGCCCTGATGCGGCGCTTCTACATCGAGCGTTTCGGGTTTCGTGACACGCAGGTCCACGTAACCGGCTACGGCCGCACCGATCGCCTGGTGCGCGCCGACGAGGACCTCGCTCCACTGCGGCAGCGGCTCGGGTTGCCGGCCGGTCGCCGGGTGGTGATGTTCGCTCCCACGTGGCAGCACGGCACGGGCACGCGCAGCATCTTTCCCTTCGACAGCCCGCCCGAGACTTTCCTCGCCATGCTTGCCGGCGTGTGCCGCGCACACGACGCGATATGCCTGTTCCGCACGCACCTGAACAGCGGGCTCGGCGAGAGGCCGTTGCCGCCCGACGTGTTCCGCTGCGTGCCGCAGGGGACATGGCCCGACAGCGAAGGCCTGCTCCTGTTGAGCGACCTGCTGGTGTGCGACTGGTCGTCGATCGCGTTCGATTTCCTGCTGCTCAGGCGGCCGACGATCTTTCTCGACGTGCCGGCGCCGTTCCCCAAGGGCTTCACTCTCGGTCCCGAATACCGCTTCGGCGCGGTGGTCGCGGACAGCGATGCCCTGGCCGAACGTCTCGCACGTTATCTCGCGCAGCCCGCGGACTACGCCGCGGAACATGGCGAGCGGGCGCGCCGTATCGCCGCGGCGGTTTACGATGACATGGCAGATGGACATGCCGCGGAGCGCTACCTGGCTCGCCTGCAAGGTCTGCTCGCGTCCTGAGCCGGGCGCTCAGCCGCCGCCCTGGATCTTCTCGATCAGCGCCGTGGTCGAGATCGACGGCGTACGCTCGAGATAGATCACCTCGCACAGCGGGGTGAACTCGTCGAAACGCCCGGCCCAGTCGTCGCCCATGACGAGTACATCGGCACGGTGCCGCCGGATGTACTCGCCTTTCATTTCGAGCGACTCCTCGTCGAACACCTCGTCGACGCATCGCAGGGAAGCGATGATCGCCTTGCGCTCCTGTTCCGGGTAGATCGGCAGGCGCTGCTTCTTCGAGTAATTGAGCTGGTCGGTCGAGACGCCCACGATGAGGTAGTCGCCGTGCGCACGGGCGCGTTCGAGCAGGCGCAGGTGGCCGACGTGGAATACGTCGTAGGTACCGAAGGTGATGACGCGGCGCATTGCGGCAGACTCCGGTCCCGGCCCGCGCTCAGCCGGCAGCGCTGCGCGCGGCCAGGGTGCCGGGGGCGGAACCGGGCGGGTGCTCGAGCGCGCCGGCGGCCAGGATCATCTCGACGTCCCCGAGTGCTTCGCGCAGCGCCTCGCGCGCTGCCACGCCGTCATCGAGATGAACGGCGTGCACCCCGCGCAGACCGGCGGCCAGCCGTTGCCTGGCCGCTTCGGTCATGGCGGGCGTACGACCGTGGGCACGCAGCAGGGCGTCGCTCGCCACCGCGACCAGCACCGGGCTGCCCGTGGCTGCGCGCGCATCGACGAGGTCGAGTTCGTCGCAGGTCGGCGGGTCGAAGCAGCCCACGATCAGCGTGGGTGCCGCGCCGCCCAGACGGGCGCGCAGCTCGGCGCTGCCGCCCGCAGGGATATGATCGGTGTAGTCGATGCCGAAGACGTCGCGCAGCGCGATCAAGGCGTTCTGCATGCGGTGCCGTTCACCGGTCCGCGTCACGTAGCTGACGAGCATGAACAACGCGCTCGGCGTGCGCGGAAAAACCCGGTTCGGGGTGTCGAACGAGACGTCCCAGAAGGCGCAGGGGGTGCGCCAGTTGCCGTAGTTCTCCTCCAGGTAGCGGTCGGCGTCCGCGGGGGCGAGGTAGCGACCGCCGGCGAATTCGCGCGGTTTCAGCGCGAAGCGGGTGTTGTACCAGCGGTGCTTGTTCGAACCGTGCCAGACCAGCCCGTCCTCGGCGAAATGCGGGAAGACGTCGATGGTGATACCGCTGCGATGGACCGCCTTGATCAGCAACGGCGAGTGGTTGGTGTGCACGAACGCCGGCGCGTCGCGGAAGGCTTCGTAGATGGCGCGCTGATCGGCTTCCTCGACGAAGTAGCCCACGTCGATGTCGTACTCGGTGCGCACGAAGCCGCCATCGCGAACGGCGCCGAGGAACGTACCGCTGACGAGAAACATCTGCACGCCGATGTCACGGAACACGGCATCGGCATCGGCCAGCGCCGTGCCTGCCGCGGCATGCTCGAAGTGCGCGCCTGCCTTGGCCGGCCGCGCCCGCGTCGGCGCGAGGAACGCCTCGAGTTCGGCACGCGCCTGCGCGAGAACCTCGGCATCGTCCGCCTCGCGGTCTTCGAGCAGCAGCGCCTGCCGCATCAGCCGGGGCGCGAGCCGCGACCGGCGCGCGGGGTCGCGCGCGAGATGGCCGCGCACGAGGCGCGCCGCCGCCGCCCGGGCCGGAGGCGCCTGGATGAAGCCGCTCAGGTTGAACACGTGCAGCGGCAGGCCGAGCTTCAGGCCGCCCAGCGTGACGAGCATGGCGCCGGCGTATTGCACGGGGTAGTCCCGCACCAGCGTGTCGAATTCGCCGACCAGCGACGCATCGAGGCGCAGCGCGCGCGCCGCGCCGCGGATGGCGCCTGCACAAAGCTGGTTGAGCGGGGGATGCTCGAGAAAGACGAGCAGTTTGAACAGGAGCAGCTTCAGCATGCCGGTCGTCCGTGAAGGCGTCAGCGGGACGATGCCGGCCCGTCGCGCCGCGCGTGGTTCCTGGGCATGGTGTCCATCAGGGCGGGAGTACGCGGCGCCATGTGCGGAGTATAGGAGCAAACGCCGCGCGGGTGCACGCCCGGAGACACGCGGCGGCCGGTGTGCGCGCGGAGTCTCAGCGGTACGCCGAGACGGCCTTGCGCCCGCGATTGACCTGGCGCAGTTCTTCGCCGAGTGCCGCGCGCGTGGCGCGGGCCTGCTCGTCGAGACGCGCGAGCGCGGCCTGAGCGCCGCGTACGCTCGTCGCAACCGCGTCGCTGTCGGCATCGGGCGGCGGCGCCTCGCGCAGGGTCTGGTCGAGGCGGCTGCACAGCATGCCGGCGCGTTCCCAGTCATCGCCGTCGGCGGCGCGCTGGATGTCCGCGACGCAGGCATCGACCGCGTCGCACCAGGTCCGGACGTTGTCCGTGGAAGCCACGGTGCTCACCCGAGTCCCATGGCCGTCGGTCCGACCTCGTTGCGGGCGCCATCGCCGTGCTGGCCGATCTGGGACTCGATGCCCTTCCAGCCGGCGCGGACCTCCTGCAGCAAGCCCTCGACGAGATCCAGGCGCGAACGGTCGTTGTGCAGGTTGGCCTCGACCAGGGTTCGCGACATGTACTCGTAGAGATTGTCGAGGTTGCTCGCGAGCTGTCCGCCCTGTTCCATGTTGAGGCTCGCGCGCAAGCCGTCGATGATGGAAATCGCCCAACTCACGTTGGCGCCCTTTTCGGCAACGATGCCGCGTTCCATCGCGAGCCGGGCAGCGCGGATTTTCTCGATGCCGCCGTCGAGCAACAGCAGGATCAGGCGGTGCGGCGAGGCCGATTCGATATCGGTGCGCAGCCCGAGGCGCGCGTACTGGTCAACGGCGTTGAAGGCATTCATTGGACGACTCATGGACGGTCCTCGTGTTCTGGCGCGGGCACGGCGCAATCGCGCGTGTGGCTTGTCGATGTACGCGAGCTGTCGGTGCTGGAACAGCGTATCGGCATCAACCGCCGTTGCTTGACTTCGTCGTTGCGGCGATCTGGTCGAGCTGCGACGAGAGGAAGCTGCTGGTCGTGTTGAGCTGAGCGATGAGGGCATCGAGGGTGCTGAATTGGCGCACCAGCGCTGCCTCCTTGCGTTGCAGACGGAACTGGATGTCGGCGCGGTCGTCCTCGAGATCGCGAATGCGCGCGTTGAGCGTGGTCTCTCGGCTGTTGAGCAGTCCACCTGCCTCGTTCAGGCGATCGGCGAGTGCAGTGAAGCGCGTGGCGAGACCGTTGCTGGCGCCGGCGAACATCTCGGCGACGCCTTTCGGATCGAACTCGAGGGCGCTGTCGAAGGTCGCCGAGTTGAGCGAGAGGGTGCCGTCGCGCTCCGTTTCGACGCCCAGCTCGAAGAGAAAATCGAACGCGTCGCCGCCGGACGGCGTGTTGAGTACCGCGCGGAACTGTCCCTCCAGGCTGACCAGCGAGCTGCGTTCGTCGGCCAGAACGCCGCCGCGGAGCTCGGCGAGCGTGCCGATTACCTCGTTGTACACGCCAATGAACTGGTTGACCTGGGCCCGGATCTTGTCCACGTCGCGATCGACTTTCACCGTCACGTTGCCGGCCTCGGACAGGTTCAGCGTGACCCCCTGGATGACGTCGCTGACCGCGTTGCTCGAACGCGTGACCGTAAACGTGTTTTCCAGGAGCAGCACGGCATCGAGATCGGCGGCGCCGAAATCGCCGCTGCTGTCGCGATCCGCATTGAGCGTCGTGAGCGCGAAGGGATCCGGGGCCGAGTCGAGGTATTCCACGGCGACGAAGTTCTTCGATCCCGTTTCGTCGGCCGACAAGGTCAGGCGGTAGCCGGTGTCGTCCTGCAGGATCGAAGCCGTGACGCCGGGGTTGTCGCTCGCGCCGTTGATCGCATCGCGTATCGCGCCAAGGGTCTTGTCGCCGAACTCGACCTCGAAACTGGTCGTGCCGACGGTGATTTTCATCGTCTCGCCCTCGGTACCGATCACCGTCGTGTCGGTGTCGGCGAAGACGTTGCTTGCCGCCAGGCGGTGATTCTGTGCCGTGCGGACCACGTCCACCTGGTAGACACCCTTGGCGGCGCTGGCATCGGCCTTGGCGGTGAGGATGTCCTCGTCGGAGCTGGTCGCCTTGAACTGCTGGAACTTGTCGACGTCGGACAGTCCGCTCATGGCGCTGCGGAACACGGAGATGGTGCTCTTGAGCTTGCCGACGCCGCTAAGCTGCGCTTCCAGCGCGACCTGGTCGGTGCCGAGCTTGACCAGCGGGCGACGCTCGAGCGTCATGAGCTGGTCGATGATGGTCGAAATGTCGAGCCCCGATCCGATACCTGGGGTACTGAGCATGGCGTGTACGTCTCCTGCCCGCCGCGACGCGGGTGTGTCTAGCCCGAACGAAGCAAGAACGGGGCCAGCCGGACGACGCTCAGGCCTCGGTCTCGACGAACAGGCCACCCCCGCGCCGGAACTGTTCGGCGAGGGTGAGGACTTCCTCCGGCGGGATCTGGCGAATGATTTCCTCGGTTTCCTTGTCGATCACGGTAATGATCGTGCGACCGCTGTCCTCGTCGACGTGGAATTGCAGGGAACGCTGGTAGTTCTGCACTTTCTCGCTGATGTCTTTCACGGCCGATTCGAATGCCTGCGCGTCGAGCGCGGGGATGCGCGCGGCGTTCTCGCCCGCGCCGGCCCCGGCCGGGGCGCCCGGGCTCGCCACGACCGCCGCGGCGGTGGTCCCGGCATTCGCGGGGTCGGGGGTGCGCGGCTTGCGCAGTTCGCCCGACGTGCTGGTGTAGGTGCTGAGTGCGACGTTGGTAACCATGACGCTACCTCTCGGGAAGCAGGGCGTCCGGGACCGCGGAGCGGTCCCGGACGCGGCGTAACACTGGGCTGTCGCTCAGGTTACTGGAGCAGCGCGAGGGCCGCCTGCGGGACCGAATTGGCCTGCGAGACCATGGCCACGCCGGCCTGCTGCAGGATCTGCGCGCGCGTCAACGCGGCGGTCTCCTGGGCGAAGTCGGCGTCCTGGATGCGGCCGCGCGCGGCGGTCACGTTCTCGCGAACGTTCTCCAGGTTGCGCACCGTGGCGTCGAAACGGTTCAGCTTGGCACCGAGCACGGCACGGTCGCTGTTGATCTGGTCCAGCGCGGACTGGAATGCCAGGATGGCCAGGTTCGCGCCCGACTGCGTCGACACCGATTGTGCGTTCACCGGCGCATCGGTCAGGGTGGTCGTGGCCGCGGCAACACCCGTGATGGCCGTGCCGGTGGCAGCGGCATCGTAGGTGACGGTGTTGCTGCCGAGATCGTCGTTCAGCACGACCAGGCCGTTGGCGCCGGCGTCGACCGAGGTCGTGCCGCTGGCGAAGCCGGTAGCGGTAGCGGCATTGGCGTCGTTCACCGTGACGGTGATGGCGGCGCCGGTCTTGTTCAGCAGCACGAGACGGCTCTGGTTGGCGGCACCGCCGGCGTCGCGCACCGCGGTCACGCCGGTCTCGCCGCTCTTGGCGTTGATGGCCGTGACGAGATCGTCCATGGTCGTGTTGGCACCGCCACCATCGATGGAGACACCGTTGACGGTGAGCGCGCCGTTGCCGATCGTCAGGCCGCCGGCACCCGTGGCGTTAGCGTCGGTGACGTCGGTCGAGGCGACCGCGGCATTGCCGAAGCTGAAGGCGGTCACGCCGGTCGTCGAGGAGACCTTGTTGATCTCGTTGATTTTGTTGATCGAGTTGGAACTCGCGCTGACGGCACCGAGCACCTGGCCGTTCAGCGAGTCCGCCGAGCCGTCGAGCGCGGTGTCGAAGGTGTTGCGGATGCGGTCGGCAAAGTTGGCGTCGCTGAGCGCGTTGACCGCCGAGTACTCGGAAGCCACGCCGAGGCCCGTCGGCGAGAGGTTGCTGATGGCGACGTTGATGGTCTCGTTGACGTTGGTGCCGACCTGGATGTCGGCGCTGAAGCCGCCGCTCAGCAGGGACTGGCCGTTGAAGCGGGTCTGGCTGACGACACGGCTCAGTTCGTCGATGATCTGCGTGACCTCCTGGTTCAGCGAGGCGCGGTCGGCGTCCGTGTTGTAGGACGCGGCCTGCAGTGCGAGGTCGTTGGCGCGGATGAGCGACTTGACCATCTCGTCCATGGCGCCTTCAGCGGTCTGCGCGATGGAGATGCCGTCGTTGGCGTTACGCACGGCGACCGACAGGCCGTTGATCTGCGTGCTCATGCGGGTCGAAATGGCGAGACCCGCGGCGTCGTCCTTGGCCGAGTTGATGCGCAGGCCCGAGGAGAGACGCTGGATGGTCGTCGCCAGTTCGCCCTGCGTGCGGTTGAGGTTACGCTGAGCGTTCAGCGACATGATGTTGGTATTGATCGTCTGAGGCATGATTGCCCCCCTTAACGAGGATGCCGGCTGCTGGCCCGCATCGTTTCGACTATGACGGATATATCCGCGAAACCGGATATTCACCGCCTCCGGGGCGAGCTATCGGAAAGCGGGCGGCAAAACTTTAGGAGGGTGCGGCAAGAGTTGCCGGGGCGCGGCATTTCTGTGCCGCAGGTCGCACATCATGCGGGCCCGCTGCTCACGCGGTGCAGGCCGGGGATGATGCAGGCGATGGCTAGCGGCGCCGCCTGCGCGGACTTGAGCGGACAGGGCGACGCGGGACTGGCTGTGGCAGGATCGCGCGCCAACGCCGAATGAACCGCAAGGAGACACCGTGACCGAGCCGAACCCCGAAGCCGTCGCCAGGCTCGAACGCATCATGCGCGGCGAGCTGCCGTACCCACCCATGTGGGAAACCGTGCCCATTGCGCTGGTCGACGTCGGACCCGGCACGGTGCGCATGCGTACGCAGGCCGATCAACGGCACATCAACGCACTGGGTACCGTGCACGGGGGCTTCGTGGCGACGGTGCTCGATACCGCGCTCGGCCTGACCGTGTTCATCAGCATCGACAGCGCGGCGCGGCATACGACGGTCGACCTGGCCGTCAAGATCGTCAAGCGGCTGCCGCTCGACACGCCGCTGCTGGTCGAGACGTCGCTGGTCCACGTCTCGCGCAGCGTCGGCGTATCGCAGGGCGTGCTCCGTGACGAGGCGGGCACCGTGTTCGCGCATGGCACCACCACCTGCCACATCAAGCGGTGAGGACCCGCACCGCGCGCTTTCAGCGCGTGCGCTTGAGGGTCGCGCGGTCGAAGTCGCGGTCGCTGAGCCCGGTCTTGAACTGGTAGTCGGACCACAGCAGCTCCGTGCTCTTGCCGGTCTGGTGGTTGACCATGTTCATGCGGCCCGGGCGCCAGTACTTTTCGAGGTAGCGCGACCAGTCAGTTGACTCGAGCGTCTTGAGCAGCGCGTCCTTGCGATCGTAGTAGTCGATGCGCACCGGCTGGTACATCTCCTTGTCCAGCCATACGACCTGGCGCGTGTAACCGGAATTCTCGTAGGCCGGGTAGGCCTCGATGACGAAGGTCTCGCGGCCATCCAGGGTCTCGTCGCGCAGCCACTTGTAGGTGTACTTCTCGACTTCCTGCGAAGTCAGGTCCTCGTAGGCGAATTCGCTGCCGACGAACGGGCCGGACTTGTTCGCCGAGGCGATGCGCTTTACACGCTTGAGCGCGGGGAGGTAGAGCCACTGGTCGTCCGGCTCGAGGGCATGGGTATAGCTCAGCAGGGCAGTGCCCTTGATGTCCTTCGGTGAATCGAACACCGACAGGCTCTTGTCGCCGTCATCCACCACTTCGAGGTTCGAAATACGCAGGCTGCGCTCGCTTTCCTCGCCCTGCTTGTTGCGCAGGATCATCTTCATTTCGGCGGTCGCGTCGACCCAGCCGAGATCCCGGCGGTCGGCTTCCTCGATGATGGCGAGCCCTTTTTCCTCGGCTGATTCGGCCCAGGCCTCAAGCGGCAGCAGCGTGACCAGCAGTATCATCATGAGATGACGCATGGATGTCTTTCTCCTCGATTTTCATGAGTAGCGGGGGCAGCATCAGGAATACCCCGATGAGCGCGATAGCGATGATGATCGCGGTAAGCAGGCCCATGCCTGCGTTGATTTCGAAGCTCGACGTCGCGAGTACCGAGAAGCCGACGACCAGCGTGATGGTCGTGATGACGAGTGCGCGTGCTACCGTGTGGAAGGCGTAGCGCACCGCGTCCTCGGGGTCGAGGCCCTTCTCGCGCCGCGCGCGCAGGTATTTCGAGAGGAAATGCACGGTGTCGTCGATGACGATGCCGAACGTCATGCCGGTCACGACGGACAGCGACAGGCCGACCTCGCCGACGAATATCCCCCACAGGCCGAAGCCCATGGCGGCGGGAGCGAGGTTGGGCAGCAGGCTGACCAGTCCCAGCTTGAGCGAGCGCAGGGCGACGATCAGGATGCCGGAAATCAGGACCAGGGCGAGGGTCGTGCCGATCAGCATCGAGCGGATGTTGCGATGTCCTATGTGCGAGAACATCAATACCGTGCCGGCACTGTAAGCGCCGGCGACCGCATCGAGATTCTGCGCGATCCAGGCCTGCGCGCGTTCGTCGAGCGCGATCATGTCGTTGCTCGAGATGACGTGCGTGGTCACGTTGACCCGGGTGGATGACTTGTCGACGTTCACCTGGTTGTTGAGATCGAGGCCGTAGGGCAGCGACATCTCGTAGAGCAGCAGGTACTGGGCGGCGAGCTCCCGGTCGTCCGGCAGCCGGTACCAGGACTCGTCGTCGCCATGCATGTTCTTGTTCAGGCGCTGCATGATGGTGGTGAAGCGATCGACGTGGATCACTTCCGGCTGCTGTTCCATCCAGCGGGCGAAAGCCTCGGTATCGGCCTGGAAGCCCGGGTTGCTGATGCCGCCGGATTCGGCCGCGTCCAGCGAATACGCGATGGTGTAGATGCCGGTCAGGTGCTCGACCATGTAGTCGGTGTCGGTACGGAACTGGATGGGTTCGTGGAAGTAATGCACGAACACGTCGTTCAGTTCGTTGCGCGGCAGGTTGGCGATGACCAGGAGAGCGACCCCCGAGGTGCCCCAGAGCAGCCCGCGGCGGTGTGAGATGACGAACTCGGCGAGACGCATCATGCCGGATGCATCGTCCTCGCGGCGCGCCTTCACGCGGACCGGCACCAGGGTCATGAAGGCCGGCAGGAAGGTCACGGTGAAGATGAACGAAACGAGGACACCGATCGAGACCACGTTGCCGAGGTGGTTGAACGGCGGCACTTCCGAGAAGTTCATGGTCAGGAAGCCGATCGCGGTCGTGGTGCTGGCGAGGAACACCGGCTGCAGGTTGATGCGCAGGCTTTCCTCCATCGCGTCGCGCTTGGTGTTGCCCTGGCGCATGTTGTGGAGGAACGTCGCGAGCAGGTGCACGCAATTGGCGACCGCGACGGTGAGGATGATGATCGGCGCCGACGTCGTGACCGAGGTGAGGGGGTAGCCGACGTAGCCGGCGGCGCCGAGCGCACTGGCGATGGAGGCGGTAATGACGAACAGCGTGGCGGCGGTGCCGAAGAAGCCGCCGACCAGCACGGCGATGATGACGAGCATGAGGCCGAAGCTGAGCGGCACGAGGAATGCCGAGTCGTGCAAGGCGGATTCGGCGAAGGCGTTGTCCATCACGACCATGCCGGTCAGGTAGACCTGGATGTCCGGATGGGCCGCTTCGAAGGTCTCGATGATGCCGCGCGCGTGTTCGACGATGACGGGGGTTGCCGTGGTGCGCTCGCCGGCCGGCATCTGGACCGTGACGGCGACCGCCGTGACGTCGGCATCGGGGTTGATCAGGCGATTGACCAGGGCGGGTTCCGCCAGTACCGCGGCGCGCGCCGCGGCGAGTTCGGCATCGCTCAGATCGTGCGCGTTCTTGACCATGTCGCGCACGATGAGGTCGTCTTCCTCGGCCTCGGTGTACTGGAAGTTCGTGATCGAATCGACGCGGTTGGAGTAGGGCAGCTGCCAGGCCGCTTCGGTCAGTTCCTCCAGCGCGGCCAGGGTCTCGCGGGAGAACACCTGCTTGCTGTCCGGCGCGACGACGAACACGACGTTGTCGTTCTTGGTGTAAGTGCGCTCGACCGTTTCGAAGGCCTGCAGCTGCGGATTGTCCTTGCTGAAGAACACGCGGTAGCTGGAGTCGAAATACAGGTGCCGGGCGCCGGCCGCCAGGACGGCCAGGCCGAGCAGTCCGAGTACCAGGATGAGCAGGCGGTGGGTGACGACCCAGCGGGCAAAAGCCGCCTCGAAACGTTTCATCAATGCATTTCCATCGGTTAAGTGTGGGTGGTGCTGCCTCGGCGCGGCCGCAGCCCGTCGAGCAGCAGGGCGACGGTGGCGCGCGCGCGGCGTTCGAATTCCGCACGCGGGTAGAGCCCGACGAACAACGGCACGTCGAACAGCATCAGCGCGCCGAGGACGTGGCGTGCGGTGTCCTCCGCGTCGTCCACGGCGAATTCCCCGCGCGCCGTACCTTCGGCGAGGATGTGGGCGATGAGACGCTCGTGCGCGCCGAGTTTCTCGTGCACGAGCGCCGGCCGCTGGCGCGTGATGGTGGCGACGAGTTCCCCGATCTTCGAGTCGCTGCCGGCGAGGGCGTGACTGTCGGCAACCAGTTCGAGGGCGTAATCGGTGAGGCGGCTCGCGGCGTCGCTGCGGCGCCGTTCGGCGATCGCGCGCAGCCGTGCGAGGCGCTCGTTCAGGCAGCGTGCCGCACAGTCCGCGGCAATGTCCTCCTTGCTCTTGAAGTAGCGGTAGAGGTTGGCAGCGGACATGCCGACGTCCTCGGCAATCTCTGCCATCGTGGTCTTGTGATAGCCGTACTGCACGAGACGCGCCTGGGCCGCGTCGAGGATCTGCAGACGTGTGTCACCGTCCTGGACGGGCGCACTGCTCATGGAGGATGAATCCGTTGGCCGGGTGGGGCGGCTGTGAATAATAAATATATTATTCAGTCTTCGGGACCGTCAACGTGGCTCGGCCGGCCTTCCCCCGGTCTCACGCAAACCGGTGATGTCAGCGGTCATCGAGCCCGCCGGCGCGCGCGTCCCCGCTGCCGCTGCAGGCCGCCGACGTCGTGCTATCTTTCGCATCCTGCAGCGCCGTACACCACGGCTTGACCGCAGCGCACAAGACCAGAGCAGGGGAGATCCATGACGAATTTGCTGCAACGGGGTTCCAGCTACGAAGAGGTGTGGAACAATTTCGAATGGCGGATTCCTGAACAGTACAACATCGCCGACGACGTCTGCGATCGCTGGGCCGACGACCCGCAACGGCTCGCCCTGGTCTACGAGGACGAGGCCAAGAAGGTCCACCGCTATACCTTCGCCGACGTACGCCGTTACGCCAACCAGCTCGCCAATACGCTGCGCGGCTGGGGCCTGCAGCGCGGCGACCGCGTTACCCTCCTGCTGGCTCAGGATCCGGAATGCGCCATCGCCCACGTCGCGTGCTGGAAAGCCGGCATGGTCTCGGGACCCTGCTCGGTGCTGTTCGGTGGGGACGCCGTTGCCTACCGCCTGAACGACAGCGGTGCGCGGGTGCTCGTCACCGACAGCGCGAACTACCCCAAGGTGGCGGCCATCCGCGAGCAGTGCCCCGCGCTCGAGCGCGTGCTGGTGGTCGATGGTGCGCCGCAGGGCGCGGAGAACTTCTGGACGGCGATCGAGGGCGCCGACGAAGCGTTCGAGAACGTGCGGACCCGGGCCGAAGACATCGCCTGGATCAGTTACACCTCCGGCACCACGGGCATGCCGAAGGGCTCGGTGCAACCGCACCGCATGATGCTCGGCCACATGCCGAGCCTCGAGTTCATCTACGATTTCTTCCCGCAGGACAACGATGTGCTGTGGTCGCCGGCCGACTGGGCGTGGATGGCCGGCCTGATGGACGTGCTGATGCCCGGCTGGTTCCACGGCTGCACGGTGGTGGCGACCGCGACGAAGGGCTTCGACGCGGAGGAGGCCTACCGCATCCTGTCCGAGCACAAGGTCACGCTGGCGCTGCTCACGCCGACCATGCTCAAGCTGATGCGCCAGGTGAACGACCCGTTGAGCCGCTACGACATCCGCCTGCGCGCGGTGCTTTCGGGCGGTGAAGCGGTCGGCGCGGGCCTGCTCGAATGGGCCCAGCAGGAGCTCAAGCTGAGCATCAACGAGGGGTTCGGGCAGACCGAGTGCAACGTCATCCTCGGTAACAACGGCAACGTCTTCCCGATCAAGCCGGGCTCGCTCGGTAAGCCGACCCCGGGCACGGTCTGCGCGATCATCGACGACGATGGCAACGAGGTGCCGCCCGGCACCGAGGGACACATCGCCTGCAAGCGGCCGCACCCGGTGATGCTGCTGGAATACCTGAACAAGCCGGAGGCGACGCGCGAGAAATTCATCGGCGACTGGCTCATCACCGGCGATGTCGGCCACATGGACGAGGACGGCTATTTCTGGTTCCACGGCCGCGGCGACGACGTCATCACGAGTTCCGGCTACCGCATCGGACCGGGCGAAATCGAGGATGCGCTGCTCAAGCACGAGGCGGTACAGATGGCCGCGGCCATCGGCGTGCCGGACCCGGTGCGTACCGAGGTCATCAAGGCTTTCATCATCCCGGCGCCCGGCGTGACGCCCAGCGACGCCCTCGCCGAGGAACTGCGCGAATTCGTCCGCAGCCGCCTCGCGCGGCACGAGGTGCCGAAGATGATCGAGTTCGTCGACGCGCTGCCGATGACCACCACCGGCAAGATCATGCGCCGCGAACTGCGTGAGCAGGAGAAACAGCGAGCCGCGGAGTCGGCCGGATGAGCGGCGGCAGCCGTTCGGTCGTCAACCCGGGGCAGCCGCGCGCGAACGCGTGCGCGGCGGGCTGAGCGATGCGCTACCGCATCGCCCCCGACGGCGCCCTGGAGACCACCTACGGCTCGAGTGGCGACGTCGTCACCGCGACCGTGTGGTTCACCCTGCTGGTCGGCGTCGTGTTCCTCGCTGCCGGCGTGCGCGGACACCAGCGCTGGCTGCAGTTCTGGGGGGCGCTGACCTGCCTGTGCTGCGGCGTCTACTTCATGCGCGGCTGGCTGGGCCTGGAAGCGCTGCTTACCTGAGGGTGCCCTGTAGCGGCGCTTGCGCGGCCCCTGGCGGGCCTGCCTGACGCGGCGCCGTTCGAGAAGCCGGGCGCGGCACGCGCGGCCGGCAGGGGGACGCCGGTGGGCGCGTCGTCAGATCGCCGTGTATCCCCCGTCGACCGGCAACGCCACGCCGGTCACGAACGAGGCCAGATCCGACAGCAGCCAGACGACGGCCTCGCCGATCTCACGGGCTTCGCCGAGACGCGCCATCGGTTCCTGTGCGACGAGCGCGTCGTGGGTGATGCCTGTCTCGCTGGTCATGCGCTCGAGCATCGGGGTCTCGATGATGCCGGGGCAGACGGCATTGACGCGGATTTTCTTGCGCGCGTATTCGAGCGCGACGGCGCGGGTCAGGCCGACCACGCCGTGCTTTGCCGCGCAGTAGGCCGAACCGCCGCGCGTGCCGATGAGGCCCGCCACCGACGCGGTCGAGACGATCGAGCCGCCGCTGCCCTGCGCGAGCAGCTGTTCGACCTGGTACTTCACGCACAGCCAGACCCCCTTGAGGTCCACCGCCACGGTACGGTCGTAGTCATCCTCGGTCATCTTGACGATGTTGGTGAACGTGCCTTCGATGCCGGCGTTGTTGAGCGCGCCATCGAGGCGGCCGTAGGTTTCGACCGCGCTTGCGATCATGGCCTTGACCTCGTCGGTGCGGGTGACGTCCGTACGCACGAAATGCGCACTGCCGCCGCCCGCGGTGATCGCGTCGACGACTTCCTTCGCGGCGCTCTCGTTGACGTCGGCGAGGGTCACCGCGGCACCCTCGGCGGCGATCCGCAGGGCGCTGGCCCGGCCGATGCCGGTGCTGCCGCCGGTGACGATGATGGATTTGCCCTGGAGCAGGTCGGCCATGATGGGGTCCTCAGTTACCGAATACGCGTTCGAGATGCTGCTCGGAAGGCGGCGTCGTGAGTAGCGAGATCACGACCATCGCGAGAACCGAGAGTCCCGCACCCATGGTCGCACAGGCGTAGGGGTTGACCGCCTGCGCCTGGAGCCACACGCCGGCGGCTTCGAGCGGTCCGCCGGCGAACCAGGCAGCCTGGATGCCGCCCATGTGCAGTACGGCGAAGACCACGCCGCCGACGACGAAACCGACCAGCGCGCCGGCGCGGGTCGCGCGGCGCCACAGCACGCCGAGGAACATCGGCGCGGCAGTCGCTGCCATCATGCCGCCGACGCCGATCCAGACCAGCAGCGCGATGTTCTTGTCCCGCGTCGACCAGGCGAGCGCGATCGAGGCGACCAGCACGAGCACCGTCGCGACGCGGCCGATGAGCAGGCCGATGCGATCGATGTCGGCTTCGTCCCGCCCGCGCATGAAGCGCGGTGCAAGCGTTCGGCGGAAGATGTCGTTGGCGAAGATCTGCGCCGTCGATACGACCAGGCCGTCGGCCGTCGACATGACCGCGGCGAGCACGCCGGCGCCGATCAGCGCGGCCGCCCAGGCCGGCAGCGTGGCGATGAACAGCGCCGGGATGGCGTTGTTGGGGTTGCTGCCCTCGGCCAGCAGTTCGTCACCGAGCAGGGCGCGGGCGAGGATGCCGCCGCAGGTGATCGCGGGGAGCAGCATGCCGAACAGGAAGGAGATGGTGATGAACTTGACCTGGTCGCGGTTGTCCTTCAGCGCCCACAGTTTGTTGCCGATGTGCGGCAGCAGGCCGAGCGGCAGGTGGGCGACGAAGATCGCGAAAAGGTCCCACCGCGAGTCGAACAGCGGGTGGGTCGGGTGCAGGTTGGCCGTCAGCGCCGGGTCGAGCGAATCGAGGCGCGTGACCATGCCGTCGAAGCCGCCGTCGACGCCGTAGCCGGTCAGGAACATCCACAGCACGAGCGTGGCGAGCACGAGCATCAGCGCGCCCTGCACCCCGTCGGTGAGGATGTCGGCGTGGGCACCACCGAGGGCGATGTAGAACATCAGCACGACGGCCGTGACGCACAGCGCGGGGAAGGTCTCCAGCCCCAGCATCTGGGTGAACATCACCGCGCCGGCGAGCAGCTGGCCGGCGAGGTAGAACAGCAGCAGCAGCGAGAACAGTGCGGCCATGATGCGCAGCGCGTTGGAATCGAAGCGGTCGCCGATGAATTCCGGCATCGAACGGCTGCCGAAGCTCGCGCCGGCGCGGCGGATGGCGTGCAGGCACACGAGCACGCCGCAGTAGACGCCGAGCGGGTAGACGAAGGCGTACCACAGGGCCGAGAAGCCGGCCTTGTAGGCGAGCCCCGGGAGGCCGAGGAAGGTCGCGCCACTGGCCGTGGTCGCGGTCATCGCAAAGGCCAGGAAGAGGGGGCCATAGCTGCCGCGGGCGGTGGCGAAGTCGTCGCTGCCCTGGATGCGCGACATGCCGACGAAGCCGAACAGGATCATCAGGCCCATGTAGAAGCAGAGGAACGTCCAGCCCCAGAAAATCAGGGGGTCGAAACCGAACATACGAAAAGTCTCCCCGGGTCAGTGTGCGATTGGATGTGTCGTTGTTATGTGGCGCCAGGCCCGCGTGGCCCGCGCGCGGTGCTGGCGCCGGCCGGAAGCGCGTCGAGGCAGGTCCTGGTGATGGCCAGCGTGCGCTGGTGCGGCGTTTTATATCATCCGCGGGGCGCGCTTGTCAGGGCGCGCCCCGGCGCCGACGGCGTGCCGACAGGCTACACTGCCCGCCGGACCTCAGCGCAGCAGGAGCCGTTTTCCGCATCATGAAAATCGTCGAGCCGAACACCGCCGTGCAGGCGCTCGAGGACGGTATGACCGTCGCCTTTCCGGGCGCTTGTGCCGAGCCCCGCCAGTTCTACGCCGCCTTCAGCAGCCAGGTCGAGCGATTCAGCCGCCTCACCGTGTGCTCCGGGCTCTCGCTCGGCGCGTACGGTTTTCTCGATCGCGGCCTCGGCGAGCACTTCCATTACCTCACCTGGCAGGCCGCGCCGCGCCTGCGCAAACTGTTCCGCGAGAACGACCGGCGCAAGCTGAGTTTCGTGCCGCTGCGGCTCAGCGACCTGACACGCGTGGTCCGCCGCGACGGGGCCATCCCGGTCGATGCCGTGGTCGTGCAGACGACGCCGCCGCTGCCGGACGGCACGGTCAGCCTGGGGATCTCGGTCGGTCCGAATCGTCACCTGGTCGAGCAGGCACGCCTGGTGATCGCGGAGTTCAACAGCAACATGCCGGTCACGGGCGGTGATTCGCGCATTCCACTCGAGCGCATCGACGTTGCGCTCGAGTCCGACCTGCCGCTGGCGGTCTACGATACCGGTCAGCCGGAGGCGCGCGACGAGGCGATCATCGAGCACGTGCTGAGTCTCGTGCCGCAGCGGGCCTGCGTGCAGCTCGGCATCGGCGCGGTGCCCGACCGGGTGTTGGCTCGCCTGGCCGACATAGACGGGGTCGACCTCTACTCCGGCATGCTCTCCGAGGGCCTGGTGCGCTTCCTCGAGAACGTGCGTCATCGCCCGCGGGTCCTGACCGGTGAGCTGGCCGGCAGCGCCGCGCTGTATGCCTACTGCGACGGTCACGCACTGGTCGACATGCAGGGCATGGACGTCACCCACGGGCCGCGTGAGCTGGCGCGCCTGGAACGTTTCGTCTCGATCAATTCCGCCGTCGAAATCGACCTGCAGGGGCAGAGCAACGGCGAGACGCTGGGGTCGACCCAGATCAGCGGGGTCGGCGGCAGCCTGGACTACATCGAGGCTGCCGCACAGTCGCCAGGGGGGGTGTCGATCATCGCCATGCCGTCGACCACGGCGGACGGTAAGCGCTCGAAGATCGTACCGAGCCTCGCACCCGGCAGCGTGGTCACGACGCCACGCTACTGCGTCGACTGCGTCATCACCGAGTTCGGCATCGCGCGGCTGCGCGGCAGAAGCCTGTGGGACCGCGCCGAAGCGCTCATCGGCATCGCGCACCCGGATTTTCGCGACGAGCTTGCCGACAGCCTGCGCTGAGCGCGTGCTGCCGCTCGCCGGCGGGGGCTCAGCGCGCCTGGCCGGCGTGTGCCCGCGCCTCGCCCGCGCGCACGAACTCGCGCTCCATCTCGACCGGTTCCTCGAGCACGCGGCCGCGTACCTCGACGCGGTACGCGATGCGCTGGCCGTCATCGCTCAGGCGCAGCCGCTCGATGTACTTGCCGCCGTCCGGCGGGTCGGTCTCGAGCATGAGGTCGCCGTCCTCCCAGTACGCCAGGGTGTAACCGATGGTGTCGGCGACGAGCTCGTCGCCGCTCGCGGAAAAGACCCGGCCATCCGGGTTGGGGCGGACGAAACGCGGCAGCAGCTTGTCGTAGACGATCTCGAGGCCGCCCCGGGCCGGGCTGATGTCGAGCTCGGCCGCGGTGATCAGCGGGTAGACGGTGCCGAGCCGGTGGAGGTTGCTGGCCGAGCGGCGTTCCTCCTTTTCCGCCACGGTGCGCCAGTATTCGTCCTGCGACTTGTCCGCTACCGTGCGCCGCCCGCCGGGCCCCGAACCGCCGCTCGGCAGGCTGGAGCCGAAGCGGCGCTTGCGCAGCTTGCCCTCGAAGGCGTCCTCGGCGTCGTCGCTGTGGTCTTCGTCGAGCGTCCAGTGACCGCTCAGCCGGGCGGCGTCGGCGGCGGCCGCGGCGAGCGGCAGCGCGAGCGCGGAGAGCATCAGCAGGGCGCAGGCGAGGCCACGGCAGCACGCGGCGGGGGTGGGACGAAACAGTCGCATGGCTTGGTCGGGGTCCGGTGGCGCCGCGTGCCGCGGCACGGCGCGGGCATGGTGCCACGACGCCCGCGGCGGGCTCAAGCGAGGCGTCCCGGCAGCGGGCGTCCGGCGTGCTTGGACGATCGGCAGGCCGACGCGGTAGATTGGGCGCCGGGCCGTCGAGCGGGCAGGGGAGCGATGAACGACTACGGTGACGAAGAGACCACGACCGCGTCGGCGCCGCCGGTGTATGCCGGGCATTGCCTGTGCGGCGCGATTCGCGTCTGCGTGCGCGGGCCGCTCGCACCCCTGGTGTACTGCCATTGCGCGCAGTGCCGGCGCACGGCCGGCGCGCCGTTCCTCGCCGTGCTGCCGGTTGCGGAGGAGGCCTTCACGCTCGAGGATCCGCGGCGGCTCCTCGGTGAGTTCCGAGCATCGCCCGGCAAGGTACGCTGTTTCTGCACGCGTTGCGGTGCGCCGGTACTCAGCCGCCGCGACGGGGTGCCGGGCGTGCGCGTGCGCGCCGGCTTGTTCGACGACCTCGCGGGCGTCACGCACGGCGGACATATCTTCGCCGCTTCCGCGGCGCCCTGGGACGACATCACCGACGGCCTGCCACGCTACCGGGAACTCGAGCCCGGGCGCGTGACCGGGCCGACATCATGACTGACGACAAGGAACCTTCATGCTCAAGCTCGTTTCCGTGCTGAATCGCCGCACCGACCTCGCTGTCGAGGCGTTCCAGGATCACTGGCTCAATAACCACGCGGCCCTGGTCGCGCGCCTGCCCGGCCTGCGCCGCTACGTGCAGTCACACACGCTTTTGTCGGGCTATCGCAAGGGTGAGCCGGCAGCCGACGGCATCGCCGAGCTGTGGTTCGACGACAGCGACGCGCTGCGTGCACTGGAAGGCACCGCGGAACTCGCCGCGGTGCGCGAGGACGAGGCCCGGTTCATCGCCCCGGCCGGCCATCGCCAGCTGTTCGTCGACGAACACGTGATCAAGGACGGGCCGATTCCCCCGGGAGGCGTCAAGAACATCGAGCTCGTGCGGCGCAAGGCCGGCATGCCGGTGCCGGATTTCCAGCGCTACTGGCGCGAGGTGCACGGGCCGCTGGGCGCCTCGATCGGGACCGTCTTGCGCTACGTGCAGAACCACGCGCCCGCGCCTACCGCGACGGCCGCGAGCCATCGCTGGACGGTCTTGCCCTGACCTGGTTCGAGAACACCGACGCGATGCGGGCGTCGGCGCGCTCGCCGGAATACGCGACGACGCGGGCCGACGAGGACAATTTCCTCACCGTGCCGCTCGACTTCATCATCACGCGCGAGCACGTTATCAAGGACTGAGGCGCGCGGTGCCCGCCGCGCGGCGTCAGCGGGCGGCTGCGCACGGCCGCCCGCGACGTACCTTCAGCACAATGGAATCACTTGCTCGGCGAAGTCGCGGGCGACCTCGCGGATGTGCGCGAGCGGGGGCAGCAGGCTGACTTCGCCGAGGCCGTTGGCCTCGGCCGCGCGGATCTGTTCGGCCAGCTCACTCGGACCGCCGACCAGGGTCGTCCCCTCGATCATCTTCGGCGTGACGAACTTGCGCTCTCCCGCCGGGTGATAGCTGCAGTGCCCTTCGTGGATCAGCTGGTGACGTTTCTCCGGCGGCACGGGGAAGTTCTCGACGTGGTCGTTGTACTCCTCCCAGATGTCCTTCATGTAGTCCGGTACGACGCTGTCGTCCTTCGTGTAGCGCCAGATTTCGTAGACGAAATGCAGCGCCGTCACGACCCATGAGCCGGCGCGGTCGATGACGGCGTCGTCGGTGAGCTTCTCGCCGGCGCGCAGAACGAGGGCATTGGTCAGTGTCGTGGTGTGGAAGTCGGCGCCGTCGCGGCCGGCCTTGGCCTGGCCTTCGCGCACGTGGGCGAGATTGAATTCGAGCACTTCCTTCTGCTCGTTGAAGATTGAAACGAGGCCGTCGCCGTACATGCCCGCGGTACGCAGCGCACGCGGTCCGTTCGCGGCAACGTAGATCGGCACGCGGTCCTCGATGTTGCGAAAGCCGCTCCCGTGGTTCTGCCAGGCGATGTCGGTGGTGCGGCCACGGTAGGTGAAATCGACTTCTTCGCCGTGCAGCATCGCGCGGACGACGCGCAGGTAGTCGCGGAATTCCTTGATCGGGATCGGGTCCTGGCCCATCACGCGCATCGCCGTGTGGCCGGTGCCGATGCCGAGGAAGATGCGTCCCGGGGCGATGGCGTTGATCGAGGCGATGGCCGCGGCGGTGGTCGGCGCGATCCGGGTGCCGGCGATGGCGACGCCCGTGCCGATACGGATGCGCGATGTGGCCTGCGCGGCGAGGGCCATGGTCGCGTAGCAGTCCGACCACATCATCTGCGTATCCGGGACCCAGGCAGCGTCGTAGCCGAGATCCTCGAGTTCCTTGATCAGCTGCCAGTCGGTGATGCGTGTCTGCACGTGCAGGCTGAATTTCATGTCGACCTCCCCAGGACGATGGATGGAAACGTCTCGACTATAGAGGCAGGCGCAGGCGGCAACCAGTCGCGCCGCGCTCAGCGCCTGAAGCCGCGGCCGCCGCCGCTCTGCATCGCGGTAGTGTCGAAATCGGCCGGCGTGACGTCGTCGCTGTTCACCAGCGTCAGTACCTGCAGCGTGGTACAGCGGTTGGTCTCGATGTCGATGGTCGAAAACGCGGTGGCGATCGGCGCGCCGCTCTCGTGGTTGGCGGCAAGGTGCGAATTCGGGTGGGCGTACGGCGCGATGACGAACTTCCACAGCCGCGCGTCCTCGCGGTAGACCTTCCACAGCGGCGCGACGTGCGTCTGCGCATCGACGTAGAACACGCGCTTCTGCACCGCGGCTGCCGGGTCGGCGGCGGTGCCCTCGAGCACGAGCGTGGGACGCAGCTGCCACTCGACCCGCGGGAAGCAGCCGGCCCGGCCGTCGAAAGCGACGTGCCAGTAGTCGTATTTGCGCGCCTTGCGCGCGTCCGGTTCGATGCGATCGTGCCGGTAGAGCGGTAGCAGCATGTAGGTCGTGCCCAGCAGGCGCCAGCGCATGTCGGTCAGGCGGCCGGAATAGACGAGAAAATCGTGCGGCAGGATGTCGCTGCCGAACATCGACTCGCCAGTGGCGAACGCGGCCAGCGACTGCGTGCGGCCGAGCTGTGGCAGGTAGACCCAGCCGTTGACTGCCTGCGCCTCGTCGCGGTTGGTGAACACCAGGGCCTGGGTGTCGTCGTAGCTGCCGGCGTCGACCGCGGTGAGCAGGAAGGCGGCGTAGGCATCCTGCGGGTTGTCCTCGACGAATGGCACGGGGGGCTGCACGTGGCGGTACATGAAGCGCATCGCGCGCGCCTCGAACAGCATCTCGAACTGCGGCTCGTCGCGCCGCCAGTCGCGCAGCTGCCAGTGGATTTCGGGCAACAGTCCACTGTCGCCGGTATACGCGTAACGCATGTTCCAGGCGGTCTTGATGCCGGCGTCGGCGTCGTCACGTGCCGGTGGCGAGGGAAAGGGCAGGCCCTGGGCGTAGTTGTCGAGCAAGCCCGGCGTGGCACCGAGCGACGCCTGCCCCCGGTAACGCCGCGTCGCCTGGACGTAGGCGGCATGCGGCATGAACGACAGCGGCTCGGTGATGCTCAGGGTGGTGAAGCCGCCCTCGATGAAGCGGCGGAAGTCGCGGTCGACGAGGTGGCCGTAGCGCGCGGCATTGGTCGCGTCCAGCACGCTGCCGGGGCGCGGGCTAAGTTCGGCGAGCTGCGCGATGTCGAGATCGAAATCGGCCGCGGCCACGGCCGGCGTCAGCGCCAGCCCGAGCAGGGCGCCGAGGCACTGCCGGCGCCGGTGATGGTGCCCGGTCATGGTTCGCCGTGAAAGAAATTCAGCTCGATGGTGACGCCGTCGGGATCCTTGACGAAGAGTTGG
>JAUIFX010000036.1 GCA_030429865.1 Gammaproteobacteria bacterium | reverse complement strand
ACGTACAGGACGAGTTCGAGACCATAGACCGTCACTTCAAGCTGTTCAGCAAGCGTCGCGACGTGCGTCTGGCCGCTGCGCTGCGTGCCTCCGATCGGCGCAGCACCGCCGACCGCGAGAACGTCGCCAACTGGTCGCACCAGGTGCAACCCCGCCAACGCGCCGGGCGTGACATCACCATGCTGCGTACCTACGACGTGCTGCTGGACCGTTACGTACCGCCCGCTCTCCTCGTCGATAGCGGTGGTGACCTGACGCACACTTTCAACCATGCCACCGACTACCTCCGGCCACGCTCGGGCGTCGCTTCGCTCAACGTGCTCGAGCTGGTCCTGCCGGAACTACGCATGGCCCTGTCGACGGGCATGCAACGCGCGGGCAAGGAAGCCAAGGTCGTCCGCTACGGCGGCATCCGCGTCAGCCTCGATGACGACGAAGAGCGCATCGTACGCGTCACCATAGAAGCCATCGGGCAGCCACAGCCGATCGACTACTTCCTCATCACTTTCGAGCAGGCCCACCAGCCGGGCACCAGTCCTGGCGACGAACCCGAGGCGAGCGACGCGATCCTGGTGGACCAGGCCTCGGTGCATTCCGAACACGTCACGCGCCTCGAACAGGAACTGCGCTACACGAAGGAGTACCTGCAGGCGACGGTCGAGGAACTCGAGACGAGTAACGAAGAGCTGCAGGCGACCAACGAAGAGCTCATGGCGGCCAACGAGGAGCTGCAGAGCACCAACGAGGAACTGCACTCGGTCAACGAAGAGCTGTATACGGTCAACAAGGAATACGAGAGCAAGATCGCGGAACTCACGACGGCCAACGACGACATGGACAACCTGCTCGCGAGCACCGAGATCGGCACCGTGTTCCTCGACGAGTCGCTGTGCATCCGCCGGTTCACGCCTGCCGTGGCACGCCAGTTCAGCCTGCTCACCCAGGACATCGGCCGCCCCATCTCGCACCTCAACAGCAAGATCAGCTTCCCTGCCTTTCTCAACGAACTGTCTACCGTGCTCAGGACCGGCGAAGAGGCCGAGCACGAAGTACGCGACGCCGAGGGCAACTGGTTCCTGATGCGCGTTCACCCCTACCGCCGCGAAGCCGGGGGTATCGGCGGCGTCGTCGTGACCTTCGTCGACATCAGTAACATCAAGCACACCGCGCAGCAGCTCGAGCAACGCACGGAGAACATGCAGGGCTTCGCCTATGCCGTCTCGCACGAACTGAGCGAACCGGTACGCATGGTCAGCGGATTCACGCGCCTGCTGGCACAACGTGTCGGTCAGGACGTCGACGAGAAAACGGCGCTCTACCTCGAGCAGATCCAGCAGGGCGCAGAGCGCCTGCAGGAAATGCTCAACGGTGTGCTCGAATACTCGCGCGTGATGACCCGGGCGACGTCACTCGAAGTGGTGGACTTCTACGACGTCGTGCAGGAAGCCTGTGAGCGCCTCGGCGATCGCTTCGAGCGCAGCGGGGCACGCCTCGACATGCGCTCCCTGCCCAAGCGTATCGAACTCGACAGGCGCCAGGGCGTGCGCGCGGTGGCCGAACTGCTGGACAACGCCATCCGCTACTCCAACCGCGAGCACCCGAACGTGCGCTTCGAGGGCGAACTGGTCGACGCAGAATGGATCATCTCCATGAGCGACGATGGACCCGGTGTGCCGGTGGCGGATCGCGAGCACATCTTCGAGATGTTCGCGCACCGTGCCCGCGAAAATGCCGATCCGGGCTTCGGCGTCGGCCTGGCCATCGCGCGGCGCATCGCGGAACGCCACGGCGGGTCGCTCGTGTGCGCGGGAGACGATGGCGGCGGGGCACGTTTCGAGCTGCGGCTGCCTGCCCTGCACGAGGAAGTCAGCCAGCCGTCCCAGGCGAACTGAACACCGCAAAAGCCTCGTCGGCGAGCGGCCGCGAGAACAGGAAGCCCTGCATAAGGTTGACGCCGTGGCGACGCAGATGCCGCACCTGCCGCGGTGTTTCCACGCCCTCGGCCACGACCTCGATACCGAGGCTCCGCGCCATGGATACCATCGCCTCCACGATGGCATCGGCGCCGGCGCCGTCGCCGAGCTCGGCGACGAACGAACGGTCGATCTTGATCCGATCGAAACAGTAGTCCTGCAGGCAGCGCAGCGACGAGTAACCGGTACCGAAGTCGTCGAGCGCGATGCGGACGCCGCGTGCGTTCAGCTCGCGGAGCGCGCGACGCGCCTCGAGCGGATGGTGCATGACGCTGGACTCGGTCACTTCGACCTCCAGGCGGTTGGGCGGCAGACCGCTGGCCTCGAGCGCGCTATCGACGCTCTCGACCAGCCCGGAGCCGGCCAGGTCGCGTGGTGATACGTTGACTGCAACGCGTCCGAAGTCGCGGCCGCCGTCGAGCCAGCGTCGCGCCCGCAGGCAGGCTTCGCGGAGAACCCAGCGCGTCAACACCCCGCTCAGGCTGGCATGCTCCGCGAGGCCGATGAACTCGCCGGGTTGAATCAGGCCCTGGCTCGGATGATCCCAGCGCAACAACGCTTCGCAACCGCAGGCCAGCCGCGTCCGCGCATCGACCTGCGGCTGGAACTCCAGGCGCAGCTGGCTCGTTTCGCTGGCGGCAATGCGCAGGTCCGCCTCCAGCAGCCGTCTGCGCTCGCCCTCGGCGGCCAGCTGGCGCGAGAAGTAGCCGATGCCGTCACGGCTGTCCTGCTTGACTTCGTACATGGCCATATCGGCCTGCTTGATGATCGCATCGGCATCCCGGACAGACTTGTCGAACAAGGTGGCGCCGAACGAGGCGGTCAGCTGCAGGGGACGCTCGGTCAGGCCGTAGAGCGGCCGCGCGAACTCGTCGCGCAGCTTGGCGACGATGGCTTCGACATCGGCTCGGCTGGTGACGTTCTCGAGAATGACGAGAAACTCGTCGCCGCTGTAACGGCACACCGTGTCCTGCTCGCGCACCGACATCGCGAGGCGGGTCGCGGCCTCGATCAACACCGCGTCCCCGACGTCGTGCCCATAGCTGTCGTTGAAGAACTTGAAGCGATCGATGTCGACGAAGACCAGGGCGCCGAGCCAGCCATGGCGCCGGCAGCGCGCCAGGGCACGAGTCAGGCGGTCGTCGAACAGGTAACGATTGGGCAGCCCCGTGAGGGCATCGTGATGGGCGATGTGGTCCAGCCGCTCCTTGGCCTGGCGCAGCGTGCTCTCGGCCTGCTGCCGCCGGCTGACGTCGAGCACCGCGTTGCTCGAGCACAGAAAGCGGCCATCGCGATCGAACACCGGCTTGCTGACGAGGGTCACCGGCAGCTCCGTCCCGTGCACCATCTCCATGGTGAGGTCGAGCTCGCAGTGCTCCCCGCCCGCGACACGCGCGAGGTGCGAGAACAACCGGCGCCGGTCCCGCTGCGCCACCATGGTCACGAAAGGACGCCCGCACATGTAAGCGACGGTCCGCCCGAGCTGGTGCGCGGTCGCCTGGTTCGCGGCGAGCACGCAGCCCGGTTCGTCGAGGCAGACCAGGGCCACCGGCGCGAGTTCGTAGAGACCCGGGTCACTCGACGCGTCGACCGCGAACGGGCGCGTGTCCGCTGCGACCGGGTGCGTCACACCATCGGGCCGCCAGGGGGTCTCCGGGCTCTCCTCTTCGCGCATCCGTCCGCTCCATGGGCCGCCGCCGCGGGTATCGCGTCCCCAGTATGCATAAGTTGACGGCCTGATTTCACCTCGCGACGTACGCGCCGGCGTCAACGGCCGCTACAGCTTCCTCCGAACGAGCCGGCACCCGGCGACATCCTGACTTGTCCAGAGGTCCCTAAAGTCGTGCGCGGACAGGACGATACGGGTTTGAATGGGCGCAATCGCTGCCTGGGGAGCGCGCATGGACACGCGGATAATCGTCATCGTCGACGACAACTACGGTGATTTCATCCTGATCCGTGAGTATCTCGAGCTCGAAGCTCCGGGCCAGTACTCCTGCGTCTACCATCCCTCGTTCGAGGCATTCCTGTCCGGGCTCGCCGACAATCCGCTGCATCCCGACGCCCTGCTCATCGACTGCGAAGACAACGGCAGGCGGGGTCTGCAGGACCTGCGCTCGGCGGTCGACCACCTGCCGACGACACCCGTCATCGGCATGAGCGAGGAACTGCTGAGCGAGAGCGCGCGCGCCGCGCTCGATAGCGGCGCGACGCATTTCATCGCCAAGAACGACCTCACGCCGGCGCGCCTGGTGCAGACGCTCGCCTATACCTGCGCCAACGAACGGCGCCTGCGCGGCCTTTTCGAACGCGCGCATTTCGATCCCCTCACCGGGCTCGCCAATCGCGGTTTGCTCTCCGATCGCATCGGCCATGCGCTCGAGCGATGCCAGCGCTCGGGGGAGCATGCCGCGCTGCTCATGATCGATCTCGACGACTTCAAGCAGATCAACGACAGCCACGGTCACGATATCGGCGACAGCTTCCTGCGCGAGATCGCCGCCGCGCTGCGCGGCAGCGTACGTGACAGCGACACCGTGGCCCGCCTCGGAGGCGACGAGTTCGCCGTCCTGCTCGAGGGGCTGCGCCATGCCGAGGGCGCGCTCCAGATCGCGGCCAAGCTGCAGGCCATATCGCAACAGGTCATACGTATCGGCGGAATCGAACTGCGCCCGGCGCTGAGCATCGGCGTCTCGCTGTTCACGCCCGAATCCTCGCGCTTCACCGCGGAATGGTTGTGCAAGGCAGCGGACATCGCGCTCTACCGCGCCAAGTCGCTCGGCAAGAACCAGTACTGCGTGTTCACCGACGAACTCGACCAGCAGATGGTCGACAACCTCGAACTCGATCGCGCGATCCGCTGCGGGCTGGAACGCTCCGAGCTGCTGCTTCACTATCAGCCCATCGTCAATTCCGATATGCACCGCATGATCGCCGTCGAGGCCCTGCTGCGCTGGCAGCACCCGGCACGCGGCATGATGGCGCCGGCGACGTTCCTGCCGGCGGTGGAGAAACTCGGCTTCATGCAGCAGGTCGGACGCTTCGTATTGAAGGAAGCCTTGCGCCAGTTCGCCGACTGGAACACCACCGACGGCGCCATTCCCACGCTGCATGTCAACGTCTCGGCCGCGCAGCTCAGCGCGCACGGTTTCGCCGCCTACGTCGCCGCCGAACTCGCCTCCGCCGGCATCAGCGCCGGGCGCATCTGCCTCGAACTCACCGAATCACTGCTGTTCGACCAGTCCGCCACCGTGCGCACCGAACTCGGTGCCCTGCGCGAACTCGGCGTGCGTTTCGCCATCGACGACTTCGGTACCGGCTACGGTTCCTATAACTACCTCAAGTCCTTCCCGATCGACAGCATCAAGATAGACAAGCGCTTCGTCGACGCCCTCGCTCACGACGCGACCGACCGCGCCATCGTCCGTTCGATCCTGGGCCTCGCGGCCGAACTCGGGCTCGAGGTGACGGTCGAAGGCGTCGAGACCGTCGAGCAGCTGCGGCAACTGCGGCATCTCGGGGCCACCAACCTGCAGGGCTTCCTGTTCCATCGCCCGCTGCCGGCGCTGGAAATCGCGCGTCTCGCCAGCAGCGGCCAGCCGCGCCCCGCGGTTCGACAGGTCAGCGCACACGCGGCCGGGTGAGCAGGCCCGACGCGAGACGCTCGACCCTGGCAGCGGCCGCGAACAGGCGCGCGGGGGTCACGGGCTTGGTCAGGTAGGCATCCACCGGCAGGCCCTCGCCGCGGAGGAAATCGTGATCGTCGTCGCAACTGGTGAGTGCGACCACCGGGATCGCGGCCAGTGACGGCGTCCGCCTCAGCACCTCCAGCAGCTCGCGCCCGGACATGCCGGGCAAGTTCAAGTCGAGCAGGATCAGGACCGGTGGGGCCTCCCCGGGCGAGCGCGCGGCCAGCGCGGCCAGGGCCTCTTCGCCGCTGACGAATGTCAACAGTGGGTTGGCCAGGCGCCCGGCGGCGAGCGCCTCGCAAGCCAGTTCGCGATCGCTCGGGCTGTCCTCGACGAGGACGACCGGCGCGAAGCCCGTCCCGTTGCCGGCCGTCACGGCTCGGGGCGCGCCGCATCGCGCACGGGGAGCGTGAAATGGAACGTGGCGCCGGCGCCGGGTACGGAACTCACCCAGATCTCGCCACCGTGCCGCGCGACGATGGTCTTGCACACCGCGAGGCCTATGCCGACGCCGGTACCCGGCGAGCGCGCGGGCAGCGTGCCGAAGATCTCGAAGATCCGCTGGTGCGCATCCGCTTCGATTCCGATGCCGTTGTCCGACAGGGCGAACACATGGTGTCCGGCGTGCCGCCGGTAGGCCAGGTGAATGACCGGCGCCGCTTCGCCGCGGTACTGCAGGGCATTGGCCAGGAGATTGCGCAGCAGTTGCTCGAGCAATGCCGGATCGGCCTGCACGGTCGGCAGGGGATCGTGCGTAACGCGCGCAGCGCTCTGCGCGATCAGCAGCTCGAGGTCCGACCGCACGTTGGCGAACGCGGCGTCCGCCGCGACCGGCTCGACGGCCAGGGCCGCGCCGGCGCTGCGCGCGTGGCGCAGCAGGCCGTCGACCACTGCGCGTAAGCGCGTCGCGCCGTCACGCGCCTGCTCGAGCCAGCGCCGGACCTGGGCATCGGTAGGGCCGGCGGAGTGGTCGAGTGCAAGCGCACAGTAGCCGGCGATGGCGCGCAGCGGCTCGTTCATGTCGTGCGCGGCAGCCGCGGCGAAGCGTTCGAGCTCGGCATTGGCCCGGGACAGGCTGTCGGCATAGCCGCGCATCGCCTGTTCGCTCTCGACGCCCTCGCTGACATCGCGCACCAGGGCCGTGATCACCGATTCGCCCGCCAGCATCGCCGGCTTGAGCGCGATCATGGCCGGAAACTCACTGCCGTCATGGCGACGCGCAGCGACGACCAGCCCGCCGCCCATGGTGCGCTCGCGGGCTTGCCCGGCGAAGGCCGCACGCAAGCGCGCATGGCTCTCGCGCAGGGCCGCCGGTACGAGCTGGTCGACGGACTCGCCGGCGAGCGCGCCGCTGTCGTAGCCGAACAGGCTTTCCGCGGCCCGGTTGCAGAACCGGATGACCCCGCCCCGTGCAACGACCAGCAGTGCGCCGGGCACGGCTGCCAGGACGGCAGTGGTCAGCGCCTGTTCGCGCGCCGTCCCGCTCACGGGCCGGGCCACCGTCGTGGTGCCCCGCAGCTGGCTCGCACGGGGGCAGCCCCCCTCATGCAAGGCCTGAACGCACCGCCAGCGGCTCCGGAGGAGACTCGTGAATCAGGGTGAAGAGCATCCATGGCATCACCTGGGGGACCGCCGGCGGCAAGCGCGCCGCCACGTCCGGGGATTGTAAATCGCATCGCTGCACGACCTGCAAACAGCCGTCGACGGTGCCCGCCCGAGCATTCTGCCCGGGCCTTCGGAGCGTGCCGCAGCGCGCCCGGCCCGCTCAAGGTTTTTTCGATTGAATCGCTATCCTGTCCAGGCGCTCCGCCGCGCCGGGCCTCGCTGCCGGGCGCCGGCGCGCGGCGCCGTCCGGTATCCCCCAGCCTCAGCGCACGCGCGCAGGAAGTCCCCCTTGATCAAGGCACCTCGAGATCCCCGCTGCTCCCCGTTGTCCAGGCGGCTCGCGCGCGGACCGTACCCGCTCCTCGCCGTGGTCGTGCTCGCCAGCCTGCTCGGCCATCTCATGCAGTTCGGACTCTTCAGCCTCCTCGGCGGCATGGCGGAGACGCCTGCGTTCGCGGTCACCGGCGTGCACGCGGCGGGGCTGTGCCTGGCCCTGCTCATCGTGGCGACGTCGTGGCGCAGCACGGCGATCGCGGGCGATGCTGTCGCCCGCGAGCTGGCCGCGTTGCGCAATGCGCTCGATGCGCACGCGATCGTCTCGGTGACGGACGCGCGCGGCATCATCACCGCGGTGAACGAGCGCTTCTGCCGCATCAGCGGCTACGCGGCCGATGAACTCGTCGGGCACAATCACCGCATCCTGCGCTCGGCGAGCCATGATCCGGCGTTCTACGCCGGCCTGTGGCGGACCATCAGTGCCGGACGTACCTGGCACGGGGTCATCGAAAACCGGCGCAAAGACGGTTCCCCGTATTGGGTCAAGTCGACCATCCTGCCCCTGCGCGATGCCGGCGACGCCGTCGCCGGCTACCTCTCGCTGCGTACCGACGTCACGTTCATCGAACGCCAGCGGCGTGCACTCCAGATCCTGTCCGAACCGGTCTGCGGCGGCGAACGCGAGCAGGCCATCGCACATGCCGTCGCCTACGCCAGGGAGGCACGCGCGGCCGCGGTGCTGATGTTCGAGCCGGCTGCCGAGCGGGTTCGGGTGCTGGGCGGCTGGAGCACGTCCGCCACCCCAATGCCGCCGGATTTCGCGCTCGAGGGCAGCGTGGTCGCCGAGCTGGCTGCAGGCCGCGAAACCGGCGACGCTGCACGGACCCTGACCGGTGCCCTGCAGACGCGCTTCCCGAGCGATCCCCTGCTCGATGCGGGCACCCACCAGGTCGACATCGTGCCGCTGCGCGGCGATAGCGGCGATGCGTTGGGCGCACTGCTGTTGCTCGACGCAGGCGCCGAATCCACCGAGGACGATTCCCTGACCGTCTGCGCCGCCCGCTGCGCCAGCGCCGAGATCCAGCGCCGGCACGAACGCGACGCGCGCGAAGCGCAACGTGCCTGGCTGGAAGTCGTCGTCGCCGGCGCCAATGCGGGCGTCTGGGACTGGGACCTCGCAACCGACGAAGTGCGCTTCAATGCGCGCTGGGCAAGCATGCTCGGCTACGAACTCAGCGCGCTCCAGCCGACCATCCAGACCTGGCTGTCGCTGGTCCATCCCGACGACCTCGAACTGACTCTGCACAAGGTCCGCGAGCACCTCGCGGGACGCTCGCCGTTCTATGAATCAGAGCATCGTATGCGCCATGCCGACGGCAGCTGGCGCTGGCTGCTGGACCGTGGCATGGTCACGGTTCGTGATCCGCAGGGACGGCCAGCGCGCATGTCCGGTATCCACCTCGACATGACCACGCAACGCGAGGAGCAGGCGCTGATCCGTGCCGAACAGGCGCGCCTCGCCCTGGTCCTCGAGCACACGCCGGTCGGGCTGTGGGAATGGGACCTCGATGACGACAGCTTCCGCTGCAGTGGCCCGTGGCTGACCCGTCTCGGCTACGACAGCTCGACGCCGCCGCGCACCGTGCAGGACTGGCGCGCGCTGATCCACGCCGACGACCTGCCGCGCGTGATGGCCCTCAAGGAAGCTCACCTCGCCGACGAAGCGGTGCCGTACCTGATCGAGTACCGCGTGGCGAGCGGCGACGGCAAATGGCGCTGGATCCTGAGCCGGGCCTGCGTTTCCGCGCGCCACGCGGACGGCCGACCGCGGGCCATGAGCGGCGTACATATCGATATCGACGAACAGCGCGCCGCGCAGCAGGAACTGCGCGACCAGGCACGGCGTCTCGACATGATCATCGCCACGGCCGGCGTCGGCTTGTGGGAATGGCATGTGCCCAGCGGCGAATTCACGATCAATGCGGAGCTGGCCGCGATGCTGCGCTGCACGCCGGCCGACGTCTGTCACGTGGACGACTGGAAGGCCGTGTGCCACCCGGACGAGATCGATGCGATCATGGTCGAAGTCGAGCGTCACCTCGCAGGGCAGACGCCGTTCATCGAGATGGAGGCGCGCGCGCGCACCAGCGACGGCGAGTGGCGATGGATGCTCTCGCGCAGTCATGTCGTGGAGCGCGATAGCGACGGCCAGCCCCTGCGCATGATCGGCATGCAACTCGATATCACCGCGCGAAAGCGGGTCGAGAACGACCTCGCGGCCAACCAGGCGCGCCTCGAGCTGGTGCTCGAAGGCTCCGAGGTCGGCATGTACGAGTGGGACATCGTCAGCGGCGCGCACCGCGTCGACGAGCGCTGGGCCGCGATGCTCGGTTACCGCGCGAGCGAGATCACGCCCGACATCGAGGCCTGGCGCGCCCTGGTCCACCCGGACGACCTGCGCGAGATCGACCGCCAGCTGGGCCAGCTGCTCGCCGGCGAGACGGACCGCTACTCGAGCGAGACACGCCTGCGCGCGCGCGACGGCAGCTGGGTCTGGGTGCTCGACCGCGGCGCCATCACCGTGCGCGATGAGGCAGGCCGCGCGCTGGTCGGAGCCGGCATCCACTTGGACATCACCGACCGCAAGCGGGCCGAAGCGGCACTGGCGGAAAGCGAGGCCCGGTTGCGCGTGCTCGTGGACAACTCGCCGATCGGCATCTTCACGGCCGACCGCGAAGGACGCGTGACCTTCTGCAACCCGTCCGTGCATCGGATGCTGGGGAGTCATGCGCAAGACGATCTCAACCGGCTGTGGGCGCGGCTGGTCGAGGACGAGGATCGCGCGGCGGTGCTTGCGCGCTGGCGTGCCTACCTGGCCGAGCCCGACGGCGACTTCGATGACGAGTACCGCATGCGCCGCACGGACGGCACCCGTTTCACGGTGCACATGCGCATCGCCCCGGTGCGCGCGGGCAGCGACATCCGCGGCTTCGTCGGCATCGCCGAGGACGTCACTGCGCAACGGTCGCTGGAACTCGAACAGGAACGCATGCGCCGCCAGATGCAGCAGGCACAGAAGATGGAGTCCATCGGCCAGCTCACCGGCGGCGTCGCGCACGACTTCAACAACATCCTGTGCAGCGTGCTCGGGTTCGCGGCGCTCGCACAGCGCCGCCTCGGCGACAGCGCGGACAGCCGGCTGAACGATTATCTCCAGGCCATCACCAGCGCCGGGGAGCGCGGCCGCGATCTCGTCGCCAAGATGCTCGCTTTCAGCCGCAGCGACGTTGCCGACGCGCCGTGCGCGCTCGAGCCGTGCGCCGTGGTACGCGACGCCCTCAACATGCTCGCCGCGGTCATCCCGTCGAGTATCTCGCTCGATGACGCTCTCGACGCGGCGACGCCGCCGATCATGGCCGACCCGGTCGAGCTGCACCAGGCACTCGTCAATCTCGTCGTCAACGCACGCGACGCCATCAGTGAACACGGACATATTCGCGTCACCCTGCGTACCTGTCACGGCGCGCGCGAGGAATGCGATGCCTGCCATCGTCCGGTCGAAGGGGAATTCGTCGAACTGGTGGTAAGCGACGACGGTAGTGGCATCGATCCGGCGCACATCGGCCGCGTGTTCGAGCCTTTCTTCACCACCAAGCAGGTCGGCAGCGGCACCGGGCTCGGGCTCGCGGTCGTGCACGGCGTCACGCACCGCGCCGGCGGCCATGTCTGCATCGCTTCGCGCGCCGGCGCCGGGACCGAGGTCCGCATGCTCTTCCCACGGGCAACCGAGGAGGTGACGCATACCGCGCCGGCGGAAACCAGCGCGCCGCCGGCGCCGAGCCTGGGCGGCGTGCGCGTCCTGGTCGCGGACGACGAGCCGCTGATCCGCCGCCTGCTGAGTGAACTGCTCATGCAGGCAGGGGCACAGGTCACCACGGCCCCGGACGGCAATGCCGCGCAACGGTTATTGCAGGAGACGCCCACGGCCTGCGACGTCCTGGTCACGGACCAGACCATGCCGGGCATGACCGGGACCGCGCTCATCGAGAAAGCGCGCGAACGGCGCCCGGATCTGGCAGCCGTGCTGCTCAGCGGCTTCGGCGAGAGCGGTGACATTGCCCGCCTGCAACGTGCCGGCGTGCGCTTCCTGCCCAAGCCGATCGACGAGGCCCAGCTGCTGGAAGTGATTGCGGAACTCGCCGCCGCCGATCACGCCGGTCGCACGACACCGCCGACGCTGCGCGCAGTACCCTCGGCCGGACAGGGTTGACCGCGGCCTGCCGGGGCCTTGCGCGATCGACCTGGCGGGTACTCAGGGGGTTGGCCCGCTGTGGATCCGAGGGCCGGCCGCCTGGCTACGTATGAGGTCCGCTTCGACGTCGAGGAGTTCCGACCATCGGCGATCGCGTTCCCCGGGTGTCACCACCCCGGCCGCCAGGTGCAGGAAGATTCGATAGTGCCCGAGCTCCGAGCCATGCAGGCTCGCAAAGAACGCGCTGAGCTCGGCGTCGCCGCCGTCACCCGCGAGCAACGCGAAACGCTCGCACGACCGGGCCTCGATGAGCGCGGCGACGAGCAGGCGATCGAGGAGTTCGCGCGAGCCCTGTCCACGCCGTACGTGTGCGTGCAGGCCGCTGGCGTAGGGATTGCGGTGGACGCGCGGCAGCTCGCCACCGCGCGCATTGAGCAACCGGGTCACGGCATGCAGGTGCTGGGCTTCATCGCGCGCGACGGCGGCGAGAATGCCGCTCCAGTCGGCCGGTGCGGCGTGAGCAGGCCACCGGGTCAGCAGTTCGAGCGCATTCGAAGCGGCCTTGCGTTCCAGGTGCGCATGATCGCCGAGCAGGCTGAGCGGGTCGTGCAATGCCGCTCGAGCCCATCCGCTCGGCGTTGCCCAGCGCAGCGGCAGGTCGCCCGGCGCTGACGCGCTCGCATCGCGCATCGCACGCGCCTGAGCGCGCGTCCCCCGGGACCTCGGTTCGACAGTCATGGCGCGCGCATTGTATGCGAGCCTTCGCGCGAGGACACGCCGACGCCACGCATGCCGTGCGGTCCACCGCCCGCTGCCCCGCCCCGGGCCGCCGGCGTCCGCGGGGCCCCGCTCCGACACGAATGTCGACCAGGTCCGATCGGCGTACCGCTGCCGTTGAAGGCCAATCGGCGAGCTGCTAGGTTTTCCCAGTGGATGATAATCGCCGCGGCGGCCATGTGCGGATTTGGCGTAGCGGCCATCGCGCGAGCCAGGTTGGGGTTGCGACGCCAGCGCACGCGGCAATCCCCGGGATGACGGCGTCGCCGCAAGGGAGTTAGCGTCTTGTCAGTCATGCATGTCGCTCCGCCAGGTGAGCGGGGCCCCATCGCGGCACGCTCCGCAGGGCGCTCCGGCACCCGGACAACGGCCGTGACGACGCCCCGGGGCGGGTTCCGATGAGCCTGCTCGACGACCTCAAGAGGAAGGCCGCGGCCAAGGAAGCGGCGCTCGCCGCATCGCAGACCGCGGCGACGCGGCTCGTCGAGTTTCGTGCCGTCGCCCTGCCGGCGATGTTTCGCATTCACCAGAACCTCTCGGAGCTCGTACACCAGCTGCAGGTACTCGACGAAGAGGCCCCGACGCGGCTGAACATCCCCGGCGTCGGTCTCGTCGACGGCTTTCTCCAGGGCCGCTACGAACTCGCCTCCGAGGGCATGCCGCCGGAGACCGTGACGCTGCGCTGCGAGCTGCGCCAACGCCGCGAGCAGGCCCTCGAGGTCACCACGGGCGGGCTCGATGGCACTGCCTGGCTCGATCGGCTGCGCCGCCACGGCATGCTCGCGCGCATCGTGCGCGAGAGCGACGCAGGCGGTCCGGCACGCAAGACCTTTATCGCCATCCAGGGAAGCATCCCCGCGCTGTTGCGCTTCTCGCTGGACCCCGACAATGGCGCATTGCAGCTCGTATCGCGCAACTTCGAGGAGATCGGCGAGCGCCGCCAGGTCTTCAGTCCGGCTGTCGTCACCGAACCCTGGTGCGAGGAGTTGCTCAAGTATGTGCTGCGCCGCGAGAACGCGTTTCTGCGCGACGAGATCCCGCAGGACATGCGCGAACGACTCCGCCAGCGCATCGAATGGGAGCGCACCCACGGCCGTGGCGCGGAGCCGCGCGAAACATCGGCCTTCGGTATCGGCGCGATGCTGCGCATCGTCGGGCGCAAGCCTGACGCACCACCGCCGCTCGAGCCTGGCACGGAACCACGCGTGGTGGCGCAACAAGCCGAGGCGGAGTCTGCGGACAACCGGGTCGCCTCGAGCGCCACGATCCGCAAATTGCTCAAGCCCCGCCCGTCGCTCGTGCTGCGCCACGCCGCGCGGCGCTTCGACCTCGCGCGCCACGAAGGCCCTTTCGTCATCGGGCGTGCGCCCGACTGCGACCTGCACGTCACGGAGAAACACGTCTCGAAGATCCACGCGTGCATCGAGATCGTCGACGGCAGCTACGTCATCACCGACAAGAGCCGCAACGGCACCTACGTCTACTTCGATGACGGACGCTGGCAGCGCCTGCGCGGGGAGCGTGCCACGCTCGCTGCGAGTGGACGGCTGTCGCTGGGCACGCGCCCGACCGCGGACGAGGACAATGTCATTCACTTCGAGGCCTGACACGGAACATGCGCGCTGCCGACACTGCCATGGTGAGCCGCACGTGGGCCCGTGATGCCGCGCGCGCCATTCCTCCCCCGCCACGCGGGGCAGCCTCCCTGTCGGCACGGCGGCGCGAAACACCCCCAACCTGACCCGAAGGCCCGCGTCTCATGGAAGAGATGAAACCGAACCGCGACGCGCCACGACCGGACGGCGGCGCCAACGGCGGCGTGCGGCCCGTCCCGCCGGATCATCCCTACCTGAGCAGCGATGCCGGCCTGATTCGCCGTTTGTCCCCGATCGACGAGTTGCCGGCGAGTTACCAGCGCGACATCGCGCGCCACGGCGATTTCCTCGTCCTGGCTGCAGGCGAGCAACTCGTCGTCGACGAAGCCGAAGCCGGCTTCGACCACTACCTGCTGGCCGGCACGATCGGCATCGAGGCAAGGGGGCGGCCGCGCCTGCGCATGAGCAGCGCCGAGGAAGCAGCCACCTCGGCCATCGATCCGGGGACGCGCCCGTTCCGCCTGCACGCGCTCGGTGAGGACGGCGTACAGTTGTTCCGCGTGGCCAGGCAGGTCATCGAACGCCATTTCGCACTCGCCGCGCAGGGGCGCCCGGCCGGTGAGCTCGACGTCACCGAACTCGACGGGCAGCATCATAGCGACGACTGGGTCAGCCGCACGTTGCGCAACGGCGTACTCGCGGCGCTGCCTCCCGAGCGCATCCTGCAGGTCCTGATGCGTGCCACCGAGATGCCGGTCAGCGCCGGCCAGGTGATCATCGACCAGGGCGCGCCGGGCGATTTCTACTACCTGATCAAGGACGGGCATGCGCGCGTCGCGCGCCGCATCGACCGCGCCGGCATGGTGCACCTGGCCGAGTTCGGCCCGGGCGACGGCTTCGGCGAGGAAGCGCTGGTCGCCGGCAACGCGCGCAACGCCTCGGTCACCATGGCAACCGACGGCGTGCTCCTGAAGCTCGACCGCGCTGATTTCCGCGAGCTCGTCCGCGATCCCCTGATGACCCCGTTGAGCCGGGCGCAGGCCGAGGAGCGCGTCGCCCAGGGTGCCCGCTGGCTCGACGTCCGCTACCCGGCCGACTTCGCGCACTGGCACCTCGATGGCGCCGACAACCTGCCGCTACCCTTGGTGCGCTTGCAGTATCACCGGCTGGATCCGAACGCCCGCTACGTCGCCTACAGCACGGAAGTCTCGGACAGCGCCGTGGCGGCTTTGCTGCTACGCTTGCGCGGCCTCGATGCGGGCCATCTCGACGAAGCGGTGAGTGCGCCGCCAGCGCCCGGGGAGCCCGCGACGCACGCCGCCATCGCACGAAACCAGGAGAAGAACATGTCCGAACACGTGCCACCGTCGATGCTGGACGACATGCAGACCGCGGCCAGCACGCCGGAATCGCCGGAGCACTACGCCGATACCTATACCGGGCAGAGCCTCGCGCAGCTGGTCGAGGAGATACACAGCTCGGGCATCGCACCGGCTGCGAGGGCACCGGCTGACGCCGCCGCGCCTGCCGAAGACACGCCGCGAATCGATCTCGACGGCACCGTTTTCCGCGTCGACAGCCTGCACGACGACGACATCGACGAACCGGCCGTGCCGGGTGACGCGACGCCCGCCGCGGCGCCCGCGCTCGACGCGATCGGCCAGCTCATGGCCGAGTTCGAGCAGCGCCTGCGTCGCGAGGTCGAGGCCGCGCGCCACGCCGAGCGCGCGCGCCACGAGCAACGATTCGCCGAGCGCGTCGCGCTGATGCGCAGCCGCGCCGAGGAAGTGGTTCGCGAGAAGCTCACCCAGGCACGCGCACGCGACCGCGAACGCCTCGCCCAGCGCGAGCGCGAACTCGACGAGTTTCACGCCAGGCTGGCAGGGCTCGCCAATCGCGTCACGCATCAGAAGGCGCGCATCCAGGAGGCCCGCAACGCGCTCGCCGAGAAGCTGTCTGCCGTGGAATCCCTGCACCGCGAACTGAGTAGCCTCGGCCAGTCCATGACACGTCAGCTCGATGAACTCGACAGCCTCACCACGGCCGAGCCGGTGCCGGCGGCGAGCGCCATGCAGACCGAGCTCGACACCGATCCGCCCGCCAGCGGCTCCTGATGGTGCCGCGGCGTTGCACTGGCTCCGCCCCGCGCCCGGCCTGCGCCGCCGGGACCACTCCCATGCCGGACGTGCGGCACGCCACGAGGATTTCGCGCCGGTAATTGTTCGCAGGCTCGGCGCATCATTGTTTAACGATCCTGCGTCCCTCACTACCATCGTCGGCTGGCGAACAGGAAGTGAGGATGCCCTGCCATGGAAGACCGCCTCCGGTGCCCGGCGCTGCGCGCCCGGCGAGCTGCCACGCGCTGCGCCGCGCTGGCCTCCCTGATCGCCATCTGTCCCGCGGCCGGCGCCGCCGACGGCGCAACCACGGAAATCGCGCGAAGTGGCGTCGGCTCGGCCAGTTTCGACGGACTTTTCGCGAATTTCACGGCGCCTGCTATCAACAACGTCGGCACCGTGACGTTCAATGCCCGCCTCACCGGAACCGCGGATGGCAACACCAGCGACAGCGGCGTCTATCGTTACTACGGTGCGGCCGGCTCCACCGTCAGCCCGGTGATCAGCAGCGGCGTACAGGAAGTGCTACGCGAGAACCAGTCGATTTCGCTGTCCGCCGGCAATCTCGTCGCCGGAGACCTGTATCTGACCGCGACGCGGCTCGAGAACACACCCATCGGCGGCGTTGTGCCGATCGCCGGGCAGTTCAGCGCCCTGGCCCTGGAATTGCCGGTGCGCGCCGGATTGAGCGACGGCGACACCGCGATCCTCGTCGAGAGTGCTTTCGAAGAGTTCACACGCGTTGCGGCCGAGGGTGAAGCGGTTCCAAGTGGCAACGGCACGTTCGGCGACCTGACGGGATTCAACCTGTTCGGCATCGGCGGCAATCGCGAGGTCGGCTTCTTCGCGGCGATGAACGATACGGAACAAGGTGCCGACGACAATACGGGCCTGTTTCGCTACGGTCCGGGCGGCGGCGTCGTCGAGCTGGTCCGCGAAGGCGGCAGCGCGGGAGGCGCCACGCTGAGCGGCACGTTCTCGCCGCGCATGAACGGATTCGGCGCCGTCGCCTTCCTTGCCGGGCTCGATAGTGGCGATCCACAAAGCGATGGCGCGCTCGCCACGATCGCGCCCCATGGCACCGCCGCGTCGCTGCGCGTGGTCGAGGGCGAAGCGCTCGCAGATGGCGACGGCGCGTTCGAACGATTTGGTGAGTTGCGCATCAACAACGACGGCGCGCTCGCGTTCGGCGCGCTGCTGCGTGACACCGACGGGATCGACGGCAACAGCAGCGCGGACGACAGCGGCGTTTTCGTGCATGACGCGCTAGGCACCCGGACGCTCGTGCGCGAAGGCGATGCGACACCCACGGGGGACGCACGCTTCGGCCGCTTCGAGGATGCCTTCTCCGGCGACATTCCGCGATTCGCGTTCAATGACCGTGGCGAGATAGCTTTCGAGATCGGGCTCAGCGACACGTCCTCCGATCGCAATACCGGTATCTATCGGGCGTCGGACGACGAGATCCTCGAGATCGCACGCGAAGGCGACGTGCTGGCTGGCGGCACGTTTGCGAGTTTCGACGGACCGGCGCTGAACAATACCGGGATCGTGGTCTTTCTCGCCGAACTCGTCGTCGGTACGGAAGTGGGCGGGGAAGGCACGTTCCCGATCCTCGAAACGACACTGGTCATGAGCGACGGCGTCGACTACGCGGTGATTGCACGTGAAGGCGAAGACCTGCCGGGCGGCACGCTGCTCGACATCGGTTTCAACAACGAATGGCGCGGTGCGGCGAACGGCCTGAGCGATACCGGCATCGTCGCCTACGAGGCCATCTACGCGAACGGCACGCGCGCGATCAACACGTGGCGACCGAGCCTCACCTGGCGGCAAGCCGCTGACGTCGAGGGTGGTAGCTGGGACGATCCCGGGAACTGGTTCATGGGCCTGCCGCCGAGCGCCGCGCATGACATCAATCTGGACCCGGACACTAACCTGACCGTACAGGGCCCGGGCGTGGACACGGGCGTGCGCTCGCTCACGCTCGGCCAAGGCGCTGGAACGGCGCGTCTCGAACTCGGCGAAGGTATCCTCGAGACCCTCGACGGCACCCACATCGGCGCCAACGGCATACTTGCAGGCGGCGGCACACTCGCGGGCGCCGTTGTGAACCAGGGACACGTCGAGGTCGCCGCGGGTACCCTGCTCACCTTGACCGGCGATCTCGTCAACGACAACCTCATCGTCCTCGGAGACGGCGCGACCGTCGCGTTCGGCGGCCACTACAGCGGCACGGGCGGCATCGCGGGTAACGGCACCAGCCGCTTCGGTGGCGGTCTCGCACCCGGCGCAAGTCCGGGTCTGCTCAGCATTGCCGGTAACGCGGTATTCGAAGCTGGCAACGTGCTCGAGATCGAGATCGGTGGTCTGACGCGGGGCGACACCTACGATGCCATTGACGTCGGCGGCACCCTGAACCTAGGCGGCACCCTGGAGATTCTCGTTCTCGAGGGCCACCAGTTCGGCCCCGGCCAGTACTACCTGCTACTGCAGGCCGCGCTGCTGGAAGGCGATTTCGACGAGGTTCTGCTGCCAGACATCGGCGGGCTCGCCCTGACGCTCGTGCGTGACGGCGGCGCCCTCGGCCTGCGCGTACAGGCGGTACCGCTGCCGCCGGCGGCGCTGCTGCTCGCGCTGCCGCTGATGGCGCTGCGTCGCCGCCGCTGAGCTTTGCGGGGGACCGCGGCGGGAGCGTGCCGCAGCCCGTCCCCGGCCCCGGGACCGGCCCACTCGCAGGAGTGTGCGACAGGTCGCATCCTGCGCAGGGCTTTCGTGACCCGTACCGCGTTTCGACTCTCAAGGCGCCGTGAAGGCTCGCCGCTGACCTAGGCTTCATCGCTCACGGGAAAGGTCCCGCCCATGACGCACACGCGGCATGGCGCGTCGCCGCACCCGTTCACCAACCAGGGGTCAACACAAATCGATGTCACCGCGTAACCGCCTTTCGTTTCTCCGTGCCGGGGCGTACTCCCTGGCCATCCTGCTCCTCACAATAACGGCGTCGGCCGCAAACGAGCTGTCGAACCACCTGCCCCTTGCAACCGGGAAGCAATGGACGCTGCATTCCGCAGCATGGAACGTCGACATCGCTTTCGAAGTGGAAACGCATGCGCAGGGCGCCTACCAGGTACGCATGAACAATCCCTGGATCGAGTGGGGTTACGCCTTCGTACCATTCGGCGAGCGCATCTACATGCAGTCCTTTCGCGCCGGCGAAGCCGCGTTCGATTTCGGCGGCTACGTTCGGCTGTTCGACTTTGCCCTGGCGCAAGGCGATGCCTATGACACACCCCTCGGCCCGGTCACGGTCACCGCGACCGGCAAGGTCGTGGTGACAGCGGCGGCGCGGTACGAGAACTGCATCGAACTCACCCAGGTGTCGGCGGACGGTTTCGAGCAGCGTTTCACGTTCGCACCCGGTGTCGGTTTCGTCGAGTACCGCATGGCCGGCGGGGTGTTCGTGCTCGACGAGGATCGCTCGGTACTGACCGGCACGCCGGAGCGCTTCGTGCTGCCGACGCTGCCGGCGCAGCCGCGGGGCGACCGCGTACTCGGCATCGATGTCACCGTGGCCGGTGACGGCGACTATCTCGCCGCCTTGGAGACGGCGCGCAACGCCGGCATGCAGGAGATCGGCATGCTCCTCGAATGGAACGCCGTCGAACGCGCGCCGGGCGATTACGACACCCGCTTCCTGGAGATCGCCGACAGCTTCTTTCATTCCCTGGGCCTGTCCCTGAACCTGACCCTGGCGCCGATACACAACGTGCGCAACACCCTGCCGGCCGACCTGCAGGGATTGCCGCTAGACCACCCGGACGTCATCGCGCGCTACCAGCAGTTGCTCGACGCAGTCTTTGCGACACTGCCGAACATCGAGCTTGCCTCGCTCGTCGTCGGCAGCGAGATCGACGGCTTCCTCCTCGGCTCACCCGAACGCTGGCAGCAGTTCGAAAACTTCTTCCGCCAGGTCGCGGACTACGCGCGCGCACGCCGCCCGGGCCTCGCGGTCACGACGGAGTTCCATTTCTTCACGGGCCTGCTCGGCCCGGACCGCGCGCGCCTGCTGTCGCTGATGACCCATGCCGACGTCATCGGCGTGACCTACTACCCCTTGGACGCCGACGACATGGCGCTGGACCCGGCCTTCGTCGACCTCCATTTCGGCATGCTGCGCGACACCTTTCCGGGCAAGTCGATCAACTTCTACCAGATCGGCTACCCGTCGAGCACGACACTCGGCGCCAGCGAAGCCATGCAGGCGGCGTTCGTCAGCCGGGTGTTTCACGCCTGGGATACCTACGGCGATGCCAGCAAGCTGGTCGACCTGACCTGGTTGCACGACCGCTCGCCGGCCGAGGTCGACGCGACCGGCGCACAATTCGGCCAGGATGGCGCCAACTTCGCGGCCTTCATCGGCAGCCTGGGCTTGCGTAATCACGCCGGCGCCGGCGTCGACAAGCTCGCCATGCCGCGGCTGCGGCAGGAGGCCACGGCGCGCGGCTGGTGACGGCGGCGGCGTTCACGCTCCGCCGGACAGCAATAAGCCCACTGGTCCGGCTGAGCCCGCCGAGCCCCCACGGAACCTGACGAGCCATCACCGAGGGATTGACTCGAAAGCGCTTGTTGCGCTTTCTCGCCCCTGCGGGGCGCCTCCGCTGCGCTGCGGCGTCCAATCTCGCTTCGCGAGATTGTCGAACCGAAGGGTTCTCGTCGGCGATCCCTCTCCGCCATATACGAAAAAGCCCGCTAGCGCGGGCTCATTCGTATATGGCGGAGAGGGAGGGATTCGAACCCTCGATACGGGGTTACCGTATACACACTTTCCAGGCGTGCGCCTTCAGCCACTCGGCCACCTCTCCGGATTGTTCCGACCCGCGGCTTGCGCGCTTGCGGTCGGGCGGCCCGCGGCGCGCACCTTTCGTGGCGCCGCCCGCGGCCGGGGCGCGATTGTAACGGATTCTCGACGCCGTTGGGGATGGGGCGCGGCGCCCCGGGGGTCCGTCTCGGGCCGCCGTCAAGCCGCTGCGCGGAAGCGCGCGAGGCTCTGCAGGATCTCGGCTTCGCCCTCGGACAGTTCACACACCCGCACCACTTCTTCCAGCGGCAAGCCGCCGGCGAGGAGCTTCATCGCATGCTCCACGGCGAGATGCTCGTCGCCGCCCTGGGCGTGATGTCGCAGCCGGTCGAGTTGCTTCTGCAGCGCCGCGCGGGCGCGCTCGGAGTCGGCAAGGCGATCGCCTATGCGGCGCGAACAGGTGAGGATCGCGCCGAGGTCGCGTTCGAGGCCGTCGATACGTTGCCCCTGAACGGTGAGTGCTTCGGCCAGCGCACGATGGCGGCGTGCGAATGCGAGACCCGCGGCGACACAGCCGCACGCGGTCAGGACGAACGTCGCGGCGAGCGCGAGCAGGGGCAGGTTGTCCGGGGCAATGGCGTTCATGCGTAGGTGTCGATGCTGTGGTCGGGGTGGTCGGACCGGGGTTCGCGCTCACGCTCGGCCTCGGCGTCCTGGCGTGGCTCGCGCTCGCCGGGATGTTCCTCTTGCGGATCGATGCGCCGCACCGGTGCGGTCGGCGTCGTTGCGGGAACGGGCTTGATGTCCATGCTCGTCACGCGCGCCGCTCAGAACAGGCTGATGGCGTCGCGGTCCTCTTCGCTGATCAGCTTGTTCAGGTCGATCAGGATGACGATCTGCGCCTCGGTGCTGAAAACACCGTGGATGTAACGCGAACTGTCGTCGTTGCCCACGCTCGGCGCCGGATCAATCTGCGACGCCGAAATGTTCACCACCTCCGCAACGCTGTCCACCAGCAGCCCCACCGTCACCTGCCCCGACTCGATGACCATGATCCGGGAACTCTCCGTGATCTCGCCGGGAACCAGGTTGAGCAGCTTGCGCGTGTCCAGCACCGTGACCACGTTGCCGCGAAGGTTGATGATACCCATGACGTAGTGCGGGGCACCCGGAACCGGCGCCACGTCCGTCATACGCAGCACTTCCTGCACCTGCATCACGTTGATGCCATAGGTCTCCTCCGCCAGGCGAAACGTCACCCAGCGGAACAATTCGTCAGGCTTTTCCTCGAATACGGCGCTCATCTTGCGGCTCCTCGGCTATGGCAGCGGCCGCGCGCGTCGTGCGGACGTCGCGCAACCGTCGAGATCAGGTTTGAATGCAGGCTGCGTGGTAATCGCCCGCCGGCCCTCAGTCGCGTGCAGCGTGCACGAGATGTGCGCACAGCCGCGCGCGGTCCAGGACCAGGCTCGGCGGATCGGCGATCGTGCCGACGATCCAGTCCTCGGCCTGGCCGGCGGCGGGCGGCACGATGTCGCCGGACGGTAGCACCACGTCGCCGTCGACCTTGCACGGTCCCAGGCCGAAACGGGTGCCGGCCAGGTGCAGGTAACTGTCATGGCCGTCGTCGACGCGCGCCGCGGCACGGTAACGCGCAGGCGCGGCCGTGGCAGCGCTCAGGTACTCGCAATCGGCCTCCGGCGTGCGCGTGACGGCCGCGACATCGGTGCTGGCCAGGGCGAACCGCAACGGGCCCACCTTGAACAGGAGGTAACGCGTCGCCAACGAGGCCATGTGCAGCACCCGCTCGCTGTCGCGTGGCGGCGACTCGTCGTCGAGATGTTCTTCGAAGTAGGTCTTGAGGATGTCCATCACGCGGGCGCTCAGCCGGCGATGCGCAGGCGCGTGGTGCGTTCGCGCACCAGCGCATCGAGCAGGCGGGCATAGGCCAGGCTGCCGCGCGCATCCGGCTGCCAGCTCGTCAGCGGCACGCCGATACGCGCCGCCTCGCGCAACTGGGTGTCGACCGGGATGTAATCCGGCCACAGCGTGATGTCCTCGCGGCAACGCAGCGACAAGAGCGTGTCGCGCGAGGCGCGCGTACGGCGATCGAACATCGTCGGGACCACGATGTGCGGCAGCACGCGCCCGGTCGAATTGGTGTAGAGCTCGAGCGTGCGCATCAGGCGGTCGAGCGAGCGCAGCGCGAGTTCCTCGGTCTGCATCGGCACGATCAGGAGTTCCGCAGCCGCGAGCGCATTGATCACGAGCATACCGAGCGTCGGCGGACAGTCGATCAGGCAGTAGTCGTACGCCTCTGCGAGTGCCGGCAGCTGCCGTGCGAGCACCCGGCCCATGCCCTTGATGCCGCCACAGCGCCGCTCGAGCGAGACCAGCGCGGTGGCCGCGGGCAGCATCGAGATACGCGGTGTGGTGGTGCTGCGCACCAGGCCGGCGACGTCGCATCGCCGTTGCTCGGCGGCGGCGTCGAACAGGTCGTGCACGCTCGTACCGGCCGCATCGGGGTCGAAGCCGAAGTAGCTCGAGCAGGAGCCGTGCGGGTCGAGATCGATCATCAGCACGCGCTTGCCCTGCCGCGCCAGCGCGCCCGCGAGATTGACCACGGTGGTCGTTTTGCCGACCCCGCCTTTCTGCGCCATCACGGTCCAAATCTTCATAAGGTGATTACCTCCGGGCCGGGTAGCTCGGTAATGCGTTGCAAAGTTCGTGGGGCGAGCTCCTCGCGCTCGGCGCGCGCGGCCAGGCTCGCGGCGGCTGCCGGCACCTCGGCGTGCCGTGCGATCGCGATGACCACGCGCCGGTTGCGCGCACGGCCTTCCGCGCTGGCGTTGCTGGCGACGGGATACTGCGCGCCGAAACCGGTCGCTGAGACGCGTCTCGGATCGACCCCGGCGGCGACCAGGCGCGCGGCCACGGCGGCGGCCCGCGCGGCGGAACGCTCCCAGTGCGAGCCGGGGTCGGTCGCGGCAACCGGAACGTTGTCGGTGAAACCTTCGATGCGCACCGGCACGTCAACGGTACGCGCGAGCTCGGCCAGATCGTCGATGAAGGCCGCGCCGGCGTCGGCGAGACGCCCGTCATCGGTGAAGGCTGCGCCCGCCGGCAGTTCGATCTCGGTCCAGTCGTCGCTCTCGCGCACGCTGGCGGACACCTCGGCCCGCGCCGCGGCCAGTCCCTCGACGACCGCCGCGAGATCATCCGCGCGCAAGGCCAGCGGATCGCTCAGCCAGTGCGCGACATCGAGTTCACCGTCCAGCGACGTCGGCACTGCCAGGCTTTCCTCGCCGCGCGCGCGGCGCTGGAACACTTCGATCAGCGAAGCGGAGAGCACGCGAAACTTGCCGTCGTTGACGGAGGATATCGAGTACATCACGACGAAGAACGCGAACAAGAGCGTGATGAAATCGGCGTAGGAGAGGATCCAGCGATCCGCCTGCACCTCGTCGTCGCGCAGGTCCTCGAGCAGTTCGGTATGGAAATGGCGGCGCACGGCTCAGACCCGCGTCAGGCCCTGCAGCCTGGCTTCGACCACGTGCGGGCTGTCTCCCTGCGCGATGGCGACGATACCGACCGCAATCAGTTCCTCGAAGCGTGACTGCTCGCGCACCACGGCCTTGATCTTGTTCGCGACGGGAAGAAACACCAGGTTGGCGAGACCCACGCCGTACACCGTGGCGACGAACGCCACCGCGATACCCTCGCCCAGGCGCGCGGGGTCGGCGAGGTTGTTCATGACCTGGATCAGTCCGATCACGGCGCCCAGGATGCCGAGCGTCGGCGCGTAACCGCCGATGCCGTCGATCACCCGCGCCGCCCCGAGATCGCGGCGCTCGCGCGCGAGGCAGTCGAGTTCCAGGGTCTCTCGGATGACCAGCGGGTCATTGCCATCGATGACGAGCTGCAGCCCTTTTCGGGCATAACGATCGGAGACCTGGCCGACGATCTTCTCGAGCCCGAGCAGACCTTCGCGGCGCGCAAGCTGCGACCAGCGTACGATCTCGCGTGCCTGGCGCGCGAGTTCCACCTGCGGTGGATGGACGACCCAGGGAAGCATGGCGAGCGCGCGCAGGAACACCGGCAGCGGCGACTGCAGCATCGTCGCGCCGATGCTGCCGCCGACTACGATCAGAATGGCGGGGCCGTTGAGCAGCGCACCGAGCGAACCGCCTTCGAGCCGCTGTCCGAGCACAACCGCGCCGATCGCGACGACGATACCCGTCAGGCTGAGTGCGTCGAACCGGCTCATCGAGCCTCCCTCCGCTCACCCGGCATCGCGCGGCCGGACCTCATACCGCCTCCAGCAGGCGCGGCGCGATCGCGCTCGACGGCAGCACGGAGTCGGCCAGGCCGGCTTCGATGATCGCGCGCGGCATGCCGAACACCACCGAGCTGCTTTCGTCCTGCGCCCAGACGGGCGCGCCGGCGGCCTTCAGATCGCGGCCGCCGAGGCAGCCATCGTCGCCCATCCCGGTCAACACGATGGCCAGCACGCGCGGTCCGAATACCCTTGCCGCCGATCCGAAGGTGACGTTGATGCTCGGCTGGTGGCGCGTACCCGGCATGCCGCGACCGATGCGCAGCTGCACCGCGTTGCCGGCCGCGCGGTCGAGCTCGGTCTGCAGGCCGCCGGGACAGATGTAGGCGGTACCACGCGCGAGGCGCTCACCATCCTCGGCCAGCTTGACGGTCAGCGCCGACTGGCGATTGAGGCGTTCCGCGAAGCAGGTGGTGAAAGTTCCCGGCATGTGCTGGGCGACGACGATCGGCAGGCGAAAAGCCGCCGGCAGGGCATTCAGGATGGCCGCAACCACCGGCGGCCCGCCGGTCGACGCCCCGATGACCACGCACTCGATCGGCGAGGCCGCGCTGCGCGCGCGCTCGAGCACGGGGGCCACGCGGCGCGCCGCCCGTGCATGCATGGGGCGACCGGCACGCTGGCCCGCGACGGACTTGACACGCGCGACGAGCTCGTCGGCGAAGCGCTGCACGGAGCCCGCATCGTCCTCGTTCTGCTTGGTCAGGAAATCACAGGCGCCGGCCTCGAGCGCGGCGAACGTGGCCTCGGCGCCCTGGCGCGTCAACGCCGAGATCATGAGTACCGGGCGCGGCCGCCCCGCCATGATCCGACGGACCGCCTCGATGCCGTTCATCACCGGCATCTCGACATCCATGGTGATGACGTCGGGCGCGAGGCGCGCCGCCATCGCCACGGCCTGTTCGCCGTCGGGCGCCTCGCCAACCACTTCGAGCGACGCGTCCGCGGTCAGCGCGCGCGTGACCAGGCGTCGAAACATGGCCGAATCGTCGACCACGAGAACCCTGATCGTGCGGCCCCGCATGTTCCCGTCCCTCCGTTCGACCGGCTGCTAGCGGCGCGCGTACGCGGCGAGCAGACCCGGCAAATCGATGATCAGCGCGATCTTGCCGTTACCGGTGATGGTCGCGCCGGCAAACCCTTTGGTGCCGTGAAGCAGCGCGCCGAGCGGCTTGATCACCACTTCTTCCTGGCCGATCAGATCGTCGACCAGCAGGCCCACGCTCTGGTTGCCGACCCGCACGACCACCACGTGGCCGCTCTGATCGCCGAAGTCGCCGACGCCACGCACGAGCCAGTGGGAGAGGTAAAACAGTGGAATGGCGCGCCCGCGCACGACCAAGGTCTTGCGGCCGTCGACCTCGCGCGCCTGGCCCGCCTCGAAATTGATGATCTCCTGCACGTTGACCAGCGGCAGGGCGAAGACCTGGCTGCCGAGTACGACCATCAGCGTCGGCATGATAGCGAGCGTCAACGGCACATTGATCGTGATCGTCGTACCCCGGCCGAGTTCCGAATCGATCGCGATGGTCCCGTTGAGCTGCGTGATGCGCGTCTTCACCACGTCCATGCCGACGCCACGGCCGGAGATGTCGGAAATCTCCTGCTTGGTCGAAAAACCGGGCAGGAAGATGAGCTCGAAGCATTCCCGCGTGCTCAGCCGGTTGGCCGCGTCTTCCTCGAGCAGGTTCGAGGCAATGGCCTTGCGCCGCAGCGCCTCGGCGTCGATGCCTTTGCCGTCGTCACGGATCAGCAACTGGATCTGGTCACCGGCCTGCTCGGCGGCGAGCTCGACCTTGCCGCTTGCCGGCTTGCCGGCGGCGACACGCTCATCGGGCATCTCGATGCCGTGATCGATCGAGTTGCGCACCAGGTGCACCAGCGGGTCGGCCAGCGCTTCGACCAGGTTCTTGTCGAGATCCGTGTCCTCGCCGCGCATCTCGAGATCGATCTTCTTGTTCAGGCTCCGCGCGAGGTCGCGCACCACGCGTGGGAATCGGCCGAAGACCTTCTTGATCGGCTGCATGCGGGTCTTCATCGCGGCCGTCTGCAGGTCGCTCGTGACGACGTCCAGGTTGGCCACGGTCTCGGTCACGTCCTCGTCACCGAGCACCGACTGCAGGTTGGTCAGGCGATTGCGGATCAGCACCAGTTCACCGACCATGTTCATGATGCGATCGAGCACTTCGGTCTCGACGCGCACCGTCGTTTCCTTGGGGGCACCCGCGGCCGGCGCGGCTGCGCGCGCGGGCGCAGCGGGTGCCGGCGCGACCGGCGTGGCAGCCGCTTCGACTGGAGCGGGCTTCGCGGCCGCGGGCTCGGCCACGCTGGGCGCGTCCCCGGCGGGTTCGGGCGTTGCCGCCTCGCTGACTGCCTCGTCGGCACGCGCCGTCGCAGCCTCGGCATCCTCGCCCACCGCCGGCGTCTCGCCGGCTTCCAACGCGGCGGCCACGCGGCCGGTATCGAAACGGCCCGCGCCATGCAGGTCGTCGAGCACCGCTTCGAACTCTTCGTCGGTAATCAGGTCACCAGCCGCGGCCGGCGGGTTGGCGGCGGCTTCGGCCTGCGTCGCCTGGCGCGCTTCGCGTTGGTCGAGCAAGGCCTCGAACTCGTCTTCGGTGATCAGGTCACCGGCGCCGTCCGCGGCGTCGCCGGTCGCCTGCGGCGCCGCTGCCTGCGTGCCACGCGAACCCTCGAGCTTGTCGAGCAGGGCGTCGAACTCCTCTTCGGTGATGAGGTCGTCGCCGGATGCGGGTTCGGGCGCGGCAGCTTCGGACGCTCCATCCACCGGCCCCCTGGCCGCGCTCATCTCACCGACGATATGCGCCATCAGGTCGTCGTCGGCCGGCATGTCGCCGGCGGCGGGCATCTCCCCCGGGGCGGTCTCCACCGGAGTCGTGACCCCGGCCGGCGGGTGGGCCGCGGTTGCCGGCTCCGCGGCGGCAGGCACCGCACTCTCGGCCGCCGGAACGTTGCCCGCGGCGTAAGCGGCGAGCTGTGCGAGCAGCTCCGCGGGTGCCGCGTCCGGCGGCACGCCGTCGCGCAGCTGGTCGAACATCGCGCGCAGCACGTCCAAGACCTGGAGGAACGCATCCATGAGCGTGGCGTCGACGGCGAGCTTGCCGTTACGCAGCAGGTCGAAGATGTCTTCCGACTTGTGGCTGACCGCGACGAGGTTGTCGAGCCCGAGAAAGCCGGCGCCACCCTTGATGGTATGGAAGCCGCGGAAGACCGCGTTCGGCAGTTCGCGGCTCGCGGGATCGGACTCCAGGTCGACCAGCTGTGAGTCGAGCTGCTCGAGGATCTCGCTCGCCTCGAGGAGGAAGTCCTGCAGGATCTCGTCGTCCATCTCCATCAGTGTCGTTCACCTCGCGCCCGCCGAGGGCGGGCGCGCATCAGAATCCGAGATTGGCGAGCAGTTCGTCGACGTCCGCCT
>JAUIFX010000035.1 GCA_030429865.1 Gammaproteobacteria bacterium | reverse complement strand
CCGTGGTCTGCAACATCGGCCACTTCGACTCCGAGATCCAGGTCGACAAGATGCGCAAGCACAAGTGGACCGAGATCAAGCCGCAGGTGCACAAGATCACCATGTCCAACGGCCGCAGCATCATCCTGCTCGCCGAGGGCCGCCTGGTGAACCTGGGCTGCGCGACGGGCCATCCGAGCTTCGTGATGTCGAACAGCTTCACCAACCAGACCATCGCCCAGGTCGAGATGTACAACTACCCGGAGCGTTACCCGCTCGGCGTGCACGTGCTGCCGAAGCTGCTCGACGAGAAGGTCGCGCGACTCCACCTCGCCAAGCTCGGCGTGAATCTGGACGTCCTCAACCGCAAGCAGGCCAAGTACCTCGGCATTGCCGTCGATGGTCCCTACAAGCCCGACCATTACCGCTACTGACGCAGGCAGCGGGCGCCGCGGACGCGGCGCCCGACCTGCACCTGGTACCCGGGCCGTGACCGTAGGGGTGCGGTCCGCGTGAGGGTGCGCAATACGCCCGACCGCTACGGACTCGTCACCAAGCTGCTGCACTGGTCGACGGCCCTGCTCATCATCGGCCTCATCGGCCTCGGCTGGTGGATGGTCGACCTGTCCTACTTCGACCGCTACTACCAGAGCTCCCTCTCCGCGCACCGCGCGCTCGGCATGCTGGTGTTCGTGCTCGGCATCGTGACGCTCGCATGGCGCGGCCTCTCGCCGTCTCCGCAAGCGGTCGCGTCGCTGAAACCGTGGGAGCGCATGCTCGGCCATGCCATGCACCACCTGCTGTTCTTCATGGTGCTCGCGATCCCGCTCAGCGGGTACCTGATATCCACCTCGGCGGGGCAGGCCATCGACGTGTTCGGCTGGTTCGAGATCCCGGCCGTGGTCAAGGTCGGCAGCCAGTTGCGCGACATCGCCATCGACGTTCACTTCTACCTCGCCTACGCCACCGCGGTCCTCGTGTGCATGCACGCTGGCGCCGCGGTCAAGCATCAACTCATCGATCGCGACGGCACGCTCGCGCGCATGATCTGGAAGTAGGGCGGGCGCCCGCGGGGCCGGAATCGCCGCGCGATTCTTGTACAATGCGCGCTCGCTACCGCGGTAAACCGGGCACGCAGCGCGGTTTGTCTCCGCCCTGACCAGAATCGAGCGCCGTGAGCCTGCAACTCTACAATTCACTGACCCGACGCAAGGAAATATTCACGCCGCTCGATCCCGCGCGCGTGACGATGTACGCCTGCGGGCCGACCGTCTACAACCCCCCGCACATCGGCAACGCGCGCGCCGCGGTCGTCTACGACGTCCTGTTCCGCGTGCTCCGGCGGCACTATGACCATGTCGTGTACGCGCGCAACATCACCGACGTCGACGACAAGATCAATGCCGCCGCGCAGGCCGCCGGCGTGCCGATCGGCGAAGTCACCGACCGCTACACCGCGGTCTACCACGACGACGTCGCGGCACTCGGCGTACTCGCCCCGACCGTCGAGCCGCGCGCGACCGAGCACATCCCGGCGATCGTCGCGATGATCGAACAGCTCATCGAGCGCGGCTGCGCGTATGCCGCCGAGGGCCACGTGCTGTTCAACGTCCCGGCGTTTCCGGCGTACGGGGAACTCTCGGGCCGCGCGCGCGAGGAGATGATCGCCGGCGCGCGCGTCGAGGTCGCGCCGTTCAAGCGCGACCCGGCCGATTTCGTGCTGTGGAAGCCGTCGTCGGCCGACCTGCCGGGCTGGGACAGCCCGTGGGGGCGTGGCCGTCCCGGCTGGCACATCGAATGCTCGGCCATGATCGAGCAGCATCTCGGCACCTCGATCGACATCCACGGCGGCGGCAACGATCTCAAGTTTCCTCACCACGAGAACGAGATCGCCCAATCGCGCTGCGCCCACGACGGCGCGCCGCTGGCGCGGTACTGGGTGCACAACGGATTCGTCGAGATCGACAGCGAGAAGATGTCGAAGTCGCTCGGCAACGTGTTGCTGGTGCGCGAGCTGCTCGAACGCCATCCGGGCGAAGCGATTCGCCTCGCCCTGTTGCGGACCAAGTATCGCGAACCGCTCAACTGGAACGACGAGGTCGTGGCCCAGGCGAAGGCGCAGCTCGACCGCCTCTACGGCGCCCTCGAGCGTCTCGCCGAGGTGCCGCTGCCGGCCGCGGCCGCACCGGGCGCGGCGTTCGCCGCGGCGATGGACGACGATCTCAATACGCCCCAGGCGCTCGCGGTGCTGATGGAAGCGGCCGGTGCCGCCAATCGCGGCGGTGATGCGGCCGAGCAGGCGCGGCTCAAGGGCGAACTCGTCGCCGGCGGCGCCGAACTCGGTATCCTGCAGCAGGACCCGGCGCAATGGTTCCGCCACGATGCCGGCGGCGCCATCGACCCGGCCGCGGTGGAGCGGCTCATCGCCGAGCGCAACGCGGCACGGGCGGCGCGCGACTGGGCCAGTGCCGACCGCATCCGCGACGACCTTGCCGCCATGGGCGTACAGATTCAGGACGGTGCCGACGGCACCCAGTGGCGCATCGAATGAGCGACGACACGAGCAAACTGCAGCCTTCCGAGGAGATCCTCGCCGCCCAGCGCGAGCTGGTCGAGACCTTCGAGCTGTTCGACGACTGGACCGACCGCTACCAGTACATCATCGATCTCGGTCGCGAGGCGCCGCCGTTCCCCGAGGAATGGAAACGCGAGGAGTACCGCCTGCACGGCTGCCAGTCGCAGGTGTGGATCGTCAGCGAGCAACGGGACGAGCGCCTGCACTACGAAGCGACGAGCGACTCCTCGATCGTCGCCGGCCTCATCGCCATCCTGCTCAAGGTCTACTCCGACCGCCGTCCGGCCGACATCCTCGCCACGCCGCCGGATTTCATCAAGGACCTGCAACTCGCCGAACACCTGTCGCCGACACGCAGCAACGGTCTCCATGCCATGGTCCAGCGCGTGCGCCAGATAGCCGTCGAGGCGCTGGCGGCCGAGAGCGGCTAATTCGGTGACTGCTAATTCGGTGACAGTTTACTTTTTGCCCGATCCGCAAAAAGTAAACTGTCACCGAATTATCCGAATTATTCGGCCGAGAGCGGCTAATTCGGTCAGTCCTTGAGACGGTCCCAGATGCGTTGGAATTCCTTGTGATGGTCGTTGAACAGCGCGACCAGCGCGGGATCGAAATGGCCGTGGGGATCGATGCGATCATCGCCCCTGGTCATGATCCTGACCGTCTTGGCATGGCTGAAGGACGGCTTGTAGGGGCGTTCCGAGCGTAGCGCGTCGTAGATATCGGCCATCTGGACGATGCGCGCGGACATCGGTATGGCATCGCCGGCGACGCCGTTCGGGTAACCGGTGCCGTCCCACTTCTCATGGTGGTAGAGCGCGATCTCGGCGCCCATGCTGAGGCGCGGCGAGGCTTCGAGGATCTGGTAGCCGTAGACCGTATGGCGGTTCATTTCCTCGCGCTCGGCCTGGTCGAGCGTGCCCTTCTTCTTCAGCACGGCCGCATCGACGCTCATCTTGCCGACGTCGTGCAGCTGCGCGCTGTAGCGGATTTCGTCGCACCAGGCATCGGGCATGCCGATCAGCTTGGCGATGGCGTAGCTGTACTCGTTGACGCGGATGATGTGGTTGCCGGTCTCCTCGTCGTGGATCTCGGCCGCGCGGGCGAGCAGGGTGACCGAGACCTGGAAGGCCTCCTCGGTCTGTTCCTGGAGTGCCGCGATGCGCTCGCGCTGCTCGGCGAGCTGGCGGTTGCGCGCCGACAGCGTGCGGTTCTTCTTGCGGATCTCGTCGAGCATCGCCGCGCGTTCGATGGAATGGCCGACGACACGCGCGATCGGCGCGACGAGTTGTTCGACTTCGGGCGCGAACGGGACCGGGGGCCGGTTCTTGCGCGGCCGGCAGTTGATCAACTGGACCACGCCGATGACCTCGTTCTGGAGGTTCTTCAGCGGAAAACAGAACATCGAGCGGGTGGTGTAGTTGCGGCGCTCGAACTTCGGGTCGAACTGGTACGGGCTGCGCCTGGGAATCGCGTAGACGTCGTCGATGAGCACCGTGCGGCCGCGGTGGGCCACGTAGCCCGCGATCGTGCCCGGCCCGATGGGGACGATGAAGTCCGCCCGTTTCACCCGCACCGCGTCGTTCTGGATGCTGGTCGGTTCCAGCCAGCGCTCCTTGCCACGCTGGCGGGTGATGAAGATCGTGCCGGCTTCGGCACCGGTCATCAGGCGGCTCTTGCGCAGGACCTTGTCGAGCAGCTGGGTGACCGTCTGGTTCTTCTGCCCCTCGACGAACTGGAGAAACTCAAGGACCTTGTCCGAGTTCACGGCGTTTCCTCGTGCGCTGCTGGGTGGGACGGGGTGCCACAAGGGCGTTTCAACGATAGCACAAGGGCGTCGCGCAGGTGTGTGAAACGACGTCACGCGCAACGCGCCGCCGCGCCGCGGCCGAATCGACGGGCGCGCGGCGCACACGCCGCAGCACGGCGGCGCTCAGCGGGCCTTCCTCAGTTATAATCCCCGCGCGCCGCGCCGCGATACGGGCGCGTTCCCCCTGGCTCCAAGACGACGTTCCGGTGACATCCTTCCTTCCCTGATGGCCAAGAGATTTCTCGAGAGCAAAACGCTCGACCTGCCCGCCCTCGAAACCGACATGCTCGGCGTGTGGGAGCGCGAAGACACCTTTGCCCAGAGCATCGCCCAGCGCGACGGCGCGCCGACGTTCACCTTCTACGAAGGACCGCCGACCGCCAACGGCCGGCCGGGCATCCACCACGTGCTCGGGCGGACAATCAAGGACACCTTCTGCCGCTACAAGACACTCAAGGGGTTTCGCGTCGAGCGCAAGGGCGGCTGGGACACGCACGGCCTGCCGGTCGAGATCGAGGTCGAGAAGGAACTCGGGCTGGACGGGCGCGAACAGGTCGAGGAATACGGCATCGCAGCGTTCAACGCCGCCTGCCGCGCGAGCGTCTCGCGCTACAAGCAGGACTGGGACGAGCTGACCCGGCGCATCGGCTACTGGGTCGACCTCGACGATCCCTACGTCACTTTCCAGACCCGCTACATCGAGACCGTGTGGTGGCTGATCAAGCAGATCCACGCGCGCGGCCTGCTCTACCGCGGGCACAAGATCCAGTGGTACAGCCCGGGCACCGGCACCGTGCTGTCCTCGCACGAAGTCTCGCTCGGCTACAAGGAAGTCAGCGACCCCAGCGTCTACGTGCGCTTTCGTTCGCGCGACGAAAAGGACCTGAGTTTCCTGGCCTGGACGACGACGCCCTGGACGCTGATTTCGAATGTCGCGCTGGCCGCCGGACCGGACATCGATTACGTCACCGTGCGCCTGGGCGACGAGCGCCTGCTGCTCGCCGAGGCGCGCCTGCCGGTGCTCGAGGGCGAGTTCGAGATCCTCGAACGCCACAAGGGCCGCGACCTCGCCGGCCGCCGCTACGAGCCGTTGTTCCGAGTGCGCGGCGTCGACTACCCGGAACACTGCTGGCGCATCGCGAACGCCGATTACGTCACCGTCGAGGACGGTACCGGGCTCGTCCACATCGCGCCCGCGTTCGGCGCCGAGGACCACGAGGTCGGGCGCAACGAGGACCTGCCGCTGGTCAACCCGGTCACCGCCGACGGTCATTTCGTCGAACAGGCGCCGCTGGTCGCGGGGCAGTGGTTCAAGGATGCCGACAAGCGCATCATCCGCGATCTCAAGGAGCGCGGCCTGCTCTACAAGCGAGTCGACTACCTGCACAACTACCCGCACGACTGGCGCAAGGGCACACCCTTGATGAGCTACCCGGTCGACAGCTGGTTCATCCGCACGACGGCCGTCAAGGACCGCCTCGTCGCGCTCAACCAGACCATCAACTGGCACCCGCCGGCGATCCGCGACGGCCGTTTCGGCAACTGGCTCGAGAACAACGTCGACTGGGCGCTCAGCCGCAAGCGTTACTGGGGCACGCCGCTGCCAATCTGGATGTCGGACGCGCCGGGATCGGAGTATTTCGAAGTCATCGGTTCGATCGCGGAGCTGCGCGAGAAGTGCGGCGCGGCGCTGCCGGGTGACGACGACATCGACCTGCACCGGCCCTACGTCGACGAACTGACCTGGCCGGCGCCCGATGGCGGCACCATGCGCCGCGTGCCGGACGTGCTCGACGTCTGGTTCGACTCGGGCGCGATGCCGTTTGCGCAATGGCATTACCCGTTCGAGAACGAGGATGCCTTCACGCGCAATTTCCCCGCCGACTTCATCTGCGAAGGCGTCGACCAGACGCGTGGCTGGTTCTACACCCTGCACGCGATCGCGACGCTCGTGCAGGACAGCGTCGCCTTCCGCAACGTCGTCGTCAACGGCCTCATTCTCGACGAGAAGGGCGAGAAGATGTCGAAGTCGCGAGCCAACACGGTCGATCCGTTCGACGTCGTCTCGCGTTACGGTGCGGACGTCGTGCGCTGGTACCTGATGCACAACTCGCCGCCGTGGGACAGCATGAAGTTCGCCGAGCGCGGCCTCGCCGAGACGCGCAGCCGGTTCTTCGGCACCATCGAGAACGTCTACCGTTTCATGGCGAGCTACGCCAACATCGATGGCTTCACCTACGCCGAGGAACCGCTCCCGCCGGCCGCGCGCAGCGAGCTCGACCAATGGATCCTGAGCCGCCTGAACTCGACCGCCCGGGCCGTCGATGCCGCCTTCGACGGCTACGATTCGACGCGTGCCGCGCGCGCCGTCGAGCAGTTCGTCGACGAACTCTCCAACTGGTACGTGCGCCGCTCGCGGCCGCGTTTCTGGGCCGCGAAGAAGGCTGCGGGCGGGCAGTCGGTGTCTGCCGAGAGCAAGCTCGCGGCCTACCAGACGACCTACGAGTGCCTTGCCGGGCTGGCCGTGATGATGAGCCCCATTGCGCCGTTTTTCGGTGACTGGCTGCATCGCCGCCTGCACGAAGTGGGCGGCCGCGATACCAGCGCCTCGGTGCACTACGCGAATTTCCCGGGCTGCGACGAGACGGTCGTGCAACCGGAGCTCGAGCGCCGCATGGCGCTGGCCCGGCACATCGTCCAGCTGGTCCTGCTGTTGCGCAATCGCAGCCAGATCAACGTGCGCCAGCCGCTCGGCCGTATCCTCCTCGTCACCGGGGGGCGCGTCGATCGCGCCACCGTCGAGCAGGTGCGCGAGATCATCCTCGACGAGGTCAACGTCCGCGCCATCGAGTACGTCGACGACTCGAGCGGGGTCGTGCGCCGCTCGGCCAAGGCCGACTTCAAGAAGCTCGGGCCGCGTCTCGGCAAGCAGATGAAGGCCGTCGCTGCGGCGATCGCCCAGTTCGACGACGCCACCATCCGCACTTTCATCGATAACGGCAGCATCGAGATCGACACGCCGGCCGGTCCGGTCAGCGTGACGACCGACGAGGTCGAGATCCTGAGCGAGGAGATCGGCGACTGGAGCGTCGCCCACGAAGACGGCGTGACCGTCGCGCTCGACGTCCACGTCGACGACGAGCTGCGCGCCGCCGGCTACGCCCGCGAAGCCGTCAACCGCATCCAGTCGCTGCGCAAGTCGGCCGACCTCGAACTCACCGACCGCATCGTGGTCGAATACCAGGCGTCGCCCGCGCTTGCCGCCGCCATCGAAGCCAACGCCGACTTCATCCGCAGTGAAACCCTGGCGGTGACGCTGCATGCCGGCACAGAGCCGGCCGGCGAGCACCGTGAGCAATTCAGCGTGGGCGAGGAACATCTCGCGCTCGCCATCAGCAGGACCACCGCCACCGGCAGTGCCGGCACGGCCTGAGCAACAGGGAGCAAGCGCCCATGTCCCATGCACGCCCCATCCGCGATCACGTCAACACGGCGTTGGTCGCGCTCACCTTCCTGTGCGGTATCGCGATGAGCGGTGCGGTGCGGGCCGAGATGACGCCCACGGCCGCGGTCAAGGAAGCGATCGGCGAAGTGCTCGTCATCCTCAAGAACGACACCTACGATCGCGAGCAGCGCTGGGCGGAGATCGGCAAGATCATCGATGCCCGGTTCGATTTCCGCAGCATGTCGCAGAGCGTGCTGGCATCGAACTGGCAGGAAGCCACCGCGGAGGAGAAGCGGCAATTCGTCGAGTTCTTCTCGCAGTACCTCGAAGACACCTACCGCACCAAGATCGAGTCCTACACCAACCAGTCGGTCGAGTACATCGGCGAGCACATCCGCAAGGACCGTGCGACCGTCGATACGGCGATCCTCACCGACGCCGCGCGCATCCCGGTCACATACCGGCTCAAGAACAACGACGGCACCTGGTTCGCCTACGATGTCATCATCGAGGGTGTCAGCCTGGTCAACAACTACCGCAACACGTTCAACGCCATCATCAAGGCCGAAGGCATGAACGGCTTGTTGATCGACCTCGAAGGCCGTATCGCGGACTACAAGGAGAAGCACGGCGGTCTGCCGCCCGAGTGAGCCGCGTCACGCGGCGCCGACATCCCGCACTCCCCGGGAGCGGGGCGCGCGGGCAGCGCGCTGGCCGTGCCGAGATCGCAGTGCGGCCGTGGCCGCTCAGGCGTTACGGCCGCGGCGCAGGCCGAGCAGCGCGACGGTGCGGCGCAGCAGGTCGGCGAAGCCGTACATCTCGGCTTCGAACTCGATCACCGACATGTTCGGTGTATCCATGATGCGCGGCATCGCGAGGCGCTCGGTGGCGCGGTAGACGAGCCCCGGGTCGCAGGTCGTTGCCGACTCGATACCGCAACCGCGCAGCACCTCGAGGTGTGCCGGCAACCAGTCACCGCTCGGATAGCAGAAATGCGTGAGCGGTTTGCCGGCGATCGGCTCGAGGCGCGCGCGGTTGTCGGCGAGTTCCCGCTCGGCGCCGGCCATGTCGACCGGCAGGCGGTGACGATGGGTGTGCAGCTGCACGTCCCAGCCGGCGGCGCTCATCTCGGCGAGTTCGGCCGGCGTGACGAGGCTGAGCAGGCGGCGCTCGACGACCGGGTCGAGGTCGACGTCGAGCAGCCGCGCGAGCGCGGCAAGGAGGCGTTCGCGCCCGGCCTGGTCACAGGCGTTTTCGCCGTGCGCGATGAGCGTGTCGACGATGGCGGCGGCGGATCCGCTGTCGGCCGGATCGACGGCGTGAGCCTGCTCGAGCCCCGGCACGCCGAGCGTCGAGAGGTCCACCCTGCGCGTGGGCGATTTCCAGAACAGGTAGGCCACGCACATGCCGTAGACCGGCGTCTGCTTGTCCATGTAATAGCTGGTGACGTAAAGGGTCGCGGGCATCTCGCGCTCGCGCAGCAGCGGCAGGGCCTCGGCGTAGGTGCTGTACCAGCCGTCGTCGATCGTGATGACGGTGGTGCAGGGCGGGGCCACGCCTTCGCGCGTCCGGGCTTCGGCCTCGGACAGTGTCAGCACGGGAAAGCCGTGCCGGCGCAGAAACTCGAGACGTCCCGCGAAAAGCTCCGGCGGCATGTACATCGACGGGCGGAAGCGGCCCTCGTCGGCCATGTTGAAGCCGTGGTAGCACAGCACGCGCGTGGCGTCGCGCGTGATCCAGCGCGCGAGCCGGAACAGGCCGAGCGCCCTGGCGACGTGCAGCACGGTGCGCTTGACGGCCTGCACGGCCTCGCCGCGGCCCCAGGGTCCCGCGGTGGCCGCGGCGTTCACGCGCGAGCCTCGGCGCCGGACTGAACCTGTTCGATCGTCGCGCGTCCGAAACGCGTGCGGCGGAACAGGCTCGCTTCGTAGGCGAAACCGGCTTTCTCGATGACGTGGCGCGACGGAGCGTTCTCCGCGCGGACGGAGATGTAGATGTGCGCCACGCCGGGCTTGGCCGCGGCGTCGGCGATCATCTGCCGCAGGGATTGCTGGTAATAGCCGCGCCCGCGCGCCGACGGATCGGTGTAGAAGTCATAAAGCACGGCGGAATCCGGCGGGTACGTGTAGTTCGCGCCAATCTCCGGAAAGAACGAGTCCGCCTGCTGATCGGCGAGCCAGCCGTAATGCACCAGCACGCCGTCCTCGACGCGGCTGTAGAGGTGCTCGCCGAGCGAAAGCCGCTCGATGCCGTCACCGAGGAAAGCGGCACACGACTGCCACGTCTCGCGCGGCGTGAAGGCGAGGAGGTCGGCAGGTTCATCGACGCGCATGAGCGGGTCCGGCGCGGACGGCTCGAGCGCGGCCGTGTCGAGGCGGTAGATGCGTGATTCCTGGGTGTGCGAAAGCCACTGGCCGAGGCGGCCCAGGCGTCTCGCCACGGCGCCGGCGCTCAGGCGCCTGAGCCCATGCACCAGCGCGCGCAGCCGATCGGGTTCGACCCCGCAGCGGCGCGCGGTGGCCGCCGCGGCCCGCGAGACCGCACCGCGCAGCCGGGCGACGCGGGCGCCGTACGCACTGAAATAGATATCGACCATCGGCACGGTGTCCGAAGCGGAGGCGAATCGCTCCTTCCACGCACCCCCGGGGGTCAGGTCGAGTTCGCGGAAGCCTGCTTCGGCGAGGCGCAGACCGGTTTCGTAGACGAGCAGTTTTCCCGGCGAATGCCTGGAGAAGAACGGCGAGATACCGAACAGGCTGACGGCGGCGGAGTCGCGCGCACAGAGGCTCACCAGCGCCGCGGCGGGGCGCCCGCCGACCATCAGCAGCGTCGTGTACAGAAGCCCTTCGGCCTCGGCCAGGCGCAGGTGGAACTCGCGCTTGTTGGCATCCTCCCGGAACGGCATCGAGTCGTTGATGGCGCCCTGGCGGAGATCGCAGAAGGTTGCGATGTCGTCGAGCCAGGGGGCGAGCTGCTCGCGGCCCCGCAGTTCGAGCACCTCGACTTCACCCATGCGCTTGAGCCGGTTGTAGCGGCTCTTGTTGCTGCGCTTGCGCAGGACCTGCCGCAATGCCTCCGGATCGTCGAGCGCGAGCACCGGGCGCAGGAAGTCCTCGCTGATGACGCCGGCCGTGCGCTGCATCCATCCGCGCGGCAGGCCGCGCGCGAGGTAGCGCAGGCGCAGCGATGCACCGGCGAAGCGCCGTGCGAGCAGCTGCACGAGGTCGTCGGCGAAATCATCGGCGCTGTCCGCGTCGCATAGCCAGCCGACGTAGTCGACCTGCGGCATGCCGGCGGCCAGCAGCTGCCCGCTGCGCTTGTCGACGGCAAGCGTGAACAGGCCCGTGAGCTGCCCGTCGGCGCTCTCGCGCAGGACCAGCAGCGGGTCGAACTGTTCCGCGTAGCAGGCGTACCAGGCGGATACGAATGCCGGATGCTGGTTGGGGCTGCGCCACGGGCACCGCTCGTACAAGCGGTTGCAGGCGTCGACGAAGGCCGCGTCGGCGAGGCGTGCGTGCGCCGCCGCGCCTTCCACGAGCGCGACGCTGCCGGCCGCGGCCCGCTGGCCCGGAGGCCTGTCGGAGAACTGCATCGAGGCGTTCCTGGGGGCGCTCAGGGAAAGTTCAGGACTTGGTGGCAATGACCAGCGTATACGGCGTTGCGACCTGGCCCAGGAAGCGCAGCGGGGGCAGGGCCGCGATCGTGCTGAACACGGTCTTGCGCAGCCCGGCCGGGCTCGTGCGCGCATTGAATTCGAAGCGATCGAGCACCCGCATGCCGTGCCGGGCGAGTTCGCGGCGCAAACCGTAGAACGAGAACCAGTTCACCGCGGGGTAGGTCGCATGGTTGACCAGTTCGGGTTTCGTCGTCACCGCGAGGTGCTCGAAGTAGCGCTTGGCGCGTGCCGGGTACCAGCTGTACAGCGGCAGCGAGAATTCCTGCTGTACCGGGCACAGCGTATTGCTCGTACTGAGATACAGCAGCCCGCCCGGCTTGAGGATGCGCACGGCTTCCTCGAGGCAGGGCCGCCAGTCGGCGACGTGCTCGAGCAACTCGGGCAGCAGGGCGATGTCCATCGAGGCGTCGTCCCACGGCAACTCGGTGGCGGAGCCGATGCGGTAATCGATGTCGAGCTGCTGTTCCGCGGCGCGGGCGCGGGCGATCTCGATCAGGGGCTCGTTGATGTCGACGCCGTGCACGGCGTGTCCCTTCTGCGCCCAGACCGCGGCCTGCGCACCGGGGCCGCAGCCGATGTCGGCGACTTCGAGCTTGCGCTCGGCCACGTCTTCCGGAAGCATCCGCAGGATCTTCTCGGCGAGCGCGGTGAAGCGCTCGCGCGTGGCCTCGCTCAGGCTTGCCTGCGCGTAATACTCGGTGAACCGCTCGTCCGACCCGTGCTCCCAGGCGGTACCCGACGCCGCGTCGCCGGCGTTCGTCTTCTCCACGCTCATTGTGATTTCCGCATTACTGATCCCGGGGCCTGGCCAGCCCGGCACGGTCGCGCCGTGCCCGAAGTATACACGTCACACCTTATCGCCCGCTGATGGCCGCAGCTTGAGGCGCGACCCGCTTTGCCGGGCCAGGCCGCGATTTCCGCCCGCCTATCCGGCCGCGCGGGCGCTTCAGGGCGTCCCGGCGACAGAGGCTTCGGCGACCTGCACCTCGAGCTCGCCGAGCAGGCCGTCGAGCCCCGAGCGGTGTACGGTCTCGTGGAAGCGCGCGCGGTAGTTGCGCACCAGGCTGACCTGCTCGATGACGACGTCGTAGGCCATCCAGCGGTCGTCGCGGCGGTAGAGCTTGTAGTCGACCGGGATGTCGGCGGTCTCGGTCAGGATCAGGGTCCTGACGGTCGCGAGCTTGTCGCCGCGCAGCTGTTCGCCGGTGTACTCGACCGTCTCGTTCGAGTAGCCCGAGATCTTCCGCCAGTAGGTGTGCGAGAGCAGGTCGCGGAACAGGGCAGTGAAGCGCCGCCGCTGGACGTCGCTGGCCTTGCTCCAGTTGGTCGCCAGGACCCGGTTCGACATCGCGGCATAGTCGAAATGCGCGCCGATGATCTTGCGCACCTGGCGGCGCTTGGTGGCGGCGTTGAGCGATGCATCGGCGAGCACCGCGACGACCGCGTCGACCGTCTCGCGCACGACGGCGCCTGGCGGCGCCACCCCGCCAGCGTCCGCGGCCGGCACCGGCGCTGCCATGACGAGCAACGACACGATCAACGCGGCGGCAGCGGCACCAGGGGCGGTCGCGTGGCGGGTCATCGAGCGTACTCCTGCGCGGGAAAGAGCGGCCGGCCGGCATCCGTTCGGCCCCATGCCGCCGGGCAGTGTAGCGGCCCCGGCCTGGCCTCGCACGCCAACACCCGTGGGGTCGGGCGCGTTTGCGCAAAATTTAACCAAAAGTGTCAGACACCCGCGGACGCCCGCGCCGACGCTTCGTGCCCCGCCCCGCGTTCCGAGGTGGCCAAAAATTAAGCAAAAGTGTCAGACACTTTTGCTCGGGCTCGTTTGTTCGAATGCTGCTCCCCCCGCGCCGTCGGCGGGGTGGCGGGGGAGCGGTTTCAGTTATCGCTTTCGAAGATGTACTTGCTGATCAGCTCTTCGAGACTGATCGAGGATTCGGTTTCGAACATGACGTCGCCCGGGGCGAGGATCGTGTCCGCGCCGCCCGGCGTGATCTTGATGAACTTGTCGCCGATGATGCCCTCGGTGCGGATCGAGGCGATGGCGTCCTCCTGTAACCGCACCTCGGGATCGAGTTCGAGGTGCACGCGTGACTCGTAGGTCTCGGGATCGAGCTCGATGGCCGTGACGCGGCCCACGCGCACGCCGCCGACCTCGACGAAGGCGCCCGGCTTGAGTCCCGAGGACGACACGAAGCGGGCTTCGAGCGGGTAGCGTGCCGAGCCGAACGGCTGGAAGTCGCCGAGGCTCACGGCGAGGTAGAACAGGCAGGCGAGACCCGCGAGCATGAACAAGCCGACGCCGAGTTCGGTCCTGAAATTTCCCAAGGCGACTTTCCTCCGGGTTGTCGCAGCATCAGGGCGCTGATGATGTAGTCGGCAAATAGCACCGTGATCGAGGCCGCCACCACGGCCTCGGTGGTCGTGCGGCTGACGCCTTCGGCGCCGAAGGCCGGGCGCGCGGCAAGGTGCATCAGAAAGCCCTTGCCGGTACAGATCCAGACGATCACGAGGGCGAAGACCAGCGCCTTGACGAGGTCCATGGCAACGTCGCGCCCGAGCACGCTGTCGGCCATGGCGCCGAAATAGGCGCCGCCGCTGATGTCGAACATGACCACGCCGACGAACCAGCCGCCGCCGATGCCGACGACGTTGAACAGCGCGGTCAGCAGCGGCACGGCGATCAGCGTGGCGATGAAACGCGGCGCGAGCAGGTAGCCGTAGGGATCGATCGCCATGCATTCGAGCGCGTCGACCTGGTTGTCGCTACGCATGATGCCCATCTCGGCGCACATCGCCGAGCCGACCCGGCCGATCACGATGAGCGCGGTCAGCACCGGCGCGAGTTCGCGGATCAGGCTGAGGCCGACCGCGGCGCCGAGCATGCCGACGGCGCCGAAGCGGACCAGGGTGTCGTGGAACTGCAGCGCGACAACCATGCCGACAAAGCCGCCGGCCACGGCGATGACGGTGACCGAGCGCGCACCGATGAAGTGCAGCTGGCGCAGCACCGCACCCGGCTGTCGCCAGGGCCGCAGCAGGTGCGGCGCGAGCAGGGCGAGGTACAGCCCGAAGCGTCCCAGGCCCGCGACCGGCGTCGACAGCGGCCCCCCGCTCATGCTCCGGTCACGCATCGATGTCGGCCGTGAGGCGCTCGATGTACGCCTCGCCGTCGAGCTCGCGGCGCCGCGTACGGCGTTCGAGCAGTGAGCGGATGGACTCGTCGTCGCTCGCGCGCAGGCTGTCGAGCGTGCCGATCGCGCGCACGCCGCCGTCACCGACGATCATGATGCGGTCGGCGATGCGCGCGGCGCTCTCGAGCGCGTGGGTGACGATGACGATGGTCATGTTGTGCGCATCGCGCAGGCCGAGGATGAGGTTGTCGAGTTCGTCGGCGGTGGCCGGGTCGAGTCCGGCGGAGGGTTCGTCGAAGAACAACACGCGCGGGTCCATGATCACCGCGCGTGCCAGCCCGGCGCGCTTGAGCATGCCGCCCGAGAGTTCGGCCGGCATGTAGTCCTCCGCGCCGAGCAGGTTCATCATCTCGAGCTTCATGCGGCTCATGATGCGGATGGTCGCGCGGTCGAGGCGGGTGTGCTGGCGCAGCGGCAGCTCGATGTTCTCGATCACGCTCATGGAGTTGATCAGCGCGCCGTGCTGGAAGGCGACGCCGATCTGCCGGCGCAGGCGGAACAGCGCCTCGCGCTCGTCCGGGTGCACGCGCTCGCCGAGCAGTTCGATCTCGCCCGCCAAGGGCCGGCTGAGGCCGAGCATCTGCCGCAGCAGCGTGGTCTTGCCCGAACCACTCGCGCCCATGATGGCGAAGATCTCGTTCTCGTGGACATCGAAATCGACGTTCTCGAGGACCTGCCGTCCGCCGTAGCCGGCGCTGAGCCCACGCACGCTGAGCACCGGCCGCGGATCGGCGGGCGCTGGACCGGGGGGCGCGTTGGCGTCGGGTTTCACGGGCAGGGTAGGCACATGGGTGCTGTGATGGGAACGATGCGAGGCAATCCTGGAACGGGAGCGGTTCTAGTATCGGCGCTCGCGCGCGCCGGTGAAAGTCCGGCGCGGCACGCGTGGCCGTGAAGCCGCGCATGCGTCGCGGATGGCAGCACGGGCGCGGTCCGCTATAGTGCCCGCCATCGTTCACGACCCGGGCCGACGGAGCCCCGCGCACCATGGAGCCGCTTTCGCTGCTGCGTAACGAAGTCGCCATCATCGAACAGGGGCACGCCTGGGCACGCGAAGGTGAACGCGTGGTGCTGGCGACGGTTGCGCACACCTGGGGCTCGTCGCCGCGCCCGCCGGGCACGGTGATGGTGCTCGCCGAGAGCGGCCGTTTCCTCGGCTCGGTCTCGGGCGGCTGCATCGAGGAAGAGCTGATTGCGAAGGTCGCTGACGATTTCCCCACCGCCTTCCAGACCCTCGAATACGCTTCGGACACCACGCGCTCCCTGCCCTGCGGCGGACGCCTGCTGCTCACGCTCGAACCGCTCGATGCGCTGCCCGATCTCGACGGCCTGGTCGCTGCGCTCAAGTCGGGGCGCAGCATCGTGCGTCATCTTGACCTCGCCAACGGCGCGGTGAGCTGGACGGAGGCGGCGCGCGGCGCGCGCACGCGCCTGGAAGGCATGCAACTCGACGTCGTCTACGAGCCGGCCTGGCGGCTGCTCGTGATCGGCGCCGGCGAACTCGCGCAATGGGTCTGCCGCTTCGCGATGCTGCTCGACTACGCGGTCGAGGTGTGCGACCCGCGTCCGGACTACCAGGCCGCCTGGGACGTTGCCGGGCTTGCCGTCGCTCCCGGCTACCCGGACGATTTCATCCAGGCAGCCGCCTGCGACGAACGCACCGCGGTGGTGGCCCTGACCCACGATCCCAAGGTCGACGACCTCGCCGTGATCGAAGCCTTGTCGACGCCCGTGTTCTACCTGGGCGCGCTCGGCTCGCGGCGCACCACCGCCAGGCGCGCCGAGCGTCTGCGCGAGCATTTCGCCGTGCCGGAGGCCGACATCGCGCGCATTCACGGCCCCGTCGGCATCGATCTCAACTCGCGCCGCCCGCAGGAGATCGCGCTCGCCGTGCTGACCGACATCACCGCCGCGCGCAACGGTGTCGCGATCACCACGCGGCGCGTCGCGGACGGCTGACATGGCCACGCGCCGCTCGCCGACGCCGGGTGATCCCCCGGGCGTGGTCCCCGGCCGCACCTGATGCGCGTCACCGGTATCCTGCTCGCCGCTGGCCACGCGCGCCGCTTCGGGTCGAACAAGCTCGTCGCGGCGCTGGGCGACGGCACGCCGGTCGTCGTCGCGAGCGCGCGCCGCCTCGCCGCCGCGGTCGACGACGTGCTCGCTGTCGTGCCGGGGGAGGGCGGTGCAGTCGAATCGCTGCTCGCGGCCGAAGGCATCGTGACGCAGCGCTGTCCCGAGGCGGTGCACGGCATGGGTCACAGCCTCGCCTGCGGCGCCGTGAGTGCCAGCGGCGCCGACGCCTCGCTCGTGATGCTCGGCGACATGCCCTTCGTCGCGCCGTCCACGCTCGCACGGCTCGTGGCGATGCTGCGCGACGGCGCCGCGATCGTCGTGCCCACGCACGACGCGCGCGACGGTCACCCGGTCGGCTTCGCCTCGCGCTTCGGCGCGGAACTCGCGAATCTCGCCGGCGACCGCGGCGCCCGCGCAGTGCTCGCGGCGCACGCCGACGAGGTGGTCCGCGTGGCTGTCGATGATCGCGGCATCCACCAGGACATCGACGTCCCGGCCGACCTGCCGAGGCAAGGCTGAGCGTTCGGCTGTGGCGCTATCGGGGTGACAGCGGCTTTCCTCCGCGTGGACGGCGTCTGACACTCTTGACCCAAAGTGTCAGACTCCGGGCGTGACGACGTGGGTTCGCGTCGATGCCGAGGACTCCTGGGGCCTGGCCGCGCGGACAAGAGTGCCAGACACGCGGGCGCGGAGGCGAGGATGGCCCTGTGCGTCACCGTCGTACCGTCGCGAGCAGCGCACTCGAAAGGCTCGCGCGCGGCGCGCGTCATTGGGGTACCTGGCCCCCCCAGGGGATGCGCCGTGCCATGTAAGCGTCGAGAAACGGTGAGCGATGACCATTCTCGTGCCACAGCACGGGGAAGAAGCTCTCATCCATTTCGTCGCTGCCGAATCGTTTGTAGCGGCTGTAGATATAGCCGACATAGTCGGGATGGAAGCGGGTCTCGGACGACATGCAGTGGGCGACGATGGAGCGTCGTGGCCGGCTGCTGCGGTTGACGTCCGAACCGTGCCATGTCCACCCACTGTGGAACGCGCCGCCACCGGCTTTGACCACGACCGGGACGCGTTCGATGTCGCTGACTCCGGCACGATCGGCTGCCTTGCGCAGATCGGTGGCAGGGTCCTCCGGCGCATGGAATTGTTCGATCATGTCGGATTCACCCCAGTGGTTGGAGCCGCGTACGTACTCGACCGTCCCGCCTGACTCGGTCGTGTCGTCGAGGGCTATCCAGCAGCTCACCCAATCGGGAATCGTCGTCCACTGCTCGTAGGCCGAATCCTGGTGGAACCCCAGGGCCTTGCCGCCAGGTGGTTTCCACAGGATATTGTCCTGGCTGATGCGCGTGCCGGGCCAGCCGCCCAGGCGCGCGCAGGCGCGCCCGATCTCGCCCTGCAGGACGACACTCGCGACAAAGCGGTCCGCCTTCCAGCCGTTACAGATTTGGCGCGTCACGTCCTCGCGATCACGTCCGGCCCGCCAATTGACCTCGTCGGGCGTCAGGCCCGTTTCCCATTCACCGCGAAACAGGTGCTCGAACCGCTCACGCAGAAGGGCGACCTGCTCATCGCTGATGATGCGATCGACGATGATGAACCCATCGGCGTGGAAGCGCTCCACCTGGGCGTCGCTGATGTCGAGTTCGAACATGGTCTCGTGCTCCTCCGTCAGGTCGGGTTCACGGCAGGCAATCGATATACGTATCCACGTCCCACTGGGTCACGGTCGCGAGGAAGCGATCCCACTCGTCACGCTTGTAGTCGATGAATACGTCCCACATTTCTCCCGGCAGCGCGTTGCGAATGCAGTCATCGGCGGTGATCGCGTCGAGCGCGGCCCCGAGGTTCGTCGGCAGTTTGTGCACTTTCTCGCCGGCCAGTTCCATCTCGTAGATGTTGCGCTGTTCGAGCGGCCCGGGATCGACCTGTTCGCTGAGCCCTTCGTCCATCGCCGCCAGCAGACCGGCGTTGAGCAGGTAGGGGTTGACCATCGAGTCCACCGATCGGTACTCGAAACGCCCCGGTGCAGACACGCGCAGCGCGCAGGTGCGGTTCTGGTATCCCCAATTGTTGTACACCGGTGCCCAGTAACCGAGATCAAGCAGGCGCCGGTAGGAGTTGACCGTCGAGGCACCGAGCGCGGTCAGGGCTGACAGGTGCCGCACGATACCGCCGGCGGCGAAGCGCCCGGTGTCCGCCGGCATGCGCGGATCGTTGCCATCGGGCAGGAAGCGATTGGTGCCGCCGGTGACGTAGCTGAATACCCCTGGCATGCCGGCATGTTCGAGGCCGCTGAATTGCTTGACCTCGTCGTCGCCACCTTCCCACAGCGAGAAGTTGTGATGACACCCGTTGGCCGAGACGTGCATGAAGGGCTTGGACATGAAGCACGCAATGACGCCGAATTCGCGTGCCACCTGGGCGCAGATCTGGCGGTAGGTGGTGAGGCGGTCCGCAGTGCGTTCGACGTTGTCGTAAGTCCAGTTGAGTTCGAGCTGGCCCGGCGCGTCCTCGTGATCGCCCTGGATCGCGTCGAGTCCCATGCGCCGGCAATACTCCGTGACCTTGAGTGTAATCGGGCGCAGCTCCTCGAACTGGTCGATGTGATAGCAGTTGGGTTTGGTGAGGCCGCCATCCGGCCGGCCGTCGTCGCCCTTGCGCAGCCACATCATCTCGGGCTCGGTGCCGAGGCGCAGCTCGAGGCCGTGTTTGGCCTTGAAATCCGCGTGAGCACGCTTGAGATTGCCGCGGCAGTCCGCGCTGAGGAAGCCGCCCGGATCGATCGCTTCCTCACGATTGCGGAAAAGCGTACAGAATACGCGCGCCACGCGCGGTTCCCAGGGGAGTTGCACGAATGTCTCGGGATCGGCGATGCCGACCAATTCGGATGCCTCTGGACCGTAGCCGAGGTAGCGGCCGGCGCGGCTGGTATACAGGTTGGCGGTGGAACCATAGACGAGCTGGAAGCCGCGTGCCGCGAGGTTCTCCCAATGGTCGGCCGGTGCGCCTTTGCCAACGATACGGCCCGTGACCGAGACGAACTGGTAGTAGATGTACTCGATGCCCAGGCGGTCGATGACGGCACGCACCGCGCGCACCCCCTCCAGGCGCTCCGGATCCAGACTGTAGGCTTCAAGCGGCGTCATGCGAGTCTCCTTGGCTGCTGAGGTTGTGATGCCCGATGCATCAACAGGTGTCGATCGACACCATGGGGCACGGACATTCAGACATGGAACAGGTAGCGCTCGCGCTCGAATGCGGCGACATGGCGACGCATCGCTTCGTCTTCGGCGATGCGGCTGGCTGCGTAATGGTCGACGAACGCGTCACCGAACAAGCGTCGCGAAAGGCTGCTGGCAGCAAAGCGTTCCGCCGCTTCGAGCAGCGTGCGTGGCAGCGGCCCGATGGCCTCGTGCACCAGGGTGCGGCCGATGTCGTGGGTCTCGGGCGGCAACGCCAGCCCGGTCTCGACGCCGTGGAGTCCGGCGCCAAGAAACATGGCGAACGCCAGATGCGGATTCATGTCAGCGCCGGGCAGACGGAACTCGATGCGTGCCTCGGCCGCGGGCGTCGTCACGACGCGCACACCGCAGGTGTAGTTGTCACGACCCCAGGTCGCCGTCCGCGGCGCCCAGTTGCCCGGCGCGTAGCGGCGATAGGCATTGACCGTTCCGGCGAACATCGCCATCAGGTCGGGCATGCCGTGCAGCAGACCGGCCACGAACGCCTCGCCGGTGGGCGAGAGCCCCGTCGCTCGCTCCGGGTCCGCCAGCAGCGGGACGCCAGCGAGGTCCGTCAGCGATACGATGGGATGGCCGCCAAGTCCCGGGTGGGCGTCCGTCAGCTGGGCCATGAACGACGCGGTCAGCTCGCGTTGCGTGAAGAACGCTTTGGTAAAGAGCTTGAACAGGGCCGCATCGTCGGCGGCGCGCAGCAGCGGCCGCGGAGGTAACGCTGCTTCCAGGCACCCCGGGCCGAGCTCGCTGCACCAGTGATGTAACGGAATACCGCCGGCCGCGAGCATGGCATCGTACTCGGCCAGCAACTCCGCGGCGGTTGCCGGAAAGTAGCCCGACCAGCAGCGGTTTTCCTGGCCGTATGTTTCGAGTCCCTCGTGCCGCTTGCGAACGACACTGGCGGCGGACTCTGCCAGGACAATGAACTCGAACTCGCTCGCGCCCACCGCGATGAGCCCCATGTCGGCGGCCCGTTCGATCTGGGTGGCGAGGATGGCGCGCGGCGAGAGCGTGCGACTCGGCCCGGTGTAATCGGCAATGACGAGCGAGGCATCGGCCTCGAACGGGTACGGGCGCACGCTGTGCTGGTCCAGCGCGCAGGTTTCGCTGCGCCACGCGCGATCGCCGCGCAAATCGTCCGCGGGGCCCCAGTAGGGCAGCGCGTCGATGAACGACCAGCCCTCGGCGAGGTAACGGGTGGCGAGATCGGCCGGCAGTCGCTTCTCACGGAAGACGCCGTCTAGGTCGAACAGGCCGGCGTGGACGAACCTCACGCCGTTGGCGGAGAAATCGACGAATTCTGGGGAGGCGGGCGACATCATGGTGTTCCTGAGAGTAAACAAAATTTCCCCATATGAAAAGTTGTGCTATAGCTAAAACACGCGATCCATGGCAAACGCAGGAGAAGCCCATGAAATCCCGACCGACCGGCGTCCAGACCGATGAGGCCTACGCGGCCACCGACGACTTCATCACGCGAACACACGTGCTACCACTGCTGACCGATCCGGAGCGGCGTGCCCGGCTCATCGAAGAGCACCGAGACAACCCGATCGGGCGTCCCGGGAAAGCCGGTCGGGCAGGGATCCAACACAGCGATGATCTCGCCCGCGTCATCGACAAGCTGCGACGCGCGCCAATGGCAGGGAAGTACGTGCGGATCTGCGTCGAGCCGCACGTCGACTATCGCATCGGCGTGTGCTCGGGCGTGCGTGGCAAGCCGGTCAAAATGCTCAAGGATTCCTATCCGAGCGAAGATGCCTGCGAGCACGCCATCTTCCTCCGTCGCATCGACGACCTGCTCGCGCACTACGCCTGAACGGCGTAGCGACACGGTCATATCCCCGACGATTTCGAACTTCAGGACGAGAACAGATCATGCTTCGTATCACAGGTTACAGCGATCGCTATTCAGCGTGCCCCGGCGACACCGTGGGGTTCTATGTCAACTCGGAGAAAGGCGAGCGTTACGAGATGCAGCTGGTGCGCCTGATCCACGGCGACACCAATCCCGACGGACCCGGCTTCAAGGAAGAGGAGCTGTCAGCTCCGTGCAACAAGCGTTACGCAGGCCGGCCGCAGAAAATACACGGCGGCTCCTACGGCCTCGTGCCGGACGACGCGCGCTTGCATGCCGAGAGCTTTACGGTGCAGGCATTCATCTTTCCGACCACGCCGGGGCCGGGCCCACACGGTTACTGTCACGACAAAGGCATGCAGGGCATCGTGACGAAGTGGAGCATCCGCCAGCAGAAGGGCTATGGTCTGTTCATCGATGAGTCCGGTTGCCTGATGCTCTCGATCGGCGCAGGCCGCGGCAAGGTGTTCCGCGTCTCCAGCGGCAAGCCGTTGTTGCGCAAGGTCTGGTACCTGGTCGCTGCTTCCTACGACGCGGCGACTGGGAACGTCACGCTCTACCAGGAACCGATCGTCACCTCGACCAACGGCGGGCTCGGCATGGCGATGCTGCATCCCGCGGCGGACACGGCGGCGCGGGTCGAGGCAAAATGCAAGCACCCGCCCGCACCCAATCGCGCACCACTGCTGATTGCCGCGGCAACGGCGCAGGTCGACAGCGGCCGCAGCATTCAGGGCGGACATTACCGCGAAGCCGTCGAGCCTGTTTCGCTGCCCGAGCAGGACTGGTGCTACAACGGCAAAATCGATCGGCCCAGGGTTGCGGGCCGGGCACTCAGCAAGGCCGAGATCGACGCCCTCGCGCGCGGCATCGAGGGCTGCGCGGGGGAACTGCGCTCCGCAGTCATCGGGGCCTGGGACTTCCACGCCAACATCGGCACCAACATCGCCTCGTGCCAGATTGTCGATACCTCGCCGAACCGGCTGCACGGCTTCGTCATCAACCTGCCGGTCCGCGGCATGACGGGCTACAACTGGACCGGTGACGACATCAATTACGTGCATGCGCCCGAGCAATACGGCGCGATCCATTTTCACGACGACGACATCGACGATGCCCGTTGGGACATGGATTTCGAGTTCACCATCCCCTCGGGCATGAAGAGCGGCGTGTACGCCGCGCGTCTGCGTATCAACGGCAAGAGTTCGCCCGACACCGAAGACTACGTGCCGTTCTTCGTGCGCCCGCCGCGCGGCAAGGCGACTGCCAAGATCGCATTCATTGTCCCGACGAACAGCTACATGGCGTATTCCAACGACAATCTCGGCACGAACTCCGTCGTCGCCCAGTTGTTGGCGGGCCGCGTGCCGATCATGAACGCCTCCGACCTCTACCTGAACGAGCACCGCGAATACGGCCTGTCGACTTATTCCTGTCACTCTGACGGCAGCGGCGTGTGCTACAGCTCGCGCCTGCGCCCGATCCTCAATATGCGGCCGAAATACCGCCACTGGCTGTCGCCGTCCCTGTGGCAGTTCAATGCCGATCTGCATCTCACCGACTGGCTGGAGGAGATGGGTTTCGACTTCGACGTGCACACCGACGAAGACCTCGATCGCGAAGGTCCCGAGCTGTTGTCGCGCTACCGGGTCGTGCTGACCGGGAGTCACCCCGAGTATTCCTCGGAACGCATGCTGGACGCCTACGAGGCCTACCAGGCCAACGGTGGACGTTGGCTGTATCTCGGGGCAAACGGCTTCTACTGGTGCAGCCAGTACCACCCGGACAACGGCAACATCATCGAGGTACGCAAGGGCGAAGCCGGCACGCGTGCCTGGACCGCCAATCCGGGCGAATACAACAATGCGTTCGACGGCAAGTTCGGAGGCATGTGGCGAGCTCGCGGGCGTATTCCGAGCAAGGTATGCGGCCTGACGTTCACCGGTTACGGATTCGACGTGTCGAGCTACTACCGGCGGGCGAGTGACAGTCATCGCCCGGAATGTAGCTGGATGTTCAAAGGCATCGGCGAGGACGAAATCATCGGCGACTTCGGGCTCGTCGGCGGCGGCGCCGCCGGTCTCGAAATCGACCGCTATGACCTGGAGTTCGGCACGCCTCACAACGCCTACCTGCTGGCAAGATCGGAAGGGCACACCGACCTCATGATGCAAGTCAACGAGGAGATCCATTTCACCGTGCGCGGTTACTACGGCGGCGGCGACGAAAACCCGATGATTCGCGCGGACATGATCTACTACAAGACGCCCAACGACGGCGCGGTCTTCGCACCCGGGTCGCTCGCGTGGTGCGGTTCGCTGTCGCACAACAACTACCGCAACAACGTCTCGCGCCTGATGAAGAACGTGCTGACGGGCTTTCTCAAGAACGGCCCGCTGCCATGAGCAGGTCCGGTCCCGACAAGCTGTCCCCCGCCCACCGTCCGCGGCGTCCGCCGGCCGGGAAACACGTGATGCCGTCGCTCGGCGAGGAACCGAGCGGCCTCGAGCACGCGCTGCTCGATGGTCTCGATGCGGATCGCATGAACCAGCTCGCGGAATGCCTGTTCACGCTCAACAGCCGGCGCTTCGGACCCATCCCGGGCGCCTACGTGGTGATCTGCACCGAGCCCGGCAAGCGCTGGTGCGTGGCCCAGCTGAGTGCTGATCGAGGGCGGCCCCTGCGGCTGTTCGAGGAACTGGCGTTCGATTCGCCGGCCGCCGCGCAGCGCGCGGCCACGCGGCTGCGCCGGACGCGCGGCGAGTCGCCACCGAAGCGGAGCATCTGAGCCGGAGCTGCCGGGCGCGGTGCGGTTTCGCCGCGCCCGGCAGCCGGTTCACGACATGGGGACGTCGCGCGTTGCGATACCGAGAAAGCGGGCGATCCAGTGGCGCAGGGCAAGCCCGTGGTGCGCTTCGCCGAGCGATGCCCGTGCGCGCGACGGCAGCCCGGGCGGGAGTTCGTCCTCGAACGTGTCGATCAGTTCGGCAACGAAGGCTGCAGGGAACTCGGGGTGTCCCTGGATACCCAGGGCATGCGGCGCGAAGCGGACCACGAAATTGGGACAGTGCGCGCTGCTGGCCAGGCGCCTGGCGCCGGCAGGTAATGTCAGCAATTGGTCCTGGTGACAGACGGGCACCTTGAACGCGGTGAGCTGGGGCATCATCCACGGTGAGGTCTCCAGCACCTCGTACGTCTGCACGCCGATGCCCCAACCCGCCGGTGCGCGCCGCACGAGGCCGCCGAGTGCCGCACCGATGATCTGGTGGCCAAAACACAGGCCGGCCAGCGGCTTGTCGGCGGCGACGACCTGTTGCACGAAGGCCTTTAGCGGAGGGATCCACGCCAGCGCGTCGCCTGCGCCGTGGCGGGAGCCCGAGATCAGGTAGCCATCGCAGGCACTGACCGCGGCCGGCAGCTCGCCCTTGGTGACGTCATAGACCTGCCAGTTGATGGTGTCGGATACCGCCGAGAACGCATCTGCGAACATTTCCGGGTAGTCGCCGTAGCGCGGTTCGAGGGCCTCGAAGGCGTGGTCGCAGAGCAGGAATCCGAGTCGATAGGTCATATTGCCTGGTGCCGCCGCGCCAGCGCCGATGCGGCCCCGGCATGGCCTGACAGTCTCACGCGCTCCGCGTCAGGCGACCCGGCCGCGCACGTGCGAGGCGCCGGGTCGCCCATGGTGGTCCTCAGCCCTTGCCCTTGACGACGTTCTCGGCCCATTCCTCCATCGTGATCAGGCCGCCGACCTCGTCCGCGCGTCCCTGGTCCTTGGCGGGCAGGGCTTCCTGGACTGCGTCGATGCGCTTCCATTCCGCGAACGGTGCCTTGCCGCTGGCCTCGGGCACGGCCTCGGATTGCCCGATGCGCTTCATGCGATGGATGTAGCGCGGGCAGTTGGTGATGACGTGGGTGACGTTGACGCGCACGACGAGTTCGGCGCCCGGAAACTCGCCGATCAGCGGGTCGTCGGCGCTGACCGTGGCCTCGCCCTGCAGGCGCAGGCGCATGGGCGTTTCGAAATCGAGGAACAGCATGCCGATCTGCGCGGTTTCGCCGATGTTGCCCATCGAGTGGTAGCGTCCGTTGCCGTCGTAGCTCGGAAACGCGAGGGTCTTCGGATCGACGACGCGCACGAAGCCCGGCGCTCCGCCCTTGTACTGGCACTGCGGGCGGCCCTGGCGATCGACCGTGGCGAGCCAGAACATGTCGCGCGACTCGATGAAGGCTTTGTCCTGTTCTTCGACTTCCTCGCGGTCGAGGGACTCCAGCAGCGCGGCCATGCGCGCGGTGTCGAACTTCTCGTGGAGGGCCCGGTGGCTGTCGCCGTAAAGACTCATTTCTCATCCCCTCAGGATTGCAGGTGCAGGGCGAAACTTAGCCGATCGTGCGGCCGAAGTCTCCCGTCCCGCGCCGCCGCGGCCAGTCGGCGGTGGGTGGTCGATGCGCCGACGGTGTCTGACACTTTTGCTCAAAATTTGAGCAAAAGTGTCAGACACCACGGTCTGCCAGGGTCCGCCAGGGTCTGGTGGCTGCGCTTCCGTTCGACAATCTCGCGCCGGCGCGCTCAATTCCGGCCCGCGCGGCCAGCGCCACCCGTGGCGCCCTCAGTCGCCGTCGCGCCCCGCGAGCGGCGCCGGGTGGCCGACGTGGTAGCCCTGCACGAAGTCGACGCCGATGCTGCGCAGCAGGTCCAGCGTTGCCTGGTTCTCGACGAACTCGGCAATGGTCCGCTTGCCCATGACGTGGCCGATTTCGTTGATCGAGCGCACCATCGCGAGATCGATGGAGTCGCTGACCATGTCGCGCACGAACGCGCCGTCGATCTTGAGGAAGTCGACGGGCAGCTGCTTGAGGTAGGACAGCGAGGAGAAGCCGCTGCCGAAGTCGTCGAGGGCGAAGCGGCAACCGCGATCCTTGAGGCGATGAATGAAGCGGGTCGCCTGGACGAGGTCAGCAACGGCGGTCGTCTCGGTGATCTCGAAGCAGATCCGCTCGGGCGGCACCAGCGCGCCGGCCAGGCGCTCGAGGATGAGTTCGAGGATGCCGTCCTTGCCGATCGACTGCCCGGAGAGGTTGATCGAGACCATCCCCATGGCGGCGATGTCGCGCGGGCGCGCTTCGAGCCAGTCGAACAGGGTGCCGATGACCCAGCGGTCGAGCTTGTCGGCGAGCCCGTAGCGTTCGGCCGCCGGCAGGAACGCGCCGGGCAGGATGATCTCGCCATCCTCGCCGCGCATGCGCACGAGGATTTCGTAATGCGTGCGCCCGTTGCCGCCGTCGAGCGGCTCGATGGGCTGGCAGAAGAGTTCGAAGCGGTCTTCGTGCAGGGCGCGGTTAAGGCGCGTCGCCCAGCGCATTTCGCCGTGGCGCATGGCCAGCGGGGCGCTGTCGGGTTCGAAGGTATGGATGCGGTTGCGGCCGGAATCCTTGGCGGCGTAGCAGGCCGTGTCGGCCATGCTGAGCACGGTCGTCGCGCTCTCGGAGAGCAGGTTGATGGGGACGACGCCGACGCTCGCGGAGATGCGGAACGGCTGGCCCTGGACCTCGAAGCGCGCGTTCTCGATGGCGCTGCGGACCTGCTCCACGGCGTCCGCGGCGGGCGCTGCGCGGCAATCCTCGATGAGGATGGCGAACTTGTCGCCGCCGATGCGCGCGAGCGTGTCGCGCTTGCGTACGCTGGCCTTGAGCAGGGTCGCGATCTGGCGCAGCAGTTCGTCGCCGGCGTCGTGGCCGCAGGTGTCGTTGACGAGCTTGAACTGGTCGATGTCGAGCACGGCGAGGGCGTGCTCGGTGTGCTCGCTGCGTGCGCTGTCGACGACCTGCGCGAGGCGCACCTCGAGCGACTTGCGGTTGGCGAGGCGGGTCAGGTCGTCGTGCTGGGCCTGGAAGGTCAGCAGCTCGCTCAGCTTGTAGGTATCGTCGATGTCCTCGCAGGTGAGCAGCACGAGGATGCCGTTACCGTGGCGCACCGCGCGCGCGGTGTTGCGCATCCACACCACGTCGCCGTCTTTCTTGATGTGGCGGATGTCCCAGCGATAGACCCGGCCGGGACTGTCGACGGCGGCGCCCAGGTTCTCCTGCGCGAGCGCGCTGTCTTCGCGCACGTAGAGATCGAGCATCGGGCGGTCGACCAGTTCGGCCGTGCGGAAGCCGAGGAAGCGGGCGCCGAAACGGTTCGCGTACACCACCAGCCCGTCCTCGGTGAGGGTGAAGCAGGTCATCGGCGTGTTGTCGTGGAGCACGTCGAAGGGCACGCTGCTGCCGCGATCGACGCGCGCCAGCAGGGCCTCGGTGGCGGCGCTCGCGGCAGCGCCGCGGACGACGGGCGGCGTGCCCGGGGAACAGGCGAGCATGTCGCGCATCAGTGCGCTGTGTTCGCGCAGCCGCGCCACGGTGTCCTTGAGCGCGAGCTGCGTGCGGATGCGCGCGATGAGGATCGGCAGGTCGCCCGGCTTGATGATGTAGTCGTTGGCGCCGAGTTCGAGACTGCGGTTGATGTCGGCCTTGTCGTTGCTCGCGGCGAGCATGATCACCGGCAGCTGCGTGGACGAGAAGCGCTGGCGTACCTGGCGCAGCACTTCGTCGCCGCCGATGTCCGGCATCCAGAGATCGAGAATGACCAGGTCGAAGCGTTGCTGGCCGAGACGCTCCAGCGCCTCGGCGCCGCCGGCGGCGGTGACGACGGCGAATCCTTTCGCGCCAAGGCGCATCGAGATGGCCTTGCGAATCGTCGCGTTGTCGTCGACGGCGAGCACGCTCGCCGCGGGTTGTTTGCCCAAGGTTCGCCCTCGCATGGCTGTCCATCAGCAGGCTTGTGAAAAACCGCCGGGCTTGCCGGTGACGGCGAGAGGCACCTGGTGGTGGCTTCCGCCGCCCGCGGCCGGGCCCCGAATCCTGACGCGCGCCCTCTGTGTGGCGTTCCTTGCGACGCTTTTCACCAGCCTTTCGGCCAGGTGGAATCGGACAGGTCGTCGGGAGTGTACTGGGTCCAATCGGGAACCTGCAACAAAACTCCTGCGGGCAGAGAACCTTATACCGTCTTCATGACAGGCTCGTTGTCGTTTGATGGCTAAGGACCTGCGCCACAACGATTCGCCCGTGCGGCGCGCCGCTTCAGCCCGCCCCGACGCGGGGGGTACGCCGCCGCACGAAAGCCGCGGCCTGCCCGTCCGGCGCCTTGCCGGCCGTGCTCCCCGGACGCCCGGACGCGCGTGCTAGTCCGGCGCCGGACCCAACTTGAACAGCGGCGGCAGCCCTGGCGCGCGCGCCGCGCGCGGCCGCGCGGCGCGGCGCGGCTCGCGCTGGAAGGCATGCCACAGCGCGTCGCCGTGCCAGGGCGCCGTCGCGCGGCCGTAGAGCGCACGCTCGAGGTCGATCACCGCGTCGCGCAGCGCCGGCGTCGCGGCAAGCGCCGTCACGTCCCGCAGCGAGCG
>JAUIFX010000034.1 GCA_030429865.1 Gammaproteobacteria bacterium | reverse complement strand
TGTCGTAGGCCACGCCCGCGGCGCGTGCGCCGGCGACGAGGTGGCGGAAGTGTGCGTTCAGCTCGGGCGCACCGCCGGTGACGTCGAGCGTGCCGACGCCGGCGCCGCGCGCGAAGGCGAGCACCTGTTCGACGGTCTCGCGACTCATGGCCTCGGTACGCGCGGGTCCCGCGTCGACGTGGCAGTGCGAGCACGCCTGGTTGCAGCGGTAGCCGAGGTTCACCTGCAGCGTCTCGAGCCGGGCGCGGCGCAGTGCGGGGAAACGGGGCGTGCCCCGCAAGGAGCTGGGAATGGCGTTCAAACGGGACTCCATCGCATCGTCGGGCAAAGCGTGCGCGAGGCCCGCGCCGCGAGGCGTCCATGATGATCGCAGCGCGCCGAACAGACAAGCCGTGGCCGTGGCCGCGGCGTACCGCGCGCTGGCGCGGCTGGCCAAAGTGGCGCGATTTCCCTAAGGTGACGCGCGCCGCGGCGGCCCCGCGGCACGACGACAATTCGAGGACCTCGCATGGCTGCCTACAACCTCAACCTGGTGCGCGTGATCGAGCGGCCGGAACAATACTTCCCGCGCAAGGAGATCGCTTCGCGCCTCGCGCCCGGCGAGCTCTTCCGCTACACCTACGGCGACTTCGCACGCCGCGTAAGGCGGCTCGCTTCGGCGCTTGCCAGCATCGGTGTCATGCCCGGCGACAAGGCCGCGACGCTGGCCTGGAACACCCACCAGCACCTGGAACTCTATTTCGGCATCCCCTGCTCGGGCGCCGTGCTGCACACCGCCAACCTGCGCCTGTCCGACGAGCACATTGCGTACACGATCAACAAGGCGGCCGACAAGGCGCTGTTCTTCTCACCCGACCTGCTGGAAACGGTGGAGGCGATCGCGCCGCTGCTCGAGACGGTCGAAACCTATGTCGTCCTCGGCGACACGGTCCCCGCCTCGCCGCTGCCAGGGCTCGTCGACTACGAGTCCCTGCTCGCGCGCGGCGACGAGCGCTACCGCTACCCCGACGTCGACGAAGACGCCGCGGCATCGATCTGTTTCACCTCGGCGACCACCGGCAACCCCAAGGGCGTGGTCTACACCCATCGCGGCCTCGTGCTGCACTCGATGATGCTCTCGCACGTCGACTGTCTCGCCATCTCGGAGCGTGACGTGCTGATGCCGATCGCACCGATGTTTCATGTCAATTCCTGGGGCGTGCCGTTCGCCGGCGTGTGGGTCGGCGCGAAGTTCGTGTTCCCCGGCGAGCGGCCGCACGCGGCGGACAATCTCGAGTTAATCCAGAACGAGCGCGTGACCTTCGCCCACGGCGCGGTTACCGTCGGCATCGACATGATGAACCTGCTCAAGGAACACCGCTACGACATCTCCTCGCTGCGCGCGCTGATGCTCGGCGGCTCGGCGACGCCGGCCGGCACGATGAAGTTCTACCTGGAGCAGCACGGCGTGCCGATCGCCACCGCCTGGGGCTCGACCGAATGTGCGCCCCTGGCGACGGTGACCTACCTGCGCGGCGACCAGCAGGACCTGCCGGACGACGAGAAGATCCGCATCCGCACCCGCCAGGGGATCCCCGCACCGACCGTCGAGCGCAGCGTGCGCGACGACGCCGGCAACCCCGTCCCCTGGGACGACAGCGCGGTCGGCGAAGTGTTCGTACGCGGCCCCTGGATCGCGACCAGTTACCTCGACGACGACCGCAGCGCCGAAGGCTTCGTCGACGGCTGGTGGAAGAGCGGCGACATCGCCGCGGTCGACGGCGACGGCGTGATGCGCCTGGTCGACCGCGCCAAGGACCTGATCAAGAGCGGCGGCGAATGGATCTCCTCGGTCGACCTCGAGAACGCGCTGATGGCGCATCCCGACATCGTCGAGGCCACGGTGATCGGCATGCCGCACGAGAAGTGGCTGGAGCGACCGGTCGCGTTCCTCACCTCGCGCGCGGACAGCCCGCCGGACGACGCGGCCCTGCGCCAGTATCTCGACCAGGCCGGCTTCGCCCGCTGGTGGGTGCCGGATCGCTTCGTCTATGTCGACGCGATTCCCAAGACCGGCGTCGGCAAGTTCAACAAGCGCGAGCTGCGCGAACGGCTGGACGAATATCTCGAGGACTGAGCACGCCGCGGCGCACGGCCACGCTCAGTCGGCCGAACCAGTGCCGGACCCGGGATGCCCCAGGCCGAGATTCCCCGGGGCCAGCACTCCGGCCGGGTCGAGCGCGCGCTTGAGGCGCTCGAGCACGCTGCTGTAGGCGTGCATCTCGCGCACCTGCGCCGCCCACTGCTTGCCGCTCTTGTAGGGCACGCAGCCGGCCGCGACGAGGGCATCGGCCGCGCCGTCGACGGCCTTCGTGATGGTCTCCCACTCGCGCCGCTCGTCGTAGAACACGAGCACCCCGCCGTGCAGGCCGCGCCGGCACACCACGACCGCCGCGCCCCACATGAAGTCGCTCCACTGCGCGCGCTGCGCATCGACCGCGGCGATGAAGCCGGCGAGGCGGTCACTCGGCAGCGAACTCATCAGGATCGCGCAGCGCGAGCGCGAGAAATAGCCGGCGAAGGAATACCAGTAGCTCTCGTCGTAGCGCAGGCGGCGGAAATAGACGGCATCGAACGGCGCGTACTCGGCGCCGCCGTGGGCGGCAGCGAGTTCGAGCAGGCGGGCGCGATCGGCGGCGACCGCGTCGGCGTCGCCGCCGAGATCGAAACAGACACAGAAGCCCGGCAGCGTGGCCGGGTCGCAGGCGGGCTCGGCCTGGGTCATGCGCGCGCGCACGGTGCCGCCCTCGTAGCCCGCCGCGTACCACACGTTGCGGGTCAGCTCGCGCCCCTGCACGGCGGTCACGAAGTCGCCGGCCGCGGCGGTGCCGGCGAAGCCGAGCGTCAGCGTGTCGCGCACGGCCGGCAGCGGCACGAGCCACAGCGCGACCGCCGTGACGACGCCGAAACTCGCGTCGGCACCGAGGAAGATGCCGGTCAGGTCCGGGCCGATGCAGTAGCGTTGGAAGAAGCCCGCGCCGGCGCAGGCGGCGCTGCCCGTACGCAGCCGCGTTCCGTCTGCGAGCAGCACCTCGAGCCCGGCGACGCAATCGCCCATGCTCTGGTGCCGCGGCGAGCCGCTGCCGAGCGCGTGCGCCGAAACCGCCCCGCCGACCGTCGCGGTCGGCCCGGTGAGCGGTACGATGCCGACGGTCTGGCCGTGCGGCGCCAGCGCTTCCAACAGCGCGCCGAAACGCACCCCGGGCTCGACGACGACGATGCCGCGCGCGAGGTCGAGTTCGAGGATGCGGTCCATCGCCGCCATGTCGAGCACGATGCCGCCGGCGTGCGGATTGACGCCGCCGGCATACATGCTGCCGCCACCGCGGACGTACAGGGGCACGCGGTCGCGGCCCGCACGCGCGATGACGGCGGCCACCTCCTCGGCATCGCGCGGCCGCGCGACGAGTTCCGGCTCGCCCGGCGCGACGACCGAGCAATCGCGCCGGTAGGCGAGCAGGTCGACCGGGTCGGTGAACAGGGTCAGGCTTTCGAGGCCGTGGCCGAGCGCAGTGCCGCTCATGACCCTGTCGCCGCCCGGCTGAGCCGCGTGTACCGCGCGAGAAAACTCGCCAGGTCGGTCACCTCGTGCGTGCTGCTGCGTGCGAGGTGTGCCGCGCAGCGCCCGTCGAGCGTCAGCACCAGTGCGTCGTCGTCACCGCCGAGACGCGCGGCAGCCATGCGCGACGCGCTCTCCGGCGCGACGTCCGGCATGCCGCCGGCGGCGCCGCAGCACAGCGCGTGCCGGTTCGGGTAGCCCTCCGCATCGTCGATCACGCCCAGCCCTCCCAGCAGTTCGCGCGCGCGCCGCTCGTCGTCCGTCAGCGCGCGCGCCGGGCGCGGCTTGAGCTGACAACTCTCGAGCAGGCGCACCCGTGGCACCGCGACATCGTCGCGCAACGCGAGCGCGAGCCGGCCGCCGGCGAGACCATCGTCGAGCCAGGCGAGGAGCGACGAGGCGTTCTCGTCACCCCCGGCGCGCAGGTGGTTGAGGCATTCGTAGCCGAGCACGACGCGCGGCACGCCGCCGCGGTTCAGACCGTCGCGCCAGGCGCCCGCCTCGCGCACGGCACCGAGTTCGGCGAGCGCCGCGCCGCAGCAGCGCGCACCGTCGTCCTGCCACGCCGCTGCGATGCCGGCCGCTGCGAGCCAGCCGGCGAGCGCCGTGGCCGCGCCGCCATCGGCACGTGCCGCGCAGCCGGCGAAGATCGCGACGCCGTCGCCCGGCGTGGCCGCGGCGGCCTGCCACGGCCCCGCGGCGGGCTCGCTCGTACCACCCCGTTCGACGATGCGATCGCGCGCGGCCCGCACCGGCGCGGGCACCACGTCCGCCGCGCTCAGCACTTCGCGCAGCGCACCGCCGATGGCCGCCGGGCGCAGGCCAATCGGGCAGCTCGTCTCGCAATTGCCGCAGGTGGTGCAGGTGAACACGCGCTCGGCGACCGAGCCGGCATCGAGCGCAACGCCTTCGAGCAGCGCACGGGCGGTGTCGATGAAGCCGCGGCCCGAATAGCCGGGTGCCGGCGAGTGATGTTCGAGCGTCGCGCAGACGTGATGCAGTCCGCGCTCGGGCCACACCGCGTCGACGCAGTAGTTGCAGGACGCGCAGTGATACAGGTCGGCACCGAAACGCTCGTCGAACCAGGCCGGCAGCGGCAGTGCGCGGCTCATGGTTCGCCGCGTCCGCCGCCGATACTGAACAGCGCCACCAGCGCCATTCCCCCGGCCATGCACACGCCGATCACGGCGCCGACGTCGAGCGCAATCGCCACGCCTTCCGCGCGTGTCAGGAAGCCGGTGATGACGAGTATCGCGATGGTGACGACGGTGATGATCACCAGCGCGATGCCGACCTGGAGCGTACGCAGTACGTTCACATTCATGCTCGAGTCCCCCCTCGGACCGTCGCGCCCGCACCCTCCGTGTCCGGCGCCGCGTGCCGGATGATAACGCGCCGATGCGCCGACGGCACCGCCGCGGCCCTGCTCAGGGTAGCAGCGGATCGTCGATGAAGACGCCGAATCCGCCGCGGTGGGCGGCGTCATCCCGGCGTGGGCCGCGCTCGACGAGCGCGGCATCGACAGGCGCGGCCCGGTTGCCGCGGTCCTCGCCGCCCGCGTCGTGCAGCACCGCGATGCTGTAGACCGGCGCACCGTGCGCGTGGTGATAGCCGTTGTTGCCGGCGTGCCCCTGGGCCTCGGCACCGGCACGGTAGACGTCATCGCCCGCGGCGTCGTAGAGCAGGGCCCGGGACTGGTGGGCCGCGGCCCCCTGGCTGAGCGTACCCGCGCGGTAATGATCGTCACCCGCGGCGTCGATCAGCAATGCCTGCGACTGGTCCCAGGCAGCGCCCTGCGCGGCCGCGGTCATCGACCAGTAGACGTCGTTCCCGGCAGCATCGGCGAGCACGCCGGCAGCCTGGTGCGCGGCGAAACCCTGGGCATAGCGATGGCCGACGTAGAGATCGTCCCCGGCGTCGTCGGCAAGCAGTCCGAGCCCGGCGAAATACCCGCCGCCCTGGCTGAACTCTCCGGCCTCGTAACGATCGTCGCCGGCCAGGTCGTGCAACACGCCGATGCCGCCGTGATCGTGCGGACGCAAGCCGTAGCCGACACCCTGGCTGAGCCCGAGGAACACCGCGCCGGTGCCGTAGGCCGAGGCCACCGGACCGTTGGCCCGGTAGTAATCGTCCCCGCCATGATCGATCAACAGGCCGACGCCGGCGGGACCGCCGATACCCTGGCTGAGCAGGGCGGCATCGTAGACATCCGCCTCGCGGCCGGCATCGAGGAGCACGCCCCCGCCGTACAGCCCCGCACCACTCGACCAGGCCATGCAGGCGTAGCGGTCGCGTCCGGCGCGATCGACGAGCAGGCCGAAGCCGAACACGCCGGCGCCGCAGCCGGCGAGCCCGCTGCGGTAATGATCGTCGCCGGCGGCGTCGCGCAGCACGGCGACGCCGAGCAGGCCGGCGCCCGGCCCGCCGGCATACGCGGCGTAGCGATCGTCGCCGCCGCGATCGTCGATCAACTGGACCGCCAGGGGTAGGTCAGCGTTCCATGCGTAGTGATCGTCGCCGCCGAGATCGATGACGGCGTACAGCTGGTCCATGTCGTAGCGGTTCGCGCCCGGACCGCCAACGACCACGAAGCCGGCGCCCAGCGGCGCCCAGCCGATGACCTCGCCCGTGACCCGCGCGGCGAGCGCGGCCGGCAACGCCTGCGCGTCCGCCGCGGCGCGCGGCGCGACGTCAGGCGCCACGGCCACGAGCGCGGCAAACGCGTCGAGCAAGGCGGCGCGCCGCACCAACATGCTGGCTTGCATGCCGGCAATCGCCTGCAGGGCCCGTTCCTGGGCGTGGATCAGGTGGCCGGCGGCCGTCTCGCCGAGCAGCACGGCGAGATCCGGCGCGAGCGCGGCGCGCCCGCCGGGGACGTCCGCGAAGGCGGCCTCGACCTGCGCGACGACAGGAGCGAGCGCCGTGGCCAGCGATGCCGCTTGCGAGACTTGCCGGGGCGCGTCCGCCGCGGCGCACGGCATCGCGAGCCAGGCGCAGAATGCCGGCTGCCAGTGCGGCGCCGCGGTGTGCGCCGCGCCCAAGCGCGTCCTCGCCCAGTGCGGCCACGCGGCGAGCGCGTCCGGCGTTGCCAGCACCGCATCGAGCCAGGGCGATCGGTTGTAGCCTTCGGGCGCGTCGCCGAGACCGTCCAGCATGCCTTCCAGTGCCGCCATCACCGCGACGTCGTCGGCCGTCGCGATCGCGGCAAGGCGCGCACGATGCCTCGAGTACCATGACGGTGCCCGCGGCAGCCGTACCGTCTCGTGCGCCGCGCGCGGATGCGCGGCCGGTCCCGACCAGGCGCCCCGATCGCCGATGGGGACGTCGAGACGCCGCCGCTGTCCGTCGCGCTCGTACGTCAGCGTGATGCTCGTGCCGGGCCCACTTGCCGCGATCCGTTCGCGTAGCGTGCGCGCGCTGAGCGCGGCGCCGTCGGCGGCACGCAGGCGGTCGCCTTCGCGCAGACCGGCGCGGAGCGCAGGGCCGGCCCGCAATCCCGTGATCGTCACGGCATCACCATCGTCGCGGAGCGCGGCGCCGAGATAGGCCGTGCCGTCGGCGAAAGCCGTCGCGCGTGCGACGACATCATGCGCCGGCGCGGCGTGTTCGCTGACCGCTTCGAGCGGTGGCGTCTTCACGCTTGCACAGGCGGCGAGCAGACCGGCAACGAGCAGCGCGACGAGGCGCACGACCAGCGCGCGCAACGGCGCTTGCGGACCACCGGAAGTGGCAGCCAGGGGGCAGGTCTTCGCGCGGGTCATGCGTGATTGATTCTCATCTGCGATTGTGGCGCGGCAAGTGATGTCCCATGTTGCCGTATGTGCGAACCAATTGCCCCGCACGACGGTCCAAGCGACTGAATTCCAGCCGGTTTGACGAGCCGTTGCGGCAAAAGCGGCGCGACATGACCTGCATCAGGCACACCCGCCCCGTGCGCATGGTCCGCAGCGTCGACGTGATCCACAATAGGCCCATCGAACGTTCATAGAGCACAGACATTCACCATCAAGGAGATCGTTGACATGAAACCCATGACCCGCCGCGGCTTCGGCCGTGCCTTCGCCGGCTTCGCCGCTGCCGCGGTGACCGCGCCCGCGACGCTCGTGCATGCCGCTGACATGCCGCACGTCGACCCGGAAGACGCCCAGGCCAAGGCGCTCGCCTACACCCACGACGCGAGCAGCGTCGATACCGCCAAGCATCCCAACTTCGTCGCCGGCAGCAACTGCGCGAATTGCCAGCTCTACCTCGGTGGCGACGAGTGGGGCGGCTGCGGCATCTTCCCCGGCAAGGCGGTCAACGCCAACGGCTGGTGCAGCGCTTACGCGAAGAAGCCTGCCTGAACCTGCCCGTCCCAGGCACAGCCCGAGAGGCCGGCATCATGCCGGCCTCTTCGTTTGCGGCCGGCCGCTGCGCCCTGCAGCGAGTGTGCTAAAGTCCGACCGCCCTGCGTGCCGGCGACACGCGTCGCGGGCGACGCGGCGGGTAGGCCGGGTAGGAATCGAGACGTCGCGTTCGCAAACCTGATCGACACGCGTGGGCGCGACGCGACCAGCTGGAGAAGACGAGGAGAACATCATGGCGGATACGGTATTCAAGCTCGCGGTACTCAAGCTCGGCTGCATCGGTGCGGCACCGCTGCTCGACCTGCTGCCCGATGAGCGCGCCGACCGCGAAGACCTCGAGACACGCGCGTTCACCAGCGGCGCCAAGCTCGATCCGGAATCCTGCGCCGCCGTCGCCGCCGACTGTGCCGCCTACGGCGCCGATCTCGTGCTGCTGGTCAGTCCCAACGCCGCCCTGCCCGGCCCGACGCAGGCGCGCAAGGCCCTGCTCGACGCCGGCCAACCGACCATCGCCATCGGCGACGGACCGTCGAAGAAGGCTTTCTACAAGAAGAACGAAGAAGGCAAGCAGGTCATGAACGTGCCCGACGGCGTCGGCTTCGTCATCCTGCCGGCGGACCCCATGATTGGCGCGCGGCGCGAATTCCTCGATCCGAGCGAAATGGCCCTGTTCAATGCCGACGTGATCAAGATCCTGGCAGCGAGCGGCGTCATGCGCGCACTGCAGATCGAACTCGACCGCGTGATCGAGGCGATCAAGGCCGGCACGGCACCGGAACTGCCGCGGCTGTCGATCACGCCGCAACGCGCGCTCGATGCTGCCGGCTTCGCCAATCCCTACGCGGCGGCCAAGGCCTATGCCGCGTTGTCGATCGCCGAGTCCGTCGCCGCCGTCACCTCCAAGGGCTGCTTCGCCGAACAGGACGCGGCGCGCTACATCCCGATGGTCGCGGCCGGGCACGAAATGCTGCGTGCCGCCGCCCGGCTCGCCGACGAAGCGCGCGAGATGGAGAAGGCCAACGACAGCGTGCTGCGCACACCGCACGCGGCCGACGGCAGTGCACGCCGCAAGACTGCGCTGTCCGCCAAGCCGGCCTGAAGCGCGTCGCGCGCGCGTCTCCGGCAGCGGCCACCGGCCGTTGCCGCCGCTCAGGATTTCTTGTCGCTGATCAGCGTGAAGCTCGGCGTCGGCGAACTCGGCTTGGCCTGCGTGCCGTTCGCTTTCGCCAACGCGTCCTTGAGCACGTCGCGCTCGAGTGAGAGGTCGGCGACCAGGGTACGCAGGCGCTCGTTCTCGCGCTTGAGTTCGGCATACTCCAGGCTGCGCTCGGCCGAGGAGCCGCCGTGCTCCTTGCACCAGCGCTCGTAGCGCTGCTCGGTGATACCGACCGCGGCGCAGGCCTCGGCCCGTGCCTGCCCCGAGGCGACCGCGCTCTCGATGCGCTCGAGCATCTCGACGATGTCGGCGTGGCTCAGCCGCGGGCGCGGCGCGACGCTGAAACCGAGCTGGGTGGAATCGAGCCGGTTGCCGGTATCGGCCAGGGAATCGTCGACGGTGACTTCTTCGCCCGTCAGATCGCGAATCACGGTCAGCAGCTGCGCGACGCTGCGCACGCACTCGCCGAACGCGAAGACCTGGTCGGCAGTGACCACGCCGCTGCTGAACGGCAGCAAGGCCTTGTCGCGAATGAGATAAGTGCCGTTGCGCGAGTCGAGGTCGCGCAGCGTGACCCGGTCGCCGTCGATCTCGAGGCTGGCGTGGCGCCGCGATACGGTATCGTCGTAGAGGACGACGTCGCCGGCACGCCCGATGATGTAGGTCTGGCTGCTCATTCCACCCGTGAGTCTAATCCCTCGCCACGGGGCGCGCCAATGGCCGGCTCCCCCCGGACGCGGCGGACGACCCCGAACCCCGTCACACCGCGGGGTTCCGGCGGCCCCCGCGCGGCATCGGCGCTCCGGCCCGGCGGCCGTCAGGGCGCGACCAGGCCGACCACCGCCCCCGTGCTGCAGGTCGCGAGCGTGCCGACCGCGACCGAGCGCCAGCCGAGCGCCATCACTTCGGCGCGCCGCTCGGGCACCAGCACGCCGAGCGCGGCAACCAGCATGCCGAGGCTGCCGACGTTGGCGAAGCCGCACAGGGCGTAGGTCAGCACGAGCCGCGTTCGCTCGCTGAACGCGTCCGGAGCACTCGCCGCCAGCTGCAGGTAGGCGAGCAGCTCGTTCAGAACCACCTTGGTGCCGAGCAGCGCGCCGGCCGCCGTGGCCTCGGCCCACGGGATCCCCATCAGCCAGCAGACCGGCGCGAGCAGCCAGCCGAGCAGGCGTTCGAGGCTCAGCGTATCGCCGCCGATCGTGACCCACGCCAGGACCAGGTTGGCGAGATGCACCAGCGCGACGAGCACCAGCAGCATGGCGAGGATGTTGAGAAACAGCGTCAGCCCCTGCAGCGCGCCGGCGGTCAGGGCGTCGAAGCCGCTGGCATCCTCGCGCGTGGCGCACGACACCGACCCGGCGCGCGCCGCCGACGGGACGAGCACGAGCGCGAAACCCAGCGCCGCCGGCAGGCTCATCAGCGACGCGGTCAGCAGGTGGCCTGCCGCACCCGGCACGTGCGGGCCGAGGATCGTCGCGTAGAGCACGAACACGGTGCCGGCGATGGTCGACATGCCGCACACCATCAGCGCGAACAGCTCGCCACGGTCGAGTCGCGCGAGCCACGGCCGAACCAGCAGCGGCGCCTCGGTCATGCCGACGAAGACGTTGGCCGCGGCGGCCAACCCGAGTGCGCCGCCAATGCCGAGGCTGCGCTCGAGGCCGCGCGAGATCAGCCGCACCACGAACGGCAGCACGCCCCAGTGCGTGAGCAGGCGCGCGAGCGCACTCATCACGATGATGACCGGCAGCGCGCGCAGCGCGAGCAGGTAGCCGGCATTGGCATCGACGACCGCGAACGGCGCCGCGGCGCCGGCGAGGTAGCCGAACAGGAACTGCATACCGGCCTCGGTGGCGCCCTGCAGCGCCTGCATCGCGCGCTCGACGAGACCGAACATCGCGGCGCTGCCGGGCACGCGCGTGAGCAGCAGGGCCAGCCCCACCTGCAGCACGAGCGCCGCGACCACGGTACGCCACGGCACCGCTCGGCGTGCTTCGCTGAACGCCCACAACACGGCGTGGGCGAGCGCGATGCCGGCGATGGCCTGCAGGCTGAGCATCAGGACAGCGCCCGGGCCTCGCCGCGGGCGCGGGTCAGCGCCGTCCCGGCACGACCACGCGGGCCACTTCCGCGGCGGCCGTGTTGACCTTCTCCTCGAGCGTCCGCCGGTGCTGCTGCAGGCGTTCGCGCACGGCCGGGTCGCGGGTCGCGACGATCTGTGCGGCGAGCAGGGCCGCGTTCTCCGCGTTGTCGATGGCAACCGTCGCGACCGGGATGCCGGCCGGCATCTGTACGATGGACAGCAGCGAATCGAGACCATCGAGCTTGGTCGCCGCGACCGGCACGCCGATGACCGGCACCACGGTCTGCGCGGCGATCATGCCGGGCAGATGCGCGGCGCCGCCGGCGCCGGCGATGACCACCGCGATACCGCGCGCGACAAGGCCGTTGGCATAGGCGACCAGCTTGGCCGCGGTGCGATGCGCGGAGACGATATCGACCTCGTGCGCGACTTCGAACGCGGTCAGCGTGTCGGAAGCCGCCTGCATCACGCGCAGGTCGGAGGCGCTGCCCATCACGATCGAAACCAGCGGTTTGTCTGTCTCAGTCATGCTTACCCTCGACTCGCACGGTCTCGCGGATGCGCGCGGCGCGCGCGAGCGCCTCGGCGCGGCTGTCCGCCAGCACGGTGATGTGCGCCATCTTGCGTCCCGGGCGCACCAGCGGTTTATCGTAGCAGTGAACATGCACGTCGTCGTCGCCCTCGAAGGCGTCGAAGCCGACATAGACCGGCGTCCCCTGCGCGCCCGGCGCGCCGAGCACGTTGAAGGTCAGCGCCGGGCGCAGCAGCGTGGTCGCGCCGAGTTCGCGTCCGCTGACGGCACGCAGGTGCTGCTCGAACTGCGAGGTCGGACACGCTTCGATGGTGTAGTGGCCCGAATTGTGCGGCCGCGGTGAGATCTCGTTGACGAGGACCTCGCCCTGCCTGTCGACGAAGAACTCGATAGCCAGCACGCCGACGTAATCGAGCGCGCTGACGACCGCTTCGGCGAGACCCGCGCAGCGTGCGGCAACCGCCGCCGGCGCCTCGGCCGGGGCCAGCACGGTATCCATCACGTGCGCCTGCGGATCCATCAGGATCTCGGTCAGCGGGTAGAGCGCGACGTTGCCGCGGACGTCGCGTGCGATCATGATGGCGAGCTCGTAGTCGATGTCGACCAGCGCCTCGAGCATGGCCTCGCCGGCCGGCAGGCGCGCGACGTCGGCATCGCTGCGCAGCATCGACACGCCGCGCCCGTCGTAGCCGTCCCGGCGCGCTTTCCACACGCACGGCAGCGGCCACGGCAGCGCGTCGGGCGGCGTGCAGGCGACGAAGTCGCTGGTCGGGATACCGTGGCGCGCGAGAAACTGCTTCTGCACCAGCTTGTCCTGGATCACCTCGAGCACCGCGGCCGACGGGCGCACCCGGTGCCCCTCGGCCTCGAGTACGCGCAGGGCGGCCGTGCTGATGCGCTCGATCTCGAAAGTCACGACGTCGCTGCGCGCCGCAAGATCGCGCAGCGCTTCGAGCGAGTCGAAGGGACCGACCACCGTGTGGCTGGCCTGGCCCGCCGCGGAGCAATTCGCGTCCGGATCGAGCACGACGACGTCGAGCCCCAGTTTCGCCGCTGCCGGCAACATCATCTGCGCGAGCTGGCCGCCGCCGGCGACGCCGACGACGCGCACGTCGCCAGGGTCTCCGGAAGCGTCGGCCGGGCGGATCGTCATGGGCAGGCCCTCGAAAAAAAGGGGCTATCCTAGCCGCAAGCGCCGGCGCTGTTAAGAAAACGCGACATCCGGGCTTGCAGCCTCCCGTGGCGCCGCGTCCGGCGCTCCCCGCACCTGCCGCGCGGGGGCGCTCCCGGCAGCCCCGCCAGGCCGGCGCCGGACTGCCGGGCCGCCGCGCTCAGGCCTCGGCGGCCTCGCGCGAACGCGTCACGACGAGCTTGCCGTAGCCATCCGCCTCGCCCGCCTCGCACTGCTGGCGGTAGGCTTCGAGCCCGCCGAGGTAGGACAGCAGGGCGCGCGGCTTGCCGGGAATGTTAGCGCCCATGTACCAGCTGTTGGCGAGGTAGAGCAGGCTGCCCTCGCTGACGTCGTGCATGTGCTGCATCCACGCCTCCTCCGCGGCCTGGGTCGGCTCGACGCTCGCCGCCTCGCCGGTGCCGATATGGGCAATGCAGCGGTCGACCCATTCGACCTGGTACTCCGAGAGCAGCATCGGGCTGACCAGCGCACCGTTGGCACACGGCCCGTCGAGGAAGAACAGGTTCGGGAAGCCCACGCTCATGAGGCCGAGATAGGCGCGCGGCGCCCCTTCCCAGTGGTCGTTCAGGTTAGCGCCGTTGCGGCCGCGCACGTCGATGCGGCTGATCGCGCCGGTCACGGCGTCGAAGCCGGTCGCGAAGACGATGCTGTCGACGGCATACTCCTGGCCGCGCACGACCACGCCCTGTTCGGTGAGCCGCTCGATCGGCGCATCCTTGATCGAGACCAGGGTGACGTTGTCGCGATTGTAGGTCTCGTAGTAGTTCGTGTCGGCGCACAGGCGCTTGGCCATGATCGGGTAGTCCCGCGGCGTCAGCAGCTCGGCGATTTCCGGATCGTCAACACGCTCGCGAATCTTCTCGCGTACGAACTCGGCCAGCGTCTCGTTGGCTTCCTGGTTGGTCAGCAGGTCGGCGAACGACGAGTAGTAGCACAGCCCGCCCGACTCCCAGCGCATCTCGTAATCGGCGCGCCGCTCTTGTTCACTGACCTCGAGCGCGGACTTGTCGTTCGGCGCCATCGGCTGGTTGTTGACGGCGATGAAGCCGGCGCGCGACTCCTCGCGCTGACGCCGCCGCCACTCGGGGTACATCGCCTTCACGCGGCGCTCGAAGTCGCGGTCCAGGGGACCGTTGCGCAACGGCAGCGAATACGAGGGCGTGCGCTGGAAGACGTAGAGATGATCGACCTGTTTGGCGATGATCGGAATGGCCTGGATGGCCGACGAACCGGTGCCGATCACGGCCACGCGCTGTCCGCTGAAGTCGACTTCCTCGTGCGGCCAGCGCGAGGTCAGGTAGGTGTTGCCCTGGTAATCGTCGAGGCCCTCGAACGCGGGCACGTCGCCGGCGGAGAGGAAACCGGTCGCGAGAATGCAGTACTTGGCGCTGACCTCGTCGCCGCGATCGGTGCTGATACGCCAGCCGCGCGTGTCCTCGTCGTAGAGCGCCGCGGTGATGCGGGTGTCGAACTGCATGTTGGGGCGCAGATTGAAACGGTCCGCGCAGTGGTTCATGTATTCGAGCAATTCCGGCTGCGCCGCGTAGCGCTCCGACCACGACCATTCCTGCTGCAGGTCTTCGTCGAACGAGTAGGAATATTCCATGCTCTCGACGTCGACGCGGGCACCCGGGTACCGATTCCAGTACCACGTGCCGCCGACGCCGCTGCCGGCCTCGAACAGGCGGACCGCGAGACCGCGCTGCTGCAAGCGGTGGAGCATGTACATGCCGGCGAAACCGGCGCCGACGATGACGGCGTCGAACCGTTGCCGCTGGCCCGCAGCCGCTTGCGGCGATTGTCGTGATACGACCGAACTCATGGTGACCTCCTCGAAAGCATTGGCAGGGATGGGCGATGCGCGCGGCCCCTCACCGCGGCCCCTCGCCTCCGCGCGAGGCCTGTACCGTGGGGCCCCGCCGTTGCAAGGGACGGCACCATACGGCGCCGCATCCGAGCCCCGAGTATAAACGCCTGCAGCGCGCGCGCACCTGCGGCGACGGGCCGCCGGGGCCGGGTGATCCTTCGACATTGCGTGCCGAATGTTGAAGAATCACCCGGCCCCGGCGTCGCGCTACCGCGCCGCCGGCGGCGCCCGACGATCAGCACGAGGCACACTCATGACTTCTTCGCCCAAGCCCGCCCTCGCCCAGGCAGCGGACACCATTCTCGATTACACCGTCAACCGTGCAGGCGGCGCGCCCGGCATCGTCGCCATGGCGACCGATCGCAGCGACACGCTCTACGCCGGCGCCGCCGGCGTGCGCGAACTCGGCGGCAGCGCCGCGATGACGACCGATACCGTGATGCTGCTCGCCTCGTGCACCAAGGCCATTACCGGCGTTGCGTTGATGCAGCTCGTCGAGGAAGGCAAGGTAAAGCTCGACGACCTGGCGCGCGACTACGTGCCGGAAATCGCCGACATCAAGGTTCTCGACGGCTTCGCCCCCGACGGCGAACCGCGGCTGCGTGCGCCGTCACGCGACATCACGCTCGAACACCTCATCCTGCACACGTCCGGTTTCGGCTACGACTTCTTCAGCGCCGACCTGCTGCGCTATCGCGATCAGCACGAGATACCGTCCATCCTCGCCTGCACCTTCGATGCCATTCGCGACGTGCTCCTGCACGACCCGGGCACGCGCTGGACCTATGGCAACGGCATCGACTGGCTGGGCCTGGTGGTCGAGGCGGTGCGCGGCAAACGCCTCGGCGATGTTTTCGCCGAGCGCATCTTCGCGCCGCTCGGCGTCGACGACATCGCGTTCACGATGACGCCCTCGATGGCGGCCCGACGCGCCACCATCCACCTGCGCGCACCCGACGGGCAGCTCACCGCGGCGCCGGACATGTGCCTGCCGCAACCGCCGGATATGGACATGGGCGGTCACGGCCTGTACGCGACGCTCGAAGCCTACCTCGCCTTCATCCGCATGTTCCTCAACGACGGCGCCGGCCCGCACGGGCGCGTGCTCGAAGCGGCGACCGTCGCGCAGATGGCCCGGGACGGCCTCGGTGGGCTCAGCAGCGGCGGCTGGGAAACCTCCAACCCGCAACTTGCCAACGCGGGCGAGTTCTTCCCCGGCCTCGCCAAGACCTGGGCCTACACCTTTCAGCGCAACGAGGAGCCCGCGCCGACGGGCCGCCCCGCCGGGCAGCTCGCCTGGGCCGGCCTTGCCAACACCTACTACTGGATCGATCGCCAGACCGGCGTCGGTGGCATCTGGAGCGGCCAGGTGTTGCCGTTCCACGACGTCGCCGCCTACCCCGGCTACGTCGATTTCGAAAGCGCGGTGTACCGCGCGCTCGGCTGACGGCCTGCACCCTGCCCCGGGCCGCGCAGGCCGGCCACGCGCGGACGCCAACGGCGCGCGTGGCCCGGCCGGCGGCTACTTCTTCGCCCTCTGCGCACCGTGCCCGGGCCGCGCGCGGCGCACCGGCCGTTCATCGTTGTCTTACCCTGACCCATCCACCGGACCGCGCAGGGCATGCGCCGGCCGGACGCTACCGACACGACCTCGCAGCCGATGGAATCGCCAAGCTCGCCCCCACCGCACCCCGAGACCTGCCTGCCGGCACCTGCGGTCGCCATCCTGCGCGATGCCGCGGCAGAAGCTGAACGCGCCGCATGCCTGCAGCCGGCGCAGCTGCGCCTCGTCCACGACGAGCGCTGGCTGCGCATCGCGCTGCCGCCGGCCCTCGGCGGGCCCGGCCTCGACCTCCCCGCGCTGCTGCGCCTCGAGGAAGCACTCGCCTGGGCCGACGGCAGCACTGGCTGGGTGGTCACGCTGTGCGCCGGCGCGGCCTGGTTCGCCGGCTTTCTCGATCCCGCGCTCGCCGCACGCGTGTTCGCCGACGCGCACGCCTGCATCGCCGGCAGCGGCGCAACCTCCGGCGAAGCGGAAGCGACCGCGTCGGGCTGGCGCCTGCGTGGTCGCTGGCGTTATGCCAGCGGCATTGAACATGCCACCGCGGTGACCGCGAACTGCCGCGTACTGCGCAACGGCGTGCCGCTGCGCGACGCTCGCGGGGAGCCCGTGATCCGCGCCTTCCTGCTCGAACCGGGCGAATACCGCGTCGAGCGCGAGTGGCACGCCATGGGCATGGTCGCGACCGGCAGTCACGCCTTCGCGGTCGACGATGCGCGCCTGCCCGCCGAGCGCGGCTTCGCCATCGAGGCTGCGGCCGCCGTGCGCGACGAACCGCTCTACCGCGTCCCCTTCGCCGCGTTCGCCGCGCTGACGCTGGCGGTCAACCTGGCCGGGCTCACGGTGCGTTTTCTCGATCTCTGCGCCGCGTCGTTCGGGTCGCGCGATAGCGCCCGCGGCAACGTGCCGCGACGGCAGCTGGACGCAGCACGCGACGGGTTCGGACGCCAGCGTGCACGGCTCTACGCCAACGCCGAGGCACTGTGGCGGGCGTGCATGGCCGATCGCGTCCCGCCTGACGCGTTACTCGCCGAGGCCGGCGCGGCGAGTGCTGCGCTGGCAGGGCGCGCGCGTGCCCTGTTCGCCGAGCTCTACCCGTACGGCGGCCTGCGCGCGGCTGACACGCGCAGTCCCGTCAACCGCGTGTGGCGCGACTTCCACACCGCGAGTCAGCACGCGCTGTTCACGCGTCCCGTGTCACGCGACGCCGGCGCCTGATCCCGCGCAGGCCATCTCGCCGCGTGATGGCGGGGCGGATAAGCTCCACGTTTCAACCATTCGTAAGGATAGACCCATGGCGAAGAAACTCGGCCTGGACGACGCCCGCCTGATCGTCGACTGCATGCTCACCGAAGCCGACAAGCGCGGCATCAAGTTCGCTGCCGCAGTGGTCGATGCCGGCGGCGACCTGATTCACCTCGCGCGCATGGATGGCGCCTCCGCGCTCAACGCACGCATGAGCTACAACAAGGCCTACACCGCAACCAAGTGGCAGATGGACACGCGCGTGCTCAAGACACGGCTGTTCGACATGTCGCTCGGTGACGAGCGGCGCGAGATCACCTGGTTCTGCGATCCGCTGTACACCCCCGTGTGGGGCGGCATCGTGCTGCGCGACACGGACGGCACCATGCTCGGCGCGCTCGGGCAGAGCGGCGGCACCTACCAGCAGGACGAGGAAATCGGCCAGATCGCCGCGAAGCTGTTTCACGGCGAGTGACGCCGGGGCGCTGACCGGCATCCGCGCGCGACTCGCCGGCCGCGCGCGGACGCCGTAAGACCCGGCTCAGTCCAGGTCGAAGCGGTCGGCGTTCATCACCTTCGTCCAGGCCGCGACGAAATCGGCGACGAACTTCTCCTGCGCATCATCCTGCGCGTAGAGTTCGGCATAGGCGCGCAGGATCGCGTTCGAGCCGAACACGAGGTCGACCCGCGTGGCCGTCCAGCGCAGCTCGCCCGACTGGCGATCACGGATCTCGTAGAGCCCCTCACCCGCCGGCGTCCATGCGTTGCGCATGTCGGTCAGGTTGACGAAGAAGTCGTTGCTCAACGCGCCGACGCGATCGGTCAGCACGCCGTGGCGGGTGCCGCCATGGTTGGTGCCGAGCACGCGCATGCCGCCGACGAGCACCGTCATCTCCGGCGCGGTCAGGCCCATGAGCTGGGTGCGGTCGAGCATCAGCTCCTCGGCGCTCACTGCGTAATCCTGCTTGAGCCAGTTCCGGTAGGCGTCGTGTATCGGCTCGAGCGGCTCGAACGACTCGGCGTCGGTCATCTCGTCGGTCGCGTCGCCACGCCCCGGCGCGAACGGCACCGTCACCTCGACACCGGCCGCACGCGCGGCCTGCTCGATGCCGACGTTGCCGGCCAGCACGATGACGTCGGCGACGCTCGCGCCGGTGTCCGCGGCGATACCCTCGAGCACGCCGAGCACGCGCGCGAGCCGCTCAGGCTCGTTCCCCGCCCAGTCCTTCTGCGGGGCGAGGCGGATGCGCGCGCCATTGGCGCCGCCGCGCATGTCGGAGCCGCGGAAGGTACGCGCGCTGTCCCAGGCCGTGGCGACCATGTCGCCAATGGCGAGACCGCTGTCGGCGATGCGCGCCTTGACCGCGGCGACGTCGTAGTCACGCTTGCCGGCCGGCACCGGGTCCTGCCAGATGAGGTCTTCGGCCGGCACGTCGGGCCCGAGGTAACGCGCCTTCGGCCCCATGTCACGGTGCGTCAGCTTGAACCAGGCGCGCGCGAAGACTTCGGAGAAGTAGTCCGGATCCTCGTAGAAGCGCTGCGAGATTTCACGGTAGACGGGATCCGTGATCATCGCCATGTCGGCGTCGGTCATGATCGGGTTGTAGCGGATCGAGGGGTCCTCGACGTCGACCGGTTTATCTTCGTCCTTGATGTCGACCGGCTCCCACTGCCATGCCCCCGCCGGGCTCTTGCGCGACTCCCACCGGTGGTTGAACAGCATGTGGAAATACCCGTTGTCCCAACGCGTCGGGTGTGTCGTCCACGCACCCTCGATGCCGCTCGTGACGGTATCGCGCCCGCAGCCCTTGCCCTTCGGGTTGCGCCAGCCGAATCCCTGCTCGGTGACGTCAGCCGCCTCGGGATCGGGCCCGAGCAGGGTCGCGTCGCCGTTGCCGTGACACTTGCCCACGGTGTGGCCGCCCGCGGTCAGCGCGACGGTCTCCTCGTCGTTCATCGCCATGCGCGCGAACGTCACACGCACGTCATGCGCCGTCTTCAGCGGGTCGGGATTGCCGTTGACGCCTTCCGGGTTGACGTAGATGAGGCCCATCTGCACCGCGGCGAGCGGGTTCTCCAGCGTCTCGCGATCCTCGCCGTCGTAGCGGCTCGCGCCGAGCCATTCCTTCTCCGCGCCCCAGTAGGTGTCCTTCTCGGGATGCCAGATATCCTCGCGGCCGAAGGCGAAACCGTAGCTCTTCAGGCCCATCGACTCGTAGGCGATGGTGCCGGCGAGAATGATGAGATCGGCCCAGCTGATGCGGTTACCGTATTTCTTCTTGATCGGCCACAACAGGCGCCGCGCCTTGTCGAGGTTGACGTTGTCGGGCCAGGAATTGATCGGCGCGAAACGCTGGTTGCCGGTGCCGCCACCGCCGCGGCCATCGGCGATGCGGTAAGTACCGGCGGCGTGCCACGCCATGCGGATCATGAGGCCGCCGTAGTGGCCCCAGTCGGCCGGCCACCAGTCCTGGCTGTCAGTCATCAGGGTATGCAGGTCGCGCTTGAGCGCGGCGACGTCGAGCTTTTCGAGCTCCTTGCGGTAATCGAAGTCCGCACCCAGCGGATTGGTCTTGCGATCGTGCTGGTGGAGGATGTCGAGGTTGAGTGCGTTGGGCCACCAGTCCATGTTCGAGTTTCCGACGCTGGTACTGCCGCCGTGCATGACCGGGCACTTGCCCTGGGCTTGGGACTTGTCTGTCATCGTGGTTCTCCGCTTGGGTCCGCTGAACGTTGGCTGATATTCAACATAGCCAGTCAGTGACAAGAAAGATAATCAATTGATCGAATCAGCCTGATAGATATCTGCAACCCTTGCCGTTGACGATCCGCCGCTCGTGGCAGACCGCACAGCGCCCCGCCGTGCTCAGTTCGCGTCGCGGATCGCGCGACCCAGGCGCGCGACCGCATCGGGCAGGGCCAGCAGGTCGACATTACCGAGCCCGATCACCAGCGCACTGCAGCGGCGCGGCCGCGGCCGGTGCCAGCGCATGCGTTCGAGCGCGACGGCGCCGATGCCGTGCGCGGCGAGCGCGTGTTCGAGGCGCGCGAGATCGCATGGATGCCTCAAACGCACGACGCAGTTGAGCGCGCCTGCCGCGTCGCCGGGCGAGACGACGCCGTCGAGGGTATCGAGCGCCGCGACGAAGGCTTCGCGGCGGCGCGCGTAAGTGGCGCGCGCGCGCACCAGGTGGCGCGCGACGGCGCCGTTGTCGAGCAACTCGCCGACTGCCTGCTGCGCGGGCGTGGCATGGCCGCCGCCGAGCGCGCGCAGGCAGCGATTGGCGACGTCGACGTGCGCCGGCGGCACCACCAGCCAGGCCACGCGCGCGGCCGGGAACAGGATCTTGGAGAACGTCCCGGCGTGGATGACCAGTGCCGCGCCCTCGTGCGCGGCAAGCGCCGGCCGCGGCTGCGAACGGTCGCGGAACTCGCTGTCGTAATCGTCTTCGAAGATCACGCTGCCGTGGCGCGCGGAGAGTCCGAGCAGGTGCTCGCGCCGCGCGGCGCTCAGGGCGACACCGCTCGGGTAGTGAAAGCAGGGCGTGGTATAGACCAGGCGCGGCAGCGCCGCGCCGGCCGGTGGAACCAGGCCCGAGGCATCGACTGCGCACGGCACCAGGCGCAGGCCCAGCATGCGCAGCGCGAGCACGGCCCCCGCGTAGCCCGGCGATTCGACCCAGGCGGTATCACCGGCGTCGGCGTACAACGCGGCCGCGAGCAACAGGCTCTGCCGTGTACTCGTCGTGACGACGATGCGTTCGGGGTCGACCACGAGGCCGCGATGACTCGCGAGGTAGCGCGCGAGCGCGGCCTGCAGGCTTTCGAGCGGCCGCAGCCGGTAGCGGAGCTGCGTGCTCGGCAGGGTACTCGCGTGGCGCAGTGCGCGACGCCACGCCGACTGCGGGAAGAGGCTGGCATCGGGCTCGCCGGGGGCGAGTGCCGCGTGCGGATTGCCGCGCCCTGGCAAGGCGGCGGCACGTGACGACAGCGGCCAGTCACCGCCCGCGCCACGCGCCCGCGGCGGCGCGGCGTGGATAACCCGGGTACCGCGGCGCCGCTCGCCGCGTACCAGGCCCTCGTCGCCGAGCTGGGCATACACGGCGAGCACGGTGTTGCGCCCCACCCCGGCCTGGCGCGCCAGTTCACGCGCCGCGGGCAACAGGGTTCCGGCCGGCAACTCGCCACCGGTAATGGCGCCGTAAAGGCCGAGGTAGAGTTCGCGAACCTTGGTCAGGCCCGCCTGCCCGCTCGGCCGCAGGCGTGCCAGCAGCTCGGGTGCGAGACGTGCGGACATGTTTTGGTCCCATAAAGCGATACATTCTGGACCTTACCAGAGACACCAAAAATCCCCCACACTGCGCCGCACCCGACCCCATGACGCGAGGCCCCCGTCCCATGAGTTCCGATTCACCCAAGCCCCAGGCCCCGAGCGCACGCACCCGGGTGCGCCAGGCGCCGGCACGCGCGCACTACGACGCGGACACGCTGCACCAGGTCCTCGATGCATGCCTGGTCGGCCATGTCAGCTTCGTCGTCGACGACTGGCCGATGTCCATCCCGACCGCAATCGCCCGCCTCGACGACTGGCTGTACCTCCATGGCAGCCGCAGCTCACGGCTCTACCAGGTGCTGGCGGCCGGCGCGCCGGTCTCGGTCTCGGTCTGCCTGGTCGACGGGCTGGTCAAGGCGCGCTCGACCTTCCACTGCTCGATGAACTACCGCAGCGCGGTCGTCATGGGGCGCGCGGAAGTGGTGCCCGAAGAGGAGCGCGCCGAACTCCTGTACCGCTTCAGCGAACACCTCATCCCGTGCCCGCGCAGCGCCTACCGCGAACACCTTGCCAAGGAACTCAAGGCGACGATGCTGGTGCGCCTGCCGCTCGACGAGGCCTCGGTCAAGATCCGCACCGGCGGCCCGATCGACGACGCCGACGATCTCGCCCTGCCGCACTGGGCCGGCGTGGTGCCGCTGACGACGGCCTACGGCGAGCCGGAGCCCGCGGCCGACCTGTCACCGGGGATCGCGGTGCCGGAAGCGCTGCGCTCGCTCGGCCGGCGCTGACGCGCTGCGCGCACGGGATGACCACGCAACGCCGGACCCGGCTTCGGGGTGCGTCATAATCGTCATCGTCGCGTCGCTCGCTACCCGGCTGCGCGACGAACACCACGCGCGCGGCGGCAGTGGTCAGAAACCCGGCGGGCAGGTCCATGGCACAAGACTTCTGGATACCTTTCGGCGCCAGCCTGCTCGCGGCCCTGGTCACCGTCATCGGCATCTACACCATTCGCCATGTCGAGGCCTGGGGCCGGCGTAACAGCATCTATTTCGTGTGCTTCGCTGCCGGGGTACTGATCTCGGTCTCCTTCCTGCACATCGTTCCGAAGTCCTTCGAGATGAGTCGCGCGGCGCCCGCCTGGCTGCTCGGGGGCTTCGTCCTGCTGCACCTGTTCAACCGTTTCATCACGGCCTTCGTGTGCGAGCGCGACCCGGACTCGAAGCTCGGCCTCGGTCTCGTCCCGCTGCTCGGCATCGGCTTTCATTCCTGCATCGACGGCGTCATCTATTCGATCACGTTCTCGGTGAGCACCTTCACCGGCGTGCTCGCCGCCGCCGGCATGGTGCTGCACGAATTTCCCGAAGGCATCATCACCTACCTTCTCCTGGTCCGCGGCGGCTTCGCTGCGCGGCGCGCGCTCGTCGGGTCGATCATCGCGGCCGCCATCTCCACGCCGCTCGGGACACTGCTCTCCTATCCGCTGGTCAGTCAGATCGATCGGCCACTGCTCGGCACGCTGCTCGCGCTGTCTGCCGGCGCGCTCGTCTACGTCGGCGCCACGCACCTGTTGCCGCAGGCCGAGAAGGAACCGCGCCCGTTCAGCCTGCTGGCCCTGGGCGGCGGCATCCTCGTCGCCGTGCTGATCGTGCTGTCGAAGTGAAGCGGCACCGCGCACGGCGCGCTGCCGAGGAACACGATTAGGCAGCGTTCAACGCGCCGAAGTGCGACCCGCGGACGTCGAGGCGAACCAGCGGGCGTCGCCGCGCACGCCGGAGCGGGGCAAGCGGGCCGGCCAGAGAAGCGGCCCCGACCGCGCGGGCGCGCGAGCGGGGCCAAGGCAGGAGACGTGGGAGGAGAATCAGGCGGCCGATTCGAGCGGCGCGGGAACCCGCACCTCCGGCATCAGGCGGTACTCCGCGAAGCTCGGGTGGAGCATGTCGTGCAGGTAGCGCGCCGGCTCGTACGGGTAGAGATTGGGTGTGCCGGTCTTGTCCATGTACCAGCTCGTGCAGCCGCCGGTGACCCAGACGGTCTTCTTGACGGCTTCGCGCATGCCCGCGTTGTACTCGGCGAAAGCGTCCTCGCGCGGTGCGACCGCGGCGAGGCCATCTGCCTTCATCTTGTCGAGCATGGCGATGACGTAGTCGATCTGGTGCTCGCTGATCGTGATCAGCGAGAGATTGCCGACCGGGCCGGTAGGGCCTTCGAGCAGCCAGAAATTGGGGAAGCCGGGCAGCGCCACGGCGCGGTGCGCACGCGGCGCACCGTCCCAGAACTCGGCGAGGTCCCGGCCGTCTTCGCCGGTGACCCGCGTCGGCAGGATGAACGCACCCGGGTCGAAGCCCGTGGCGAGCACCAGCACGTCGAGTTCGTGGACCTTGCCATCGGCCGTCTGCACGCCCTCGGGCGTGATGCGCTCGATCGACTCGGTGACAAGAAAGGCGTTGTCGCGGCTGATCGCCGGGTAGAAATCCGAGCAGAAGATGAGGCGCTTGCAGGCGGCCTGGTAGTCGGGCGTGAGCTTGCGGCGCAGCTCGGGGTCGCGCACGTTCTTCTCGAGGTTGCGCAGGCACAGCCAGCTCAGCAGGCGCTGCATGGGCTTGTTGCCGACGGTAGCCGCGGCGAACGTACGCAGCATGAGCTGGAAGTACCAGTGAAAGCCGAGCTTCTGCAGGAACGGGAAGGTCTTCAGGACGCGTTTCCAGCTTTCCGAATAGCGCTTCTGCGGCAACGGCGCCATCCACTGCGGCGTACGCTGGAAGACGTGCATCTCGCCGACCTTGTCGGTGATTGCGCCGACGACCTGCGCCGAGGTCGAGCCGGTGCCGATGATGCCGACCCGCTTGCCTTCGAGCGCCACCGAATGATCCCAACGCGCGGTGTGGAACATGTCACCGGCAAAGCTGTCCAGGCCTTCGATGTCGGGATAGGCGGGCCGATGCAGCACGCCGGTCGCCGAAACGACGACGTCGAAGCTCATCTGTTCGCCGTCGCCGGTCGTGAGCTGCCAGTGCGGGCCGACGTAGGTGAGGTCGGTGACCGGCGTATTGAAGCGGACGACGTCGGTGACGCCGAAGGCCTCGGCGGTCTCCTCCATGTATTCCTGGATCTCGGGGCCGTAGGAATAGCGATGCTTCCAGTCGTGCTTGAGATTGAAGCTGAACGAGTACCAGCGCGAGGGCACGTCACACGACAGGCCCGGGTAGGTGTTCTCGCGCCAGGTACCGCCGACCTTGTCGGCCTTCTCGAACACGGTCAGGTCGGTATAGCCGGCGCGGCGCAGCTTGACGACCGCTGCGATGCCGGACATCCCGGCGCCGATGATGGCGATTTTCGGCTGGGCCCCGGTCTGCGACCAGGGCTTGGGGAAGCGAGCGGGCATGTTCATCGAAAACTCCCCTTCGACGTATTGACACGATGTCGGTAACGGTAGGACTCTATTGACGACATGTCAATAAGAGGGCGGAACGGGGTATGCTGAGACTCCCGCGCCGGCCCGGCACCGCGCCTTGCACGAGAACCCGGAGCGGGCCTGAAACAGGACATAACATATTGAAACCAAACCGAATTCGCCGCTCCCCCACGGAAGCGCGAACGCAGATCCTCGAAGCCGCCGCCGGCGCCCTCGAGGGCGCCGACTTCGGCGCACTGACGGTCGAGGCCGTGACCCGGCGCGCCGGCATGACGCGGTCGGCGTTTTACCACTACTACTCCGGCCTCGACGAACTCGTACTCGCGCTGCTCGAGAACTATGAGGACGAGATCAAGGCCGCGGTCAACCCGCTGCTCGAACACCCCGAAGCCTTCGACGATCCCCGCGCTGCGATGGTCAGCCACCTGAGCGACATGTTCGCGGTCTTCGAAGCGCACCGCACCAGCGTGCGCGCCGTGACCCAGGCCGCGAGCGGCAGCCGCAAGGTCTTCGCGCAATGGCAGTCGCGCGCGGTCGACTACTTCATCGACCTCACCGCGCGGTTCATCGAACAGGAAGTCGCGCGCGGACGCGCCGACGTCGACGACCCCGTGCGGACCGCGCGCGCGCTCATACTGATGAACAACGCCGTCGGCATGGACAACATCCTGCGCGAGGAACCGGACGACCCGGCCGAGATCGGCCGCGTCATCGGCGGAATCTGGAACGACGTGATTTACGGGCGGGGCGAGGAGCCACAGAAGTAATTTCCTGTGGTGCCGGAGGCAGGAATCGAACCTGCGACCTACTGATTACGAATCAGTTGCTCTACCGACTGAGCTACTCCGGCGGGGCGTGCGGGGCGCAATGATACTGCAAATTTTCGACCGTGCGCGGCCGAACTTGAGTTCTGCGTTGGATCAGCGTTGCTTGCGCACGCGGATGACGACGTCGACGCTGTCGGCGACCGTACCCGGGGGCGGCGCGGGCAGGCGGCTGATCGGCATGTCCTCGCTCGGGAAATCGGTGAGGACGCCATCGTCGACGTCGTAGAAGTGGTGGTGGGCGCTGGTGTTGGAGTCGTAGAAGACACGCGTGGCATCGACCATCACTTCGCGCAGCAGACCGCGCTCGGCGAACAGGCCGAGCGTGTTGTACACGGTGGCCTTGGACACCGCGGTGTCGGCGCGGCTCAGGCAGGCGATGACCTGGTCGGCGGAGAGATGCTGGGTGCGCTCGAGCAGCACGGCCGCGATCTCGACGCGCTGCGGCGTCGGCGAGATACCCGCGGCCTGCAGCACGGCGGGGATATCCTCGCGCGCGACGGGCGGATTGGGCAGTTTTTCGCTCATGCGGGCCAGTATAACGGGCATTTAGAGCGTGTCTAGAGTAAACGCGAATAATTTACATTCAGATGCCGGTGCGCGCGCCAGGGGCCGGCGCGGGCCTCGCGTGGCGGCCGCGTAAGGCGGCACCGGACCGGGAACCTTGCGACCACCCGGCAGCCCGCGGACGCGCGACCCGGCGTGACACGCGACGCCGTTCACACTTCCCACCGGCCGCCGACCGCTCGGCGGGCCAGATGCGCCGTTCATCGTCCACCCGCTTCCGCCGGCGCGGTGCGCGGCCATAATCGGTCACCATGAACACCCAACGCGGCTTCACCATTCTCGAGCTGATGACCGTCGTCGCCGTGTTCGGCATCCTGCTCGGTCTCGCCGTGCCGAGCTTCCGGACGCTGATGGCGGACAATCGCATCACCTCGCAGCTCAACCAGTTCTCCTCCACGCTCGCACTCGCGCGCAGCGAAGCGGTCAAGGCCAACCGCCGCGTGGTGGTCTGCCCGTCGACCGATGGCGCGACCTGCGCCAGCGGCGTCGACTGGGACGTCGGCTGGATCAGCTTCATCGACCGCGGCGGCGTCGACTTCCAGGTCGACGACGACGGTGGCGGCAACCCGGCCGACGATCCCTGCGCGAGCGATGCCGGCGACGACGACGCCGACGACTGCATTCTGAGTTACGTGCCGGCCCTGCAGCCGGCCGAGATGACGCTACGGACGGACGCCGCCAACGACTACATCAGCTACAACGGCCTCGGTGCCAGCAGCGAGGCGGCGATGTTCGTGCTGTGCGACGACCGCGGCGCGAGCGCGGCCCGTGCGGTGGTGATCGCCAATACCGGCCGCGTGAGCGTGCGCGAGGCCCAGAACGACGGGAGCCCGCTGTCATGCACACCCTGACCCGTTGCCGCCGCCAGCGCGGCATGACGCTGGTCGAAGTCCTCATCGCCATTGTCATCTTCGCCATCGGCCTGCTCGGTATCGCCGCGCTGCAGGTCGCCGGCCTGCGCTATACCAAGGGCTCGCAGAGCCGCGCCCTGGCCGCCATGCAGGCGGAGAACATCATCGACCGCATGCGCGCGAACGCCACCGGCGTGCGTGACGGCTTCTACCAGAACCCCGACGCCGAGAGCACCGACTGCAGCGTCAACGCCTGCAATCCGGCCGAGCTCGCGGCCTACGACTGGAGCCGCTGGCTGAGCGAGACCCGCCAGGCGCTCGGCGTGCGGCGCAGCGACGGTGGCCTCAACACCGACAATGCCGTCAATGCCACGATCTGTGTCGATTCCACGCCCGAGGACGGCACCGCCGGCAGCTGGGCCTGCGACAACAGCGGCGAGTTCTTCGCGGTCAAGATCGAATGGCGCGAGCGCACCGCCGAGCGCGGCGACAGGCTCGCCGACGATTACACCAACACCACCGCCGCGAGCGGCGTCGACGGCTTCGTGCTCAACCGCTTCGTCATGAGGTTCCTGCCATGAGCCAGGTGCTGCCACGCCGCCGCGCACGCGGCTTCTCGCTCGTCGAGCTGATGGTCGCGGTGACCATCAGCCTGATCATGTTCGCCGTCATCATCGAGCTGTTCGCGAGCAACAAGCAGGCCTACCGCGTGCAGGAAGGCGCAAGCGAGTTGAACGAGAACGCGCGCTACGCGGTCTCGCACCTGCAGTACTTCCTGCGCCTGGCGGATCACTGGGGCGGCATCGAGGCGGACGTCGTCAACGTCGATCCCGGCGTACCGAGCCCGCTCGCGACCGACTGCGCGGGCGACCCGGTCATTTCCACCATGGGCTTCCGCGGCTACAACGGCACCGGCACCACGCCGCCGCTGAGCTGCATCGCCGCGGCCAACTACGAGCCCGGCACCGATGCCTTCTTCATCCGCTACGGCGCGGCCCACGAAGATGCCCGCACGGTCAGCGATCCGAGCGTACCGGTACCACCGAACGGTGTGCCGACCCTGCCCGAGACCGGCGAGCTGCCGGTCCGAGCGAGCTATCTCGGCAGCACCGACGGCGACGGCATCTGGCTCAGCGCCCGGCTCGGCCGCCGCGGCTTCATCTTCAACAACACCGACCACGCCTCGCTTCCTGCCGACGGCCAGCTCACGGAGGACGAGGTGCGCGACGGTGCGGCGGCCTATTACCGCTTCCAGTCGATGCTCTACTTCGTGCGTCCCTGCTCCAACCCGGCCGCGGGCACCAATGCGAGCGCCTGCGACGCCGGCGACGACGGCATCCCGACGCTCGTGCGCATGACACTCAATCCCGATCTGAGCTTCACCGAGGAAGAGGTCGTCGCCGGGGTCGAGAACATGCAGCTGCTCTACGGCGTCGATGCCGACGGTGATTTCGTCGCCGAACGCTACGAGCCGGCCGACACGGTCGATGCGAACAACGACTGGAACAATGTCGTCACGGTGCGCGTGAGCCTCGTCGTCGCCAACCTGCAGCGCGACACCACGATCAACGACACCGGGACCTACTACCTGCTGGACACCAACTGGCAGCCGCCGCCGGAGGCCCGCAACTTCCGGCGCAGCCAGTACGACTTCACCGTCCAGATCCGCAACGTCACCCGGGCATGAACAGCAGGGCATGAACATGATCCATCACAACCCGTCCCGCGCGCGCCAGCAGGGCGTCGCTCTCATCGTCGCCCTGATCCTGCTGATGGTCCTGACCATGGTCGCCGTGGTCTCGATGCGCACCACCACGCTCGAT
>JAUIFX010000236.1 GCA_030429865.1 Gammaproteobacteria bacterium | reverse complement strand
GCCGAAGATGCAGCTCGACACCGGTGTGACCATGGGGCCGGAGATGATCATCGATACCTCGGCACGGGGCACCTGGGCGGTGGAGGTCCGCCGGATCTGCCGCACCGCTTCGAGGTTGAGCCCGAGACCATGCATGTAGCATTCGGCCAGGTTACCGCCGCTGGTGTTCAGGGGGAGCTGTCCATCCGGCGCCAGCAGGTTGTCGAGCACGAAGAAATCGTTGACCTCCGCGGGTGAACAAAAGCCATGTTCGACGATGCTCATGAGCACGCCGCCGGTGAAGTTCTCGTAGCTCTGCAGCACGTCGATATCGGCCGGTCCCATGCGCGCCATCGCGTACAAGCGCGGTGCAAGGGTCTTGAAGCTCGCGGTCGCGTAGTCGGGCGTATTGTGCACCGGTGCGCCGGCGCGGTACTGGCTGCCGGCGACCGCGGCCAGCAGGTAGCAGGCCGGGTGGGGAAAATCCCGCGCGCGCTCACCCGCGACCAGCACCATCGCGGCGGCACCGTCGTTCTCCAGGCAGCAATCGTAGAGATGCCAGGGTTCGACGATCCAGCGTGAGTCGTCGTAGGCCGCCTCGTCGAGCGGACGGCCGTGCATGACCGCGCGCGGATTCTCCTGCGCATGAGCGTAGCTCGCCATCGCGATCGCGCGCAGCGCTTCCTGGCGCACGCTGTGCTCGTGCATGAAGCGTCGGTACTTCATGACGAACATGTGCGCGGGCGAGAGCAGGCCGTAGGGCACGGTATGCGCGGCGTGGCCGTCGACGTCCGGGACGGCCGTACCCTGCCCGAAACGCCCGTGCTGGCCCTGCGCGAGCGCGCGGAAGACGACCACGCACTCGGCCATGCCGCTCATGATTGCGGCGGCGGCATTGCCGATCGCGGCGGAGCCGCCCCCGCCGCCGCCGCCCCACTGCATGTTCGCGAAGCGCAGTTCCTTGCAGCCGAGCGCGGCGGCGATGCGCGACGGGTCGGAACGGTCGTTGCTATAAGAGGCGAATCCGTCGATATCGCGCGGATGGATGCCGGCGTCGGCACAGGCATTGATGATGGCCTCCAGCGCGAGCTTGAACTCGGCGTGCGGCGCCTGGCCGCGCTTGTAGTACTCGGTCTCACCTATACCGACGATCGCGGCACGGCCGCGCAGGGAACGTGGGGTCATGCGTGGGAAGCCACCTCGGCGGCGTCGGCGAAGTCACGGTAACGGACCGGCACCTCGAATTTGAAGATGCGCGCGGCGTTGAGCCCGAGCACGGCGGCACGCTCGCCATCGGCGAGCCGTCCCATGCTGCGCTCGATGGCCGCCGCGGAATGCGGCCAGGTGCCTTCATGATGGGGAAAATCATTGGCCCACAGGAAGTTCGCGCCGAGATCGTAGTCGCGCATGAGATCGAGCCCGGGCGGGTCCTCGCCGAAACTCGCGAAGCCGTTGCTGCGGAAATATTCGCTCGGCAGGCGCTCGAGCCTGGGCCGCACCCACATGTGGTGCTTGCGGTAGGCCTCGTCCATCGCCGTCAGCATCCACGGCACCCAGCCGATCCCGGCCTCGATGGAACCGAAGCGCAGGCGCGGAAAACGCTCGATCACCCCCGACGCGCAGAGGTTGACGAGTGGCTCCATGGTCGGCGCGAGCGAGTGCACGGCATAGTTGATCACCGCGCCGCCGTTGCCGCGTGCGGTGCGCGGATCGCGCCCGGTGGAGACGTGGAAGGTCAGCGGCAGGTCGGCATCCTGGGCCGCCGCCCACAGCGGATCGAACTCGGGCAGGTTGTAGTTGGGATGCTCGTGGTCCGGTGCACCCCACACCGGCTTGCAGGGTAGCGCGAGACCGCGGAAACCGCGCCGCGCCGCGCGTTCGATCTCGCGTACGCTGCCGGCGACGTCACCGGCCGCGATGCACGCCATGGGGGAGAGTCGCTCGTTGTAGGGGCCGAAGGTCTCCCAGGCCCAATCGTTCCAGGCCCGGCACATCGCCTGGCTGAAAGCGAGGTCGGGCGTCGCCCACACCGTGAGCCCCTTGTTGGGGAAGATGATCTCGCAGTCGATACCGTCGCGCGCCAGCGCCGCGAGCCGCGCTTCCGGCGTGTAGCCGGCTTCGGCCCGTTCACGGTCCTCGCCCTCGAACTTCAGGGCGCTGAGGCGGATTGGCCGGAAACCCTCGGTCTTCTGATATTTCGCGCCGTCACCGCCGAGCACGATGCCGGGCAGCCGCTCGCGGTACGCTGCCGGCATGCGTGCGGCGAGAAAATCGCCGGGTTCCTGCGCATGACAGTCGGCGGAGACGATGAAGAACTTGTTGGCCGCGCCGGCGCGCGGCGAGCGTGGCCAGCCGGCGCTGCCGGGCGTGCGCTGGCGCCACGAATTGGGATCCTGGGCCTGGCCCATGACGACGGCTCCGGATTGGGGACGACGCGTATCGTCGTACGGACGCCGCGGCAGTGCAAACGATGCGCACGGCGGCTGCCGGGCGGCGGACCTCGCTCAGCCGATGCCGTACTCGGCGAGCTTGCGATACAGGGTGCTGCGGCTGATGCCGAGCGCGCGGGCGACCCGCGAGCGGTTACCGCCGCAGGCTTCGAGGTGCGCGAGTATGGCATCGCGTTCGAGGCTGGCCATGGTTTTCAGCGGTGGCGGCGCGGGCGGGCAAAGCGCGGCGCTGTCATCGCCGGCGAGGAACTCGTCGGGCAGGTCGGCGAGGCCGAGGCGGTCGCCCTCGGCCATCACGTACATGCTCTCGACCACCGCATGCAGCTGGCGCACGTTGCCGGGCCACGGCTGCTGCTCGAAGAACTCGACGAGGTCGGGCGCGAGCCGCTTGGGACCGAAGCCGTAGCGTTCGTTGAGCGCGGCGATCGCCGCCTCGGCGAGCAGCGCGACATCGCCGCTGCGCGCGCGCAGCGGCGGCAGCTCGAGCGCAAGCACGCGCAGGCGGAAATAGAGGTCCTCGCGGAATTCCCCGGCCGCGACGGCGGCCTCGAGGTCGCGGTTGGTCGCCGCGACCACGCGCACGTCCACCGCGCGCTCGCGATGCCCGCCGACGCGCACGACGATGTTGTCCTGCAGGACGCGCAGCAGGTTGACCTGCACGTCCGCCGGCAGCTCGCCGACCTCGTCGAGGAACAGCGTGCCGCCGTCGGCCTGCTCGAACTTGCCGGCGGCGCCGCGCGGGGCGGCGCCGGTGAACGCGCCAGGCTCGTAACCGAGCAGTTGACTGGCCGCGAGTTCCGGCGTGAGCGCCCCGCAATTGACCGCGACGAACGGTCCCGCGGCCTGCGGCGAAGCGGCATGCACGGCGCGCGCGACGAGCTCCTTGCCGGTGCCCGTTTCGCCCAGGATCAGCACCGGCGCCGTGCTGCGCGCCATGCGGGCGGCGCGCAGCTTGAGCTTGCCGATCCCGGGACTGGCGCCGATGATGCCGCGGAACGCCGCATGCCCGTCGTGCGCGCCCGGGCTTCGCGCCAGTGCGCGCCGGCGCTGCGTGCCGACCGAGCGCACGGCGTCGAGGACCAGGATGCCGCCCTCGAAGTCGCCGGAACGGCCGTAGGTCTCGAGCGCGTGGGCGCGCAGCTCGTGCGGCAGGGCGGCGAGCTGTTCGTCGATGCTGCGCGCGTCGTCGACGTTCAACAATGAAGCGCCGCGCACCATGCGTTCGACCAGCTGGCGGTCGCGGAACAGGGATTGCGCATGGTTGTTACTGGTCACGATGCGGCCCTTGCGATCGAGCAGCAACAGCGCATGGTTGGTCCAGCGAGGCAGGTTGGCCTGGTACCACTTGAGCAACTGCACGTTGCGCGCGAGGTCGCGGGACTGCAAGGTCTGCTCGATCTGGTGCGCGGTGGTCACGGCGAGCGCCAGGGCGTGCCCGTGCCAGGCGTCGCCGAACGTCGTGATGTCGATCACCCCGACCAACGAGCCGTCGACGGTATCGCGGACCGGCGCCGCGGCGCAGGCCCACACCTTGGCGACCGAGCAGAAATGCTCGACGCTCTCGATCTCGGCCGGTTGCCCGGTCGCGATCGCGGTTCCGACCGCGTTGGTGCCGGCACCTGCTTCGCTCCAGTCGTAACCGGGCGCCACGTACAGTTCGCGCCCGCGATCGACGACCTCGCGATTGCCCGAGACATCGAGCACGACACCGTCCGGATCGGCCACGATGAGCACGCTCTGGGCATCGGACAGGATGTCGGCGAGCAGGCGCCAGGTGTTCTGCGCGGCAAGCATGAGCTCGCGGTTACCGGCGTGCCTTTCCGACAATGCGTCGCCGCCGGCGACCACGTCGGGCAGCTGGGTCGCGGGCCGCACCCCCGCTTCGAGACAGCGCCGCCACGACGCCGCGACGTGCTCGCGCAGGTGGTCGTCGACCAACTGGCCGGTCGAGGTCATCACGTCCCAGGCACGCTCGACTTCGGCTCGGTAGCGTCGCGCCGATTGGCGCCGGGTGCGTTCGAGGTGGCTGGGCTGCATGAAGGTCGGCTGGTCTTGTCTGGGAGAGATGGGAGGCCGGGGCCGCATCGGCCGCGCCGGAACCCGGATTATCCGGCTCGGCGCCGGGCTCTCAAGCCCGGCCGGGCCGCCGAACCGCCCGTGCTGTCCCAATATGCGACAGCCGCGCTGTCCGGGAAAGCGACATCGGCACGGCCACCGGATGACTTGATGTTGATCAATATCCCGCGAAAGCAGGGACTTAAGGATAACACCCGCACTGGCACCGCTCTTGCACCCCGTTGTGTAGTTCCGGCGCCCAGGGCGCGGAATCACAATGACCCTACGCGACGCGGCGCCCACGGCGCCGTTGCTTCAACCCGCACACAACAAGGGGAGCACATCATGCAAATCGGCGCTTTCTACCTGCCCTCGGTCGGTCACCTCGAGGACATCAAGCAGGGCATGGCCGGCAAACGGACCGACCTCTACCAGATGATGCTGCGCGAGCTTACCGAGCAGCTGCAGTACATGGACCAGAACGGCTACTACGGGGCCGGTTTCACGGAGCATCATTTCCACGTCGAGGGCGAGGAAGTCTCGACCAACCCGGTGATCCTCGATCTCTACTTCGGCCTGCAGACCAAGCGCATGAAGTTCGGTCAGCTCGGCAACGTGCTGCCGTC
>JAUIFX010000033.1 GCA_030429865.1 Gammaproteobacteria bacterium | reverse complement strand
CGCGTTGAGGCCGCCCGGATCCTGGGCCTCGGGAGCATGCGCCGCACGCACGATGAGCTGGCCGACGGAGCCGTCGCTGAACGTGTAGCGGAACTTGCTGTTGAGAATGGCCTGCTCGGTATCGGAATGGTCGCGGTAACCGCCGTAGTTGAGGTAGGAACCGTTGACGAAGTAATTGAGTGCGCCGCTCTGCCCGCCGGTCTTGAACTGGTAGCGGCCGAAATCGTAGCTGCCGCGCATGATGCCGGCCTCGGCGAACGGCGTCTCGGGGCCCTCCTGCGTGAAGATGTTGATCACGCCGCCGGCCGAGGAGCCGTACAACGCCGACGCCGGGCCGCGGATCACTTCGACCCGCTCGACGTTGCTGAGGTCGAGATCGTCGAGCGCGGTCTGGCCGTCGGGCGTGGTGTAGGGGATGCCGTCGACGAACACGCGCAGGCCGCGCACGCCGAAGTTCGAACGCGCACCGAAACCGCGGATGGACAGGCGCAGGTCGCGCGAGGCGTTGTAACGGTTGGTGAAGAACAGGCCCGGCACGCGGCCCATCGCCTCGTCGAGGCCGAGCAGCTGGCGGCGCTGGATATCGTCCGCCTCGACGGTGCTGATCGACAACGGCGTGGTCAGGGGATCGCGCGCGACACGGGTCGCGGTGACCAGGGTCTGTTCCATGGCCAGGGGCGCGGTGAGCGGCGCGAGCGCCAGGGCAGCCGTCGCCACGGCGCGGTGCCGGGCGCGGACATCGATGCTTTTCACGGTCTTGTTCTCCTTCTCGGCGCGGCCGGGGGTGCCCGGCGGCGCGGGCCGCGGCACCTCGGCCGCGCTGTGCTGGCGACAAAAGGCAGAACAATTAGCAAGTTGCGTGCCTCGCCGAAGCAGGCGCGAAAAGTCCGCCGCGGCGCAGCCCGGGGCCGCCTGGGTGGCGTAAGGCTGGCTCTAATCAACCACGAGGGCAGATTACGCTGGCTGCTTACAGCCAGGATGCAGCGTCGAGGGATCGCCGTGTCAGGCCTGGTAATACCCGAACGCCGTCCAGCCGCCGTCGATGACGAGCACCTCGCCGGTCATGAACGCGGCCTCCTCGCTCGCCACGTAGCGCACCGCGTGGGCGACGTCCGCGCCGCTGCCGAGACGCCGCTGCGGTGTGCGCCGCTCGAGCCCGCGCGCATCGAGCTTACCGTCGGCTTCGAGCTGGTCGATCATCTCGGTGCGGATATAGCCGGGCGCGACGCAGTTGACGCGGATGCCGTAGCGCGCCCACTCGATGGCCATCACCCGTGTCATGTGATCGACGGCGGCCTTGGAGGCGCAATAGCCGAGCGTTGCCGGCGACGCGTTGCGCCCGAGGATCGAGCCGATGTTGACGATGACGCCGCCGTCGCGGTCCTTCATCTGGCGCGCCGCGGCCTGCGAGCAGAGGAACACCGACTTGCAGTTCACCCCCATCTGCAGGTCCCAGCTCTCCTCGGTCATCTTGAGCGTCGGCATCGGCGCGGAGAGGCCCGCGTTGTTGACCAGGATGTCGACCGGCCCGAGCGCGTCGGCGACCTCGCCGAACAGCCGCGTGACCTCGTCGGCGACCTCGACGCGGCAGCCGAAGGCCTGCGCGCGGCCGCCGGCCGCGCCGATCGCGGCGACGATGTCGGCGGCATTCTCGGCGCGCGTGGCGACGCAGGCCACCGTCGCGCCGCAGGCCGCGAGCTCGCGCGCGATGTCGGCACCGATGCCGCGGGAAGCGCCCGTCACGAGCGCCGTCTTGTCTGCGAAGATGGGTTCCATGAAACGATTCCGATGCGGTGTCTGGATTCAGGACGTCGCGGCGCCGCGCGTACCGCGTGCGGCGGCGGCCCGCACGCCGCGGGAGAGTAGCGCGGCGACGACGAGGCCGACAACCGCGATGACCGCGAGCAGCAGAAAATAATCCTGGTGGCCGTCCATGCCGGGCGCGGCGTCGAGCAGCCGCCCGGCGAGCGGCGCGAAGAAGATGTCGGGCGTGAAACCGACCACCGACACGAGACCCACCGCGGTCCCGGTCAGGTGTGCGGGCACCCGGGTCTGCTCGAGCAGCGCGAAGTAGACGCCGCGCAGGGCGAACACCGCGGCGAAACTCACGATGAGGCTGGCATACACGAGCACGATGAACGCCGGCACCGCGTCGAGCGCGGCGAGCAGGACGTAGCAGGCGAGCAGGGTGGCGAACAGCGCCAACACGGTACGCGCCGCCCCGTAACGATCGGCGGCGAACCCGGCGGCGACGGCCGCGAGCGGACGCAGCCAGGCCGCCGCGGCGGTGAAAGCGGCCGCGCGCGCTTCGCCCATGCCGAGCACGTCGTAGGCGTAGAGCGCGTAGTTGTCGAGCCCCTTGTAGCCGCAGTAGGCGCACACCACGACGAGCGCCTGCAGCCACACCAGCGGCCGCCGCAGCACGGCGCCGACCTGGCCGCGCACCAGGCCGTCACCGTGCGCGGTGCGGGGCGCGTGCTCGGGCAGGAAACGCCACACGAGCAGCGCCGCGAGCAAGGTCATCACGCCGTAGAAGCCGATCACCGCGCGCATCGCGCGCGCGCGGTCCGCGTACCCGATTTCATAGTCGTACTCGGGCAGGAACCACGCGAAGCACCACACGGCGAGCGTCGCGAACGCGGCCGCGGCGAGCCCGCGGCCGCCGTCGAGCAGGCCGAACGCGCGCCCCTGGGCCGCGCTCCCGCCCCATTCGCGCGTGGCGCGGATCATCGCCGCCCAGAACAGGAGGATCGAGGTCACGCCCCACCAGCCGTAGAGCAGCGCGAGCGTGCCGGGCCCGGGCAAGGCCGCCAGCCACAGCCCGCCGAGCGCGGTGGCGAGCAGCGAGGCACACATCAGGCGCCGCGCCGGGTAGCGGTCGGCCAGGGTGCCGCCGGGAAAATACGCGAGCATCGCGGTCACGCCGTAGACGGCGAAGATGTCGCCGAGTTCGGCGTTGCTCAAGCCGAAGGTCTCGAGCACCGAAGGGCGGAAGTAACGCGGCAGGTGGAAGGGCAGGCTGAAGATCATCTCGCCCGCCACGATCAGGGCGAGCATGCGGAGAAAGCGATCGCGGGCAGACGGTTCGGCGCCGGGCATGGCCGGCATTGTACGCGCGGCGGCGCGCGGCGGCGCGCGCCTTATACTTGCCGCCATCGGCCGCCCCGGCGGCAGCGGCAACGAGGAGGGGAAGCATGAGCGAGTGGTATGCGAAGAAGACCTTCGGCGGCCTGGTCGACACCATGGCCGAGCGCTTCGGGACGCGCGAGGCACTGGTGTTCGAAGACCAGCGCTACACGTTTGCCGAGGTGCGCGAGCGCGTCGACGAGGTCGCGCGCGGTCTCATCGAACTCGGTGTCAAGCCGGGAGACCACGTCGCGCTGTGGCTGCTCAACTGTCCCGAGTGGATCTTCACCATGTTCGCGCTCGCCCGCGTCGGCGCGGTGCAGGTTCCGGTCAACACCCGTTTCCGCACCCACGACCTCGCCTACCTGCTGAAGCAGTCCGATACGCGCTACCTGATCACCCACGACGTCTCCGGGCCGGTCGATTACCTCGCGATGGTGCGCGAGGTGGTCGCGCTGCCGGCACATGGCGAGGTCGTGCACGACGAGAACTTCCCCGAGCTCAAGCGGGTGGTCATCCTGGGCGAGCCGGACCATGCCGGCTGTGTCGGTTTCGATGCCATGCTCGCCGCCGGCGCCGAGGTCGACGCGGAGACGCTGACCGCGCGCGTCGAGACCGTCGATCCCGACCACCCCGTGTTCATCATGTATACCTCGGGCACGACCGGCTTCCCCAAGGGCGTGATGCACAACCACGTGATGCTGCGCCTCGTCGAGGAGCGCGCGTTCCGCCTCGGCATCACCGAGAACGACACCATCCTCAACTACCTGCCGCTGTTCCACCTGTTCTCCTATTCCGAAGGCGCGCTGACCTCGATGCTGACCGGGGCGCGCCAGGTCCTCACCGCGACCTTCGACGCCGAGGCCTGTATCCGCCTGGTCGAGCAGGAGCGCTGTTCGGTCATGCACGGCTTCGACACGCACCTCAAGGATCTCAGCGAAGCGCAGCAGCGCCTCGGCGCGGACCTGTCCTCGCTGCGTTGCGGCCTGTTCGCCGCCGGCATGCAGAGTTCGGTCGGTATCGTGCGGCGCGCTGCCGAAGCGCTCGCGCCGCTGGTCACCGTGACCGGCTACGGCATGAGCGAAATGGGCGCCGCCACGCTCGTCGGTGCGCTCGACGACGACCTCGAACGCCGTGCCGAGACCTCGGGCTACCCCGCGCCGGGCTACGAGTTCCGCATCGTCGACCCGGCCACCGGCGCCGAGCAGCCCGACGGCGAAGCGGGCGAGATCGCGGTACGCGGTTACGGCCTGATGATGGGCTATTACAAGAAGCCGGCGGAGACGGCCGACAGCTACGATGCGGACGGCTGGTTCCGCACCGGTGACACCGGCCTGCGCCGTGCCGACGGCTACATCCGTTTCCTCGGACGCTACAAGGACATGCTCAAGGTCGGCGGCGAGAATGTCGACCCGATGGAGATCGAGGCGCTGCTGCTCGAGCTCGACGGCGTGCAGCAGGTCGCGGTCGTCGGCTACCCCGACGCGCGCCTGAACGAAGTTGCCGTCGCCTACGTGCAGCGTCGCCCGGGCAGCACGCTCGGCGAGAAGGAAGTCATCGAGCACTGCCGCGGCAAGGTCGCGACGTTCAAGATCCCGCGCCACGTGCTGTTCGTCGAGGCCCTGCCGATGACCGCGTCGGGCAAGATCCGCAAGGTCGAACTGCGCGACGACGCGAAACAGCAGCTTGGCACGCCTGCCGCGGCGGACCGCTGACGCACCGCCAGCCGCCGGCGAAGCCCGCGCTTTGTGCGCGAGTTCACGCCACGCGCATGCGAGTGGAGCAGCTGCCTCGCGGACTTGTCACACTCGCCACGTCTCAACGGAGTCTCCACCATGCGTCATCAGCGCCTGACCGTCGCCGCCACGTTCGCCATCGCAACCCTGCTCGCCGCCCCCACGGCCTCGTCCGATGATGACCTCACCCTCGATTCGGCCGTGGGCGGGGCCATCGGCGGCGCCATCGGTGGCGCCGTCGGCGCCGAACTCGGTGGGCGTGAAGGTGCGGTGATCGGGGCCGGCGTCGGCGCCGCCACCGGGACCGCCATCAACACGCGCGATCACGTCGAAGCCGGGCAGCGCGAGGGCCGCGCTCCGGCACCGCTGACCGGCCCCGGCGTGGGACGGTTCTGCCCGCCCGGACAGGCCAAGAAGGGGCGCTGCTAGCCGCCGCTGCGCGTTGCTCACGCGGCGGGTTGACGGGCTCTGCGCCGCGCCAGCCACCAGGCGAACACGCCGAGCGCCGCGGTTAACAGGCCGGCGAGCGGCTCGGCCGGGCGCCGCCACGCGGTCGCGAGCGCGATCACGAGCGTCCCGGCGACGTAGGCCAGCGGCAGCCATGGCCAGCCGAGCATCGGTACGACGCGCTCGCGGCGGGCCAGCACGAACAGGCTCGCGACCGTCATTGCGCTCGTCACCGCGAGCGTGAAGCCGAGGTAGGACAGCAGGTTCTCCAGGCGCGTGACGAGAATCACGCCGACCGCGAGCACCGCCTGCAGCACGACCGCCTGGCGCGGCGCCGCGTCGGCGCGCGCGAAGATCCGCGGCAAGACACCATCGGCGGCCATCTGCGCATAGACGCGCGGCCCTGCCATGATCATCGACGACACCGAGGTCGCGAGCGCCAGCGCGATGGTCAGGCGCATCGCGAGCGCGAGCCCGTCGCCGCCCAGGGCCTGCGCCGCGCGCGTGGCCACGTCCTCGTGGCCGGCGATGGCTGCCGGTGCCGGCGCCAGCACGAAGACCGCGTTCAGCGCGAGATAGAGCGCCGTGACCACGAGCGTGCCGAGCAGCATCGCGCGCGGGACGCTGCGCCGCGGCGCGATCGCCTCGCCGGCGACATACACCGCGGCGTTGAAACCGGAGTAGCTCAACGATACCCACACCACCGCCTGTGCGAACGCCCCCCACTCGAAAGCACCGATGCGGCCATCGGCGCCGCGCAGCGCCGTGCCCTGCCAGGCCTGCGGTTCGCTCGCCAGCACCGCGAAGGCGAGAAAAGCCACGATGACGCCGAGCTTGAGCGCGACGAGCACGTTCTGCGCCCAGGCGCCCAGGCCGGTGGCGCAGCCGTGCAGCAGGGCAGCGACCAGCACCACGCCAATCGCGAGCGTATCGGCGGGCAGCCAGGCCGGGCGCGCCGCGGCCGGCAGCAGGTAGGCCTCGAAAGCGCTCGCGGCGAACGCGATGGCGCCGGTGAAACCGGCCAGCAGCGACACCCAGCCGGCCACGCAGCCGAGCGCCGGGTGCACCACCCGCGCGAGGAACAGGTACTCGCCGCCCGAAGCGGGCAGGCGGCGCACGAGCGCGCCGTAGGACAGCGCGCCGCACAGCGCCAGCAGCCCGCCGACGAGCCACGCCGCGAGCACCCGCGCCGGCGTGTGCAGGTCGGCCAGCGCGAAACCCGAGGTGGTGAAGACGCCGGCGCCGATCATGTTGGCGACCACCAGCGCGGTCAGCGAAACGCTGCCCAGGCGCGGCGTGCTCACGGCCGCGTGAAGCTCAGCAGGTAGTTCTGCGTGAGCATCCCGGCGTGCCCCGCCGGGGCGGGCAGGAACCCGGCGCGCGCGATCTCGGCGGCGACCACTTCGCGGCCGGCGCGCACGTGACCGAGTATCCAGCGCGGAGAGACGCCCTCGATGCGCTCGAAATCGACCACCACCAGGCGTCCACCCGGCACGAGCGCGCTTTTCAGCGACGCCAGCACGCTCTGCGGATACTCGAGATGGTGATAGACATTGCACAGGAACGCGACGTCGATGCTCGCCGGCGGCAGCGGCACCGCGTCCGCCTCGCCCGGCACCACGCTGACGTTGTCCAGCCCGTGCGCCGCAACGCGTTCGCGCAGGTGGGCAACGAAGGCCGGCGCGATGTCGAGTGCGAAGACCCGCCCCGAGCTGCCGACCGCGTGCGCGAGCAGGGGCACGAACAGGCCGGTGCCGGCGCCGACATCGGCGACGCGCGCACCCGGCGCGAGATCGAGCGCGGCGACGATCGCGTGGCGTTCGGCGTAGACCTCGCGGCTCTCGGTCTCGAAGCGCCGCACCCAGGTCTCGACCGCGACGCGCGGGCCCAGGTAGTGACGGTTCGCGCCCGGCGCGACGTTCTGCTCGGCGCCGGTGGGCGGGCCGAGCAGGCACAGGCACAGTGCCAGGGCGCGGATTCGGCAACGGTTCATGCCGCGCAGTATCGCGCACCGGGCCGCGGCGCTCATGCGCCGGCGCCCGGCGCTGGCGAGGATTCCGTGTCCGGAGGCGCTAGAATCGCTCCAGGTTCAACCGGAAAAGACATCGTGACCAAGTACGCCGACATCACCGAATCGCCCGAGACTCTCAAGCTCGCCCTGCAGGCCTTCATGGACGAGCACATCTATCCCAACGAGCAACGCTACCACGACGAGCTCAACGCGCTGCCGGATCGTTTCGGCCGGGTCCCGTTGATGGACGAGCTGAAGGAGAAAGCGAAATTCGACGGCCTGTGGAACCTGTTCGTACCGCACAGCCACGGCGGCCTGAAGAACGAGGACTACGCGCCGCTCGCCGAGATCATGGGCCGCGTGCTGTGGGCGCCGGAGGTGTTCAACTGCAACGCGCCGGACACCGGCAACATGGAAGTGTTCATGAAATACGGCACCGAGGCGCAGAAGAAGCAGTGGCTCGAGCCGCTGCTCGCCGGCGAGATCCGCTCCTCGTACTGCATGACCGAGCCCGACGTCGCTTCGAGCGACGCGACCAACGTGCAGACCTCGATCCTGCGCGACGGCGACGAGTACGTGATCAACGGCCGCAAGTGGTTCATCACCAACGCGATGTACGAGCGCACGCAGATCTTCATCGTCATGGGCAAGTCCGATCCCGACAACCCCAACCGCCACGTGCAGCAGAGCCAGGTCCTGGTGCCGAAGAACACGCCCGGCGTGAAGATCGTGCGCCCGCTGACCACCTTCGGCTACGACGATGCACCGATCGGCCATGCCGAAGTGCACTTCGAGAACGTGCGCGTGCCGGCCGAGAACATCCTGCTCGGAGAGGGCCGCGGCTTCGAAATCGCCCAGGGCCGCCTCGGCCCCGGCCGCATCCATCACTGCATGCGCCTGATCGGCTGCGCCCAGCGCGCCCTCGAACTCGCCTGCAAGCGCGCCGTGTCGCGCTCGACTTTCGGCCGCCAGCTGGCCGAGCACCAGTCGGTGCGCGAGGACGTCGCCAAGTGCTACGCCGAGATCGAACAGGCCCGCCTGCTCACGCTCAAGACCGCGCGCAAGATGGACGAGGTCGGGCCGAAAGAGGCGCGCGACCTCATCGCCGCGGCCAAGATCGTCGTACCGATGATGGCGCAGACGGTCATCGACCGCTGCATGCAGATCCACGGCGCCGGCGGGTTCACCAGCGACTACTTCATGGCCGAGGCGTTCAGCTACGCGCGCTGGTGCCGTCAGGCCGACGGTCCGGACCAGGTCCACATGATGGCGCTCGGCAAGCAGATCATCGCCGAGTACGCCGACCTGTGACGGCGCGCGCGGCATGGCCCCCGGCGGCCGTGCTGCGCGCCACGCGTCGATCAGAAATCGAGGAACAGGGTCAGTGACAGGACGTGGTTGCTGGCATCATCGCGCTTCGCCCGCGCCACGTACTGGTTCATGTAGCCGATTTCCGTACGCAGGTGCGGCGCGAGCCTGACGCCGACACCGGCGAACGCCCGGTTCTGGTCGAAGCCGTCGTCGGCGCCCCAGTCGGTGTCGTCGAGATTGACGAACACCTCGTCCCACAGCGCCAGGTAGACGCGCTCGCCGGCGCCCAGGGGGTAGGTCAGCTTGACCAGCTGGCGCGCGCGCCAGCCGGTCTCCTCGGCGCTCTCGATCATGCGCTGCTCGAGGCGCGAGCGCGTCGACAGCGTGATCCCCGCCATCGGCTGCGCGGCGCGCCAGGTGAGCTGTTGCCAGATACGGTGCTCGACGATGTCGTCGGCGACGCCGACCGGATCGGTGGTGAAGTAGCCGTAGCCGGCCCACAGTACGGTTCGCGGTGCGATTTCGTAACCGCCGGCGACGCGCAGCAGCCCCTGGTTGCGCCGCGAGCTGTCGTCGTTGAAGCGGCCCTGGCCCTCGGCCCAGAAGCGCAGCGGGCTGTCGGCCGCGCCGAGCGTGCCGGTCGCGACCACCGCGCCCCAGGTGTGGAAATCGTCCACCACCTCGGCGGCGGCGGGAACACTGCACAGCAGCCACAGTGCGGCGGCGAACGGCAGCTGCCAGGACACGGGTCGACGCATCGGAGCGGGTCTCGAGGTGGGCCGGGCCCCGGGGATGGCGCGCTTCATCCGCCTGACCGGGGCGCGGCGCATCCTAACATTGCCCGGGCGCGACGCAAGGCGCCGGCGGCTCGGGTCAGTCGACGCGCTCCATGAAGATGGTCACCTCGGCGACGGTCAGGCCGAACTTGCGGATGAACGAACGGTTCATCAACCGGTCGCCATCGAGCTGCCACAGCCAGTCATCGAAAGCGACCCGCCACTGCCGCCCGTCGACGACGAGGTCCATCGCGTAACGCCAGCGCATCGCGTTGCCGCGCGTCTCGCCGCGCGCGGTGCCGATGATGTCGTCGGCGCGGCCGTCGAAGCCGCCGGCATCGTTCGGCGCGATGTGCCAGGTGCGCTGGTCGCGTTCGCCATCGGCATAGACGAAATCCTCGTCGAGGATCACGGCGTCCCCCTCGCGCCGGCCGCGGATGTCGACGTCGAAGCGGCGCACCACGCGCCCGCGCCAGTCCTGCACGATGCCCCAGGCCCGCACGTGGCCGTTGAAGAACACGCGCGGGTCGAAGGCCGGGGAGGCGTCGGCATAATCGTCGAGGCGCAGACCGCCGCAGCCGCCGAGCAGCAGGGTCAGGGCGAGCAGGGCGGAGCGGCGCGGCCGGAAGCGTCGGGTGAGACTGTTCATGGCCGCTGCTACGCCCGGCCGACGGGCGTGGATCAGTCGCGCCGCGCCAGGGCGCGCGCGATGACGACGTTCTGGATCTCCGTCGCACCGTCGAGATATTGCGCGATCTTGGCGCTCTCGAGGTGACGCGCGAGCGGCAGCTCGCGGCGCAGCCCATTCGCGCCCATCACCTGCATGCACTCGGCGATGCGCGCGAAGGCCGCGCGCGTGGCGAACTTCTTCGCGTGCGCGGCGGCGAGCGTGGCGGATTCACCGGCATCGGCCGCGGCGGTTGCGCGCTCGGTCAGCGCCCGCGCGGCGGCGAGATCGGTCGCGCAATCGGCGAGCATCCATTGCACCCCCTGGAAATCGGCGACGCGCTGGCCGAAGACCGGGCGTGCGGCGGTATGTTCGAGCGCCCGCTCGAGGGCGGTTTCGAGCATGCCGCAGCACATCGCCGCGACCGCCATGCGCGCCACGTCGATGCCGGCGAGGGCGGCCTTGAGGCCGGCCCCCGGCGCGAACAGAAGGGCCTCCTCGGGCACCGCGGTCGACGCGAACTCGAATCCCCCGGTACCCAGCGCATGCCCGCCGAGGAGCGCATAGCCCGCACTGCGCGTGACGCCGGCGGCGTCTCCCGGTACCAGGAAGCAGGCGATGCCCGCGGCGCCGCTGCCCGCGGCGGTCTGCGCGAACACGGCCAGCACGTCGGCATGCTGCGCATTGCTGATCCACGCCTTGGCGCCGTCGATCACCCATCCGCTCGCGTCGCGCGTGGCGCGCGTCGCGAGCGCCTGCGCGTCGCTGCCGGCGCCCGGCTCGGTCAACAGGAAGGCGCCGATCGACTCACCGGCGAGCATCGGCCCGAGATGACGCGCGACCTGCCCGGGCGAGCCGTCACTCGCCACGGTCGCGGCCAGGTTGTTGTGCACCACCAGCGCGAAGGTCGAGGCCATGCATTCACGCGCGAGGATGCCGAGCACCTGCGCGTAGGCGCCGACGCCGAGACCGCGGCCGCCCTGCGCGCGCGGCACGCGCAGGCCGCACAGGCCGGCCGCGGCAGCCTCGCGAAAGAACGCGCGCGGCACGCTGCCGGCGGTGTTCCAGCTCTCGGCCTGCGGGGCGATGACGCGCGTCGCGAAATCGGTTGCCGCCGCGAGGGCCTGTCGGGTGTCGTCGTCCATGCCGTGCTCCGGTGCTGCCAGGAGCCCCAGTATAGGCGGCCGCGCGAGGCGGCAGCGGGCCGCGGCCCGGCCCGGGCGGCGTGTCAGCGGTAGTCCGGACGCAGCGAGTTACGGTAGGCCTGCACCTCGAGGTAACGCTCGCGCGGCAGCACCGTCTCGTCGTAGACCCAGCCCGAGGACGCGTCGACGCCCTTGTAGAACAGCTCGCGCTGGCGCGCCTCGCTCTTCAGGCTCACGCCAGGCACCTGGCCGGCCTGCAGCAGCGCGTTGAAGCGCGTGCCCTGGTAGGGAAGCATGATGGTCGAGTCGACCGAGTTGCGCAGCGGCCGTCCGAGATGGTCTTCGCCGACCACCGGGTTGTCGACGACGAATTCGATCAGCGCCGTGGTGGCAGCGAGATCGCGCTCGTTCTCCCAGGGATAGATCATCGTGAACGCATCGACCGCGATGCCGAGACGGTTGGCGATGCGCACCGCCTCGTAGTGCTCTTCGACCGACTGCGCCTTGCCGTTGCGCTTGTTGATGAGATCGAGCGAGCGCTGCGAGCCGGTCTCGATGCCGATGCCGACGCGCCGACCGCCGGTCTCGGCGAACGGGCCGAGCAGGTTCTCACCGTGGCGCACGACGAGGTAGGCATGGGTGAACGCGCGCCACGCGCTGTAGCCGTGGGCAGCGACGCGGGCGGCGAGATCGCGCGTTTGGCGCGGATTGAGCAGGCCGACGTCGTCGAAGAACATGACCGCGAACTTGTCGCGCCCGAGCGCGCGGTGCGCTGCGGCCATGGCCGCGAGATCGGCATCGATCATCTCGCGCGGGAAGAAGCGCGTACGCTCACCGCCGGCCTCGCAGAAGTGACAGGTAAACGGGCAGCCGAGCGCGGTGACGGTGTGGAACGCCGGCAGGCCGGCGATCTCGTAGCTGTAGCGCGCCATCAGCTCGAGCGGGCGCGTCGGCGCCATCGTGATGAGCTTCAGATCGTGTTGGTGCGACAGGATGCGCGAGCGCGGGCCGTCGGGCAGGCCGGCCTCGAGCGTGTCGAGCAGGGGCTGCCAACCGTCGTGCGGCACGACGTAGTCGCAGGCCTCGTCGCCGGTCAGCGCGACGACCTGGTCGAGGTAGTAGCGCGCATGGCTGCCACCCATCATCACCTTGATGCCGGGGCGCGCTTTTCGCGCCGCCGCGGTGAGCCAGCCGGCGTACTCGGCCTGCGGCGTCATCACCGACAGCGCGAGCAGATCGATGTCGTCGAAAATGGCGCTGTCGAAGGGTCCGTCGGTGACCACCGCACCGTCCTCGACGACGATCATGTGGCAATCGGCAAGGGTGCGCGGCTCGGCGCGCCCGCCGTGCGCGTCCGGCGCGATGTACATCACGACCAGCGTCGCGGGGTAACCGTGCGCGGCGAGCCAGGACTCCAGGTAGTGCGGCGCGAGTTGCTGGTAGACGAACTCGGCCTGCAGGAACGGATCCGGTGGTTTGACCAGCAGCGTACGTGGCTTCATGAGGCAAGTCTCCCGGCACGGGTGCGCGCCGCTTCCGCAAGCGCACGGTTGAAGAAATCGACGTAGGCCGGCACCACGCTCTCGTCGAGCGTGAGCAGGCGCGCGCGGTGCTCGGCGACGTGCGCGACGAAGGCCTCGCGGGCAGCTCCCGCGTGGGCCAGCTCGACGGCGCGCTCGGCGTAGGCGTTGGCGCCGCTGACCACGGCCTGATCCAGACCGAGCAAATCGCACAGGCCCGCGGTGACGCGCCCGCGCATGAATTCGCCCCGCTCGGTGACGAACGGCGTGCCGGCCCAGATGGCCTCGAAACTCGTCATGCCGCCGGAGAAATGCAACGTGTCGAGCAGCACGTCGGCATTGGCGAGCAGCGCGTAGAAACCGGCCGCGGTCTGCTGGGGCACGAAGCGGATCCGCGCGGCGCGCTCGCCGAGGTGGGCGCGAAAGCGCCGCATGAGCTTCTCCTGCCACGCCGGCCGGTCACCGATCAAAGCGATGCAGGCGTCCGGGTCGAGCGCGAGGATGGCGCCGAGATAGGCATCGAAATCGGGATGTAGCTTGAACAGGCTCTGCGCACAGAGGTAGATGCGTTCGTGCGGCGCGAAGCCGAGTTCGCTCGGCGCGAACGCGGCCTGCGGCGGCGCGCCCGGGTCGTCGTAGACGACCGGCCAGGCATCCAGCGCGGCGAGCGTTTCGGCATAGTGCGCCTGTGCCCCGGGCGGCTCGAGCAGTGTCGAGGAGACGAAGTAGTCCATGGTCTCGAAACCGCTCGTCACCGGGTGTCCCCAGCCGAGCGCCTGCACCGGCGCGAAGCGCTCGGCGGCGAGCCAGTAGGACACCGCTTCCATGCCGACGTCGGGATAGAAGATGACATCGGCGTCGAGCGCGGCGAGGGCGCGGCGCGCGCTGTCGTGATGCGCTTCGACGTCGATACTGAGGTCGGCCGCGGCGCGGATGCGCGTAGCCATCGCATCGTCGCCGCAGCCGATGCCGAGCACCGCGACGTCGAAATCCTCGCGCGGCAGGCGTTCGAGCAGCGGCGCGTACAGGCGGCCGATGGTGTGCTGCTTGAAATGCGCGGAGACGAACGCGACCCGCGGGCGGCGGGGCGCGCGGGGCGGCGGCACCTCGGCGAGCGGCGGCGCCGGACGCCAGGCACGCCGCATGAGCGCGCCGGTGCGCGTCGCGAGCGGCCGATCGTCGAGGCCGTGGTAGGCGAAGTAGAACAGCGGCGCGCCGAGCATCACCGCCGGGTTGCCGAGTGCCGGCGGGGCAAGTTCGAGCGTTGCGAGATTGCTCTCGATGCGCGCGCGATGGGCCGCGATCTCGGCGGCGTCCTCGCAGAAAATCGGGCGCAGCAGCGCGAAGCGCAGCATCGTTGCGCCGTCGGCGGCGCTCTCGAGCGCCATGCGGTGGAAGCGCATGGCGTTGTCGAAGTCGTCCTCGTGCTGGTAGAGCCGGCCGAGGTTGATACAGACCTCGGTGTCCTGTGGATTCAGGCGCAGCGCCTCGATCAGGGTGGCACGGGCCCGGTCCGGCTCGCCGGCGGCGAACCAGGCGAGACCGAGGTTCTTCTGCGCCGCGGCCCAGGCCGGGCGCAGCGCCAGCGCCTGCTCGAGATAGACGATGGCGGCACGCGGCTCGCCGCGCCGCAGCAGGAGCTTGCCCAAGTTGTAGGCGGCATCGGCGTGTGCGGGCGCGGCGGCGAGGAGCTCGCGCAGCAGGGCCTCGGCGGCATCGAGCTCACCGCGGCGCTCGAGGATCAACGCGTGGGTGTTGCGGTAATCGGCGCTGTGCGGCGCGAGCCGCTGGCAGGTCTCCGAAGCCTGCCAGGCGGCGTCGACATCGTCGCCTTCGAGCAGGCTCGCGGCGAGCAGGTGCCAGATGTCCGCGGCGCGCGGTTCGAGTCGCACGAGCTTGCGGCAGGCTTTTGCCGCGGCGGCAAAGTCACCACCGGCAAAATCGGCCGCCGCGCGCTTCAGTTGTTGCGCGGTCTTGGGCTTTCTCTTTGATTCAGCGGGCTTTCTGTTGCTCATCGATACCACTCGGCAGAACACTGCCGGGTGGTATCAGCAAAGAGCGTTCCAGCTTGCCGCTGCGGCGCGGCCCGCGCCTCAACCGGCGCGGTCGGCCGCGTCCTGGATCGCGAGACCTGCCTTGAAGCGCTTGAAGTTGGCCACGTAGCCCTGCGCGGACCGGGTCAGGCCGGCGATCTGCTCGGCCGTCAGCTCGCGCTTGACCCGTCCGGGCGCCCCCATGACCAGGCTGCCATCCGGGATCTCGGTGCCCTCGGTGATCAGCGCACCGGCGCCGATGAGGCAGTTGCGCCCGATCTTCGCGCCGTTCAACACCACGGCGTTGATGCCGATGAGCGAGTTGTCACCGATGGTGCAGCCGTGCAGCATGACCTTGTGGCCGATGGTGCAGTTGGCCCCGATGACGAGCGGGTAGCCCGGATCGGTGTGCAGCACGGAGAGGTCCTGCACGTTCGAACCGGTGCCGACGGTGATGAGATCGTTGTCGCCGCGCAGCACCGCACCGAACCACACGCTGGCGTCCGGCTTGAGCAGCACCGAGCCGATGACGCTGGCGCTGTCGGCGACGAAATAGTCGCCCTCGGCGACGACGCGGCGTTCGTCGAGTTGATAGATCACGGCAAGTCCTCTGGGTCGGGGAGGGCGTGACCATACCGCCTGTGGGAACGCATCGACAACCGCCGCGGTGCCGGTAGAGGTTCGCGCGGCGGCGCACCGCGCGCCACCGGCGACACGGCGCCGTCAATGCGTGAGAATAGCGCTTCCATGCTGCGGACCGACCTGCAGCATTTCTCCCACGCCCGCACGGGATCAGGCCATGGCAGACTCCGGCTACACCTTGTTCGATACCGCCATCGGCCCGTGCGGCATGGCCTGGAACCCCACCGGGGTCACCGGCGTACAGCTGCCGGAACTGACCCCGGCGGCGACGCTCGCAAGGCTCGCCGGCCGCTTCCCGGCGCTGGCCGAGGGCAGCCCGCGCGGCGCCGCGCGGCAAGCGCGCGACGCCATGCGCGCGCATCTCGACGGCCGTTCGCGCGACCTTGCCACGATCCCACTCGACCTTGCGGGCGTGAGCACGTTCCGGCGCGAGGTCTACGCGGCCGCACGCCGCATTCCGCCGGGCCGGACGGTCACCTACGGCGAACTCGCGGCCCGCGTCGGCGCACCCCAGGCGGCGCGCGCCATCGGCCAGGCGATGGGCAACAACCCCTGTCCGATCATCGTTCCCTGTCATCGCGTCCTCGCCGCGGGCGGGCGCGCGAGCGGCTTCTCGGCCGCTGGTGGCGCGACAACCAAGGCCTACATCCTGCGCCTCGAGGGCGCCGGCGACGTGACGTTCGAGGGTTTCGATTACGACCCGCTCGACGCGATCGCCCACCTGCGCGCGGCGGACGCGCGCCTCGCCGCGGTGATCGAGCGCATCGGCCCACCCAAGATCGAACTGCGCCACACCAGCAGCATCTTCCTCGCCCTGGCCCGCGCCATCGTCTACCAGCAGCTCAGCGGCAAGGCCGCGGCGACCATCTTCGGCCGCGTGTGCGCGCTCTTCCCGCGCGGCGAGCGCGACTTCAACGCGCGCAACCTGCTTGCCATACCGGCACCGCAACTGCGCGGCGCGGGCCTGTCGAACAACAAGCTGCTGGCGCTGACCGACCTCGCCGAACGCACGCTGGCCGGCGAAGTGCCGACGCTCGCCCAGCTCCGGCAGATGGATGACGAGGCCGTCATCGAGGCGCTGACGCGCGTGCGCGGCATCGGCCGCTGGACCGTCGAGATGATGCTGATGTTCCGCCTCGGCCGCGCCGACGTCATGGCCGTCGACGACCTCGGCCTGCGCCAGGGCCACGCCATCCTCCTCGGCCGCAGCGGCGAGACCGAACGCAAGGCCCTCGCCGCCTACGCCGAACGCTGGCGCCCCTACCGCAGCGTCGCCAGCTGGTACCTGTGGCGCGCCGTCGAACTCGCGCGCGAACGCTCCCTCCCCTGAGCCCCGACCTTCGCTCAGCCCGCCCCCGAAACGTCCCCGGCGCCAAAAGTGTCAGACACTTTTGAGGCGATCCGAAAAGCCGGATCAGGGCAAAAGTGTCTGACACTTTTGCTTAAATTTTCGCCAGTGGCGCGGACGCGGTTGACCGTCACCTCCGGGCTTGGGAGACTCGGCACACGCTGACAGGACGTCGGCACCGGGATGCGCCCCGGCACTCCCGGAAACGGTTTACAGGGAGGTGAACCATGACCAGGCAATCGCGGCTGGATATCGCCGCTTATCCGCAGCATATCGTGCAGCGCGGCAACAATCGTGGCCGCATTTTCGGCGGCGACGACGATCGTCGTTACTTTCGTCAACTCATCGCGAGCGCCGCGGCGAAGCACGCTGTCGCCGTACATGCCTACGTGCTGATGGACAACCATGTCCACCTGCTCGCAACGCCGGCGCGCGACGGTGGCGTCGGCCGGCTCATGCAATCGGTCGGCGTGCGCTACGTGCACTGGTTCAACCGGCGTTACGGGCGGACCGGCACGCTGTGGGAAGGCCGTTACCGCGCCAGCGTGATCGAGGCCGATCGCTACCTGCTGGCCTGTCACCGTTACATCGAACTCAACCCGGTCCGCGCCGGCCTCGTCACGCGGCCCGACGCGTACCGCTGGTCGAGCCATCGCGCCAATGCGGGCGGCGCGCCCGACGCATTGCTCGAGGAGCATGCGGTCTACCTCGCGCTCGGCGACACGCCCGCGCACCGGCGCATCGCCTATCGCGAGCTCTTCGACGAGCCTGTCGCGAGGCTCGCGCTGGCCCGCATCCGGCACTGCACCGAGCAGGGCTGGGCACTCGGCGACAACCGCTTTCTCGATCAGCTGGGCACACTCGGTGCGCGCCGGGCGGAACCCCTGCCGCGCGGCGGCGACCGCCGCCCGCACCCGGTGGCGCTCAGTCCAGGTGCACGTTGATGCGGCGGTTCTGACGCCCCTTTTTCTCGACCTTGCCGATGCGCACACGGCCGATTTCGCCGGTGCGCGCGACGTGCGTACCGCCGCAGGGCTGGAGATCGGTGTCCCGCACGTCGACCAGGCGCACGCGCCCCTGGCCGCTCGGCGGCTTGACCGACATCGTGCGTACGAGGTCCATGTTCGCCTGCATCTCCGCGTCCGTGATCCAGCGCGTCGTCACGGGCTGGTCCTGCGCGACCAGCGCGTTCAACGCCTGTTCGAGGGCTGCCTTGTCGAGCGTCTCGCTCATGTCGAAATCGAGCCGGCCCTTGTCCTGGCCGATCGCGCCGCCGGTCACATCATGCGGTACCAGCGCGCACAACAGGTGCAGGCAGGTGTGCGTACGCATGTGCCGATAGCGGTAGTCCCAGTCGATCGCCGCCGTCACGGCGGTACCGATGGCGGGCGGCGTCACGTCCTCTGCGAGCTGGTGAACGAGCTGACCCGAGGCGTCCGTGCGCGTATCCAGCACTTCGACCACGGCACCGTCGGCCAGGGTGAGCGTACCGCGATCGCCCGGCTGGCCACCGCCCTCCGGGTAGAACACGGTACGGTCGAGCACCACGCCCGCTTCGGTCGCTGCGACCACGCAGGCCTCGCACTCACGCCGGTAGGCGTCTTCGCGAAACAGTTCTTCGGTCATCGTCCCCCCTTACGCTTTGCTTCGCTGCGCTGCCGGCATCGCACCCGAACGCCCCGAGCCGGCTCCTTCGAACGTACCGCACGCCCGAGCGCGCGCACCGCTCACAGCGGCGGCCGCCGCGTGTGCCACTCGGTCAGGGCCTCGTAGGCCGCACCGGCCCGCAGGACCGCGGCTTCATCGCCGTGGCGGCCGATGAACTGCATCGCGGTCGGCAGGCCATCGACGGTGAAGCCATTCGGCACGGTCAGGCTGGGATGGCCGGAGAAATTGGTCGGCGCCGAGAAACGCACCAGCGCCGGCACCTCCTCGGGCGCCATCACCGCCTGCGGATCGGGCTGCGGCGGCGCGGGCGTCGGCATCGCCGGGCACACCAGCACGTCGATACCGGCGAGCAGTTCGTCGATCAGTGCGCGCGTCTCCTGGCGCTGGCGTGTCGCCCGCGCGTAATCCGTCGCGCTGACCCGGGCGCCGTGCTCGAGCAGGGCGCGGAACGCGGGGCCGTACTCGTCGGCGTGCTCGGGGTAGAGATCCTGGTGACCGATGAGCGCATCGACCGCACACACGTCCAGCCAATGCTGCGCACAATCGGCGAGTTCGGGCGAATTGAGTTCGACGATCGTCGCGCCGGCCGCCTGCAGCACATCGACCGCGGCGAACAACGCGTCGCTCATCTGCGGATCGGTATCGGTAGTCGCGTAGGCGCGGTCCAGGCCGATGCGCAGACCCTGCGGACCGGCGGCCAGCGCCGTGCCGTAATCGCCCGGCGGATCGGTGCGCGTCGCGCCGTCGCGCGGGTCGCGCCCTTCGAGCACCGCGAGCAGCGCCGCGCAGTCGGCCACCGACCGCGCCATCGGGCCGATGTGGTCGAGGGTATCGGCGAGCGGGAACACGCCGTAGCGGCTGATCTTGCCGAACGTCGCCTTGAGCCCGACCACGCCACAGGCGGCTGACGGAAACCGGATCGAGCCGCCGGTGTCCGTACCCAGGCTCGCGAAGCACAGCGACGCCGCGGTCGCCGCCCCCGAGCCGCTCGACGACACCCCGGCCCAATGATCGAGATGCCACGGATTGCGCGGCGGCGCGAACTGCGGGTGATAGCCGTAAAGCGCGAACTCGGTCAGGGCGAGCTTGCCGAGCGTCACCGCGCCGGCAGCCTGCAGGCGCTCGACCACTGCCGCGTCATAGCCCGGGCGGAAGTCGCGCAGGATGGGCGATGCGCAGGCCGTCGGCAGGTCGGCCGTGTTGACCAGGTCCTTCAGTGCGACCGGCACGCCGTGCAGCGGCCCGCGGTAGTTGCCGGCGCGAATCTCCGCTTCTGCCGCCCGTGCCTCGGCGAGCGCGAGTTCAGCGGTCACGAGCGCGTAGCTGCCGATGCGCGGGTCGACGTCCGCGATGCGCGCGAGCATCGCCTCGGTCAGTGCGACGGGCGAGACCTCGCCGGCGGCGATCGCGGGCGCGATCTCGGTGATGGTCCGAGTCAACAGGTCAGCGACGGCGGTCATGGATACTCCCTTGCCGGCCCCGCAAGCGCGGGGCGTCGATGTACGTCATACGACGCGCACGGGCGCGCCGCTCTCAGGCACTGTCCGGCGCGGCGAGCAGGTCCGCGATTTCGGTGTCGTCCGGAAAGCGGCCGCAGGCGTGCTTCGACCACGCAAGACGGCCATCGACGATGATATCGAATACCCCGCCGCGCCCTTCGATCAGGGTCACCGGCCCGGCACCGAGGTCACGCAGCCGATCCCTCACCCGGAGGGCGTGCGGTGCGTAGTTTCAAGTCACGCAGTACTCGATCGTCACCATCGCGTGCACTCACCTCAGACTGAGCGGTTCATGTTAAACGAGACTGGCCGAGCAGGTGCAGGCGCAGCGCATTCAGCGCGCTGATCACGGCGAACTGCCGCACGCGCTCGCGGTCACCGGGCAGCCGCACGCGCTCGACCGCGAGTTGCTCGCCGATGGCGAGCCCGAGGTAGGTCTGCGCCGCGCCGGAGACATCGCCGAGATCGTGCTGCCCGGTGGTCGCGATGCCGATGTCGGCACCGAACGCGCGCTGCACCGCGCGCGCGAGGGTCTTCGCCGCCTCGAACGTGCCGAGGATCTCCGCCGGCACGCCGAGCAGGCTGGTGCGCACGGCGCCGGCAGTCGGCACGATGCCGCCGCGAAACACCTCGCCGAGCGGGTCGAGCGCCGACAGCCGCATCGCGGCGATGCCGCCACTGGTGACCTCGGCCACGGCCAGCGTCAGCCCGCGCTCGCGCAGGAGATCGAGCACGACCGACTCCATCGTCTGCTGATCGATGCCGAACACGGTGTCCCCGAGCAGCGCGCGGACGCGCGGTTCTTCCTCCGCGATGAGGCGCATCGCGCCGGCCTCGTCGTCTCCGGCGGCGGTGATGCGCACCTTGAGTCCCTCGATGCCGCTGGCGAGAAAAGCCAGCGTCGGGTTGCCGATCGCGTCGAGCTCGTCGATGCGCCCGGCCAGCAGCTCGGCAAGGCGCGACTCGCTGTGTCCCCAGGTGCGCAGTACGCGCGAGCGGATGACGCGGGTGAAGCCGGCCCGGCGCGTCAGGTCGGGCAGGATCGTCGCCTGCATCATCTGGTGCATTTCGTAAGGCACGCCCGGCACCGCGTAGATGACCTTCTCGCCGACCGGGCAGACCAGGCCCGGCGCGGTGCCCGGCTGGTCGGGGATCACGCTGGCGCCGGCCGGGACCATCGCCTGGCGCAGGTTGTTCTCCGGCATCGCGCGCCCGCGCGAAGCGAAGATGTGGCGGATGTGCTCGGCGACCTCGCTGTGGAACTCGAGCTCCACGCCCATGATCTCGGCGATCGCGTCGCGCGTGATGTCGTCCTGGGTCGGTCCGAGCCCGCCGCAGCAGATCACGGCCTCCGAGCGGTCCAGCGCCTGGCGGATGGTCGCAACGATGCGCGCGTGGTTGTCGCCGACCTTGGTCTGGTAGAAGGAATCGATGCCGTGCAGGGCGAGCTGTTCGCCGATCCACGAGGAGTTGGTGTCGATGATTTGTCCGAGCAGCAGCTCGGTGCCGATGGCGACCACTTCGCAGCGCATGTGAAGGTTTCCGTGGTGTGGGCTCGCGGGTGAGCGCCGCATGCCGGCGCCGGCCCGATTATGCCTGTGTTCGACGGACGTTTGTCGCACGGTCCGTGCCGGCGCCGCCCGCGCCTCGGAACGACGATGGGCTATAGTCCCGATCGGAGCCAACGCCAGCGGAGGGGTCCGGCCAGCATGCAGTTCACCATCGTCGGCGCCGGCGCGCTCGGTACCATTCTCGGCGCGCATCTCATCGAAGCGGGCCACGGCGTGCGCATGATCGCGCGTGGCGCGCGCGCCCAGTCGCTCGCGCGCGACGGCCTGCGCGTCACCGGGCTGCGCGAACTCTCGCAGCCGTGCACCGTGGCCGCGGCACCCGAAGCCGGCCACGATGACGACGTCCTCGTCTACGCCGTGAAGACCTACCACATGGCCGAGGCGCTCGCGCCGCTGGACGGCGTCACGCCTCGCGCAGTGTTCTCGCTCGCCAACGGCGTACAGAAGAACGAGCAGCTCGCCGGCGCGTTCGGCGCCGAACGCGTGCTCGGCTGCATGGCCAATTTCAGCGGCGAGCTGCTCGCCGACGGGCGCGTCACCTTCACGCGCAACGTGATGCTGCATCTCGGCGGCGGTGGCGGCGCGCGCGCGACGGAGATCGCCGGGCTCATCGACGCCGCCGGCATCCGTGCCTGCGCCTGCGAGAACATCGAGACCGTCGAATGGTCGAAATTCGTCGGCTGGGTGGCACTGTTCGCGCTTGCGGTCATTGCGCGCAGCACCACCGGCATCGCACTCGACAACCCGCACTTCGCCCAGCTCGGTGCGGCCGTCATCCGCGAGGCCGCGCGCATCGCCGCGGCGCGTGACATACCGCTCGTCGACCAGTCGCCGATGCCGGTCGCGAGCATCGCCGCCGCGTCGTCGCGCACTGCGGTCGCGCTGGTGCGCGAAGTCGGCCGCGAACTCGCGCGCAGCGCGCCCGACCACCGCATGTCGGCGCTGCAGGATCTCGAGGCCGGGCGCCGGCTCGAAGTGCACGAGACCCTGGGCTACGCGGTGCGCGAGGCCGCCCGCCTCGGCGTCGACGCGCCGACGCTCGCCCTGTGCTACGAGGTCGGGGCCGGGCTCGACGCCCTGCCGCGCTGACGCCGCGCCACCGGCGGGCGAGATCGCGGGCCGGTGGTGACATAATCCGGGCTCCGGCGCGTATACGCGCCTGTGCACTGCCACGGAGAGATCGCCCATGCCGAGCTACAAGGCCCCCGTCGACGACACCCGCTTCATCCTCAACGAGGTCATCGGCCTCGACCGCTACGCCGCGCTGCCGGGATTCGAGGAGGCCACGCCCGACCTCGTCGGCGCCATTCTCGAAGAAGGCGCGAAGCTCTGCGAGCAGGTCATCGCGCCGCTGAACGCGATCGGCGACGAGCACGGCTGCGTGCGCCACGAGGACGGCAGCGTGACCACGCCGCCGGGCTTCCGCGAGGCTTACCAGGAACTGTGTGAAGGCGGCTGGATCGGTCTCGCCGTGGAGCCCGAGTTCGGTGGGCAGGGGCTGCCGCACGTGATCGCCAATGCGTTCGAGGAATACCTCATTTCCGCCAACATGGCGTTCGCCATGTACGCCGGCCTCACCCAGGGCGCCATCGCCGCGATCCGCGCGGTCGGCAGCGAGGCGCAGAAGAGCCGCTACATTCCCAAGCTCGCCGCCGGCACCTGGACCGGCACCATGAACCTGACAGAACCGCACTGCGGCACCGACCTCGGGCTGCTGCGCACGCGCGCCGAGCCGCAGGCCGACGGCAGCTACGCCATCACCGGCACGAAGATCTTCATCTCCTCGGGCGAACACGATCTGAGCGAAAACATCATCCACCTGGTGCTCGCCAAGATGCCGGACTCGCCGGACAACGTACGCGGCATCTCGCTGTTCGTGGTCGAGAAGTTTCTCGTCGGCGAAGACGGTGAACTGGGCGAGAGGAACGCCGTGTCCTGCGGTTCGCTGGAAAAGAAGATGGGCATCCATGGCAACTCGACCTGCGTGATGAACTACGACGGCGCCAAGGGCTATCTCATCGGCGAAAAGGACAAGGGCCTGCGCGCGATGTTCATCATGATGAACGCGGCGCGCCTCGGTGTCGGCCTGCAGGGCCTCTCGATTTCCGAGGTGGCGACGCAGAACGCGGCCGTCTACGCGCGCGAGCGCTTGCAGGGCCGCGCGCTCTCCGGACCGAAGAACGCCGAGGGCAAGGCCGACCCGATCATCGTCCATCCGGACGTGCGCCGCATGTTGATGAACGCGCGCGCCTTCAACGAGGGCGCCCGTGCGCTCGCCCTGTGGGGCGCGCTGCAGGTCGACCTGACGCACAAGGCCGGCAGCGAGCAGGAGCGCCAGCAGGCCGAGGACCTGATCGGCCTGCTGACACCGGTGATCAAGGGCCACTTCACCGACAAGGGCTACGAGCACGCGACCAACGCCCAGCAGTGCCTCGGGGGACACGGCTACGTGCGCGAATGGGGCATGGAGCAGTTCGTGCGCGACGCGCGCATCGCCATGATCTACGAAGGCACCAACGGCATCCAGGCGCTCGATCTCGTCGGCCGCAAGCTGCCCGCGAACGGCGGACGCGCGCTGCGCAGCTACCTGGGCATCGTCGCCGAGTTCGTCAAGGCGCATGGCGCCGAGGACACCCTGGCCCCGATGATGGCGCAGCTCGGCGAAGCGCTCGCCGACCTGCAGGGCGCGACGACCTGGCTGATGCAGAACGCCATGACCAGGCCGGACAACGCGGGCGCCGGCTCCGTGCCCTACCTGCACCTGATGGCGCTGGTCATGTTCGGCCACATGTGGGGGCAGATCGCGAAGGCCGCGCTCGACGGCCTCGCGCGCGGCGACGGTGATGCGGGCTTCTACGAGAACAAGCTCGTCACCGCGCGCTACTTCTTCTCGCACGTGCTGCCCGAGACCCGCGTGCACCGCGCGCGCGTCGAGGCCGGTGCCGAGAACGTCATGGCGCTCGCTGCCGAGGCCTTCTGAGCGAACGCGGCCAGCCTACTCGTAACGCCTGCCGTCGTGCTCGAGCCAGCCGTCGGCATGGCGGCCGGCCGGGTCGTGATGCGTCCAGTGCACCACGCCGCCGCGCGGGTTCCATTCGTACTCGCCGTAGAACGCGACACGGTCACCGACGGCGAGGCCGCGCACGCGTGGCGCGAGGTCGATGTTGTGCGCCACGAGCACGGTCTGTCCGCTCGAGGTGCGCAGAATGAAGCGCTGGTGGCGGCTGCCGTCGTCATCGTCGGGCAACACGCGCACCACCTCGCCGTGGGCGCGGACCTGCAGGTCGCTGGCGCGGCGCTCGAACGCGCTGCGCAACGTCTCGCCGGCGCTGTCTGCACGCTGCGGTGCGTCCGCCGGCGGCGCCGGCAGGCCGAAATCACGCCCTCCCGAGACGATGGCGAGCACGACCAACGCGGCGAGCAGCCAGGCACGTTTCGTCGACATATCCCTCCGCCGGCCACGGTGGCAGTATTCCGGGTCAGGCGGCGAGCATACCGGCATCCCGCCAACGGCGAAAACCGGCCGTGCCGCAGCGGCGCGTCGCCGGGCGGCAAACCCCAACCGAAGAGGTCAGAAGCTCATGACGACACTCCCCATTCTCGGCCCCGCGGCCGTCCTCGTGCTGTGGTCGCTGGTCGTGCTCATGTGGCTGATCGCCACCCGGCTCCCGGCGTTCAACCGCGCCGGCATCCGCCTCGCCGACAGCCCGCCCGGCAGCCGCTATGCCGACGTCGAGCAGGACATGCCGGCCCGGGTCAACTGGGTGTCGCACAATTACACGCACCTGATGGAACAGCCGACGATCTTCTATGCCGTCGTCGCCGTGCTCGCGCTCGCCGGTGATACCAGCACCGTCAACCTCGCGTTCGCCTGGGGCTATGCCGGGCTACGTATCGCGCACAGCCTGTGGCAGGGGCTGGTCAACGTGGTCGCCGTGCGCGTCGTCCTGTTCGCGCTTTCGACCCTGTGCCTGTGGGTGCTCGCCATCAACGCGGTGCGGCTGACCGTGTTCTGAGCCGCGCGGCCGGCGCCGCTCGTGCCCGCGGCCGCGAAGCCGCTCAGCCCGCTTCGCCGAGAATGGTGACCGTAGGCTCGTCGAAGGCGAGGATGCTCACGCAGTCGTTGAGACCCGTGATCAGGTACTCGGTCAGCTCGGTCGTGTCCTGGGCAAACCCGGGGCGCGCCGATTCCTGCGACAGCCATCCGTTGATGACCACGGTGTGCAGCCAGTGACGGGTGTGTCCTTCACCCTGCCACATCTCGCCCAGGTCGCTCTCGTCGAGGACGCGAAAGCCGGCCGGTGACTCGAAATCGGCGTAGACGACACCGTCCCAGCTCTCGAAGTCCAGCGTCACCCGCAGCGACCAGACGTCGTAATGCAGTTCGGTGATCTGGGGTGTGCCCTTGGGCCCGTCTTCGATCTTGACGGCGCTGAGAACGGGTTTGGCTGTCATGGTCATGCGCTTCGTTGTGGCGGACAGGACGCGCTGCCATCGCCGCAGGCTGCCGGAGGGGGTGGCCTGTCTGCGACGCCGCGCGCGGCCGGCAGTGTAGCCGAAGCGCCGCACTTTCGGGTGACCGTGAAGAGGCTCAGGGCGCGCACCGAGCGTGAAGCGCCCTGCCCGCGGAATCGATCGGCATCACCGTACCCCCTGCAACGTGGGCAGCGGGACGCACGTCCGCCCGTTCAGCGTGGCCCGGCCCGCTCGCAGCGCCGCCACCGCGGCGCCGTCAGGCGCTTGTGTTCGCCGCGGGCATGCGCTCCAGAACGACGACCGGGATGCGGCGCGCCGTGCGCGCCTGGTAATCCCGGTAGGGCGGGTAGATGGCAACCATCTGCGCCCACAGCGCGTCGCGCTCGGCGCCTTCGGCCGTGCGCGCCCGCACGGCGAAGCGTTCGGGACCGACCTGGATCTCGACCTCCGGTGCGGCACACAGGTTGAGGTACCACGCGGGCTGCGTCGCCGCGCCGCCCTTGGATGCAATGACGACGTAAGCCCCGTCGCTGGTACCGTAGAACAAGGGCATCGTCGTGCGCTTGCCCGAGCGCCGCCCGACCGTGGTCAGCAACAGGCTCGGCACGAGTCCGCTGCCGCCGACGGTCGTGGCATCGAAGTAATGCCCCTCGCGGCCGCCACTGTCGAGGTATTGCGCGAGATGCCGTGCGATCCAGGCCGGCAGCGTACCCGACTCGAGCTCATCGACCGTCGCCTTCACGTCGAACTTCCCCATCGTCTCCCCCCCGGTTCCCGCACCGTGTCTGCGATACGCGGCATGTTGCCACGGCCGCTCCGGCGAAGCGAAGCCGGCTGACCGCGACCGCCTCTAGGCTCCCGGCTTGCCGCGCAGCGGGTAGCGCGCCAGGATCTCCCCGCAGGATGCCGCGATGGCCGCGAGGTCGCCGGGTTCCAGCGCGAAGCCGAAGTCGTGCACTTCGGACTTGTGATCGGGCGTGATCCGCGTCTTGCCGATGAGCTGGCCGTTCGGCACCCGCCACAGTTCGATCTTCAGATTCGGCTCCATGCAATACAGGCCCGTCTCCGTCGCGGCCCCCGCGGCCATGCGTTCGCAGCCGGCCCGCAGCGCTGCCAGTTCGCTCAGGTGCACGACGGGACCGGCGACGGCAACCCGCGACCCGCCCGCACGGTAGCGCGCGATCACGTCGAGCCAGTTGCCCTCCCAGTAATCGTCGGACCCGCCGCCGTGCCGGCCGGCCACCCACAGCGACAACCCGGCCACGACCAGGTCCGCCGCACGCCGCGCGGGCGTGATCGATTCGCTCATCGCCTCGCCGTCCGCCGAACGCTACGCGACGGTGACGCCATGCGCTGCGAGGATCCCGAGCGTTTGCGGAATATCCGGATTGGCGGCATCGATGCTGGCGCCAATCTGCGCGAACATCTCCGCCGCCCGGCTGTCGCGGCTGGTGATCTCGAGCATCGAACCACCGCCCTCACCGTAGTTGAACCCATGCACGGTGTTGCGCGGCACGTGTACCAGCGTGCCCGGCGCGCAGGCATGCTGGTCGCCATCACACAAGAAATTAATGGTGCCGGTCAGCACGAAGAACGCTTCGTCCCAGTCGTGGCTGTGCGGCGGCGGACCGGAGCCTTCTGCCCCGGCCTGGAACGTGATGCCGTAGCAGCCGTTCTCGCTCGAGGCGGCGAGTACCGTGACCTTGGTTCCGAGCACGTCCAGTGCAGCAGGGCGATCCGTGCCGGGAATGACGACGTAAGGCTTGCTCATTCGACCGATCTCCATCGAAGCGGGAATACTCCCGAAAACGCGGCGCCTGTCAGCGCACGCCGCGGTGGCAGCGCCCGACGTGCACGCGGGCGCGCCGGGTCACCGCCGTACACTTTGCCACATGCGCGGCAGGAGCCGGAGCAGCGCTTCGCTGGCCGCGATCCCGCACCACTGGTAGAGCGGGATCACCAGGAAGGCGAGCGCACTCTGTGGATCGGGGTGGATGAACGCGGCATCGAGGTACAGGTAGGTGCCGCCCGGACCCAGTACCGTCGCCGCGGCGAAGCGCCACGGGAACACGCGCGGCCGGTCACGCTGCCAGTCGCTCGCGGCCGCGAGCAGGAGGTAGGGACTCACGCACCACGCCATCGCGACGGGCAACGCGAGCAAGCCCGCCGCGCCGTCGTAGGGCGGCTCGCCGGTCCACGGCCTGGCTCTCCACAGCACGAGTCCGGCTGCCAGTGCAGCGCAGCCCAGGTTCGCCCGGCGCAGGCCGGTGCGGTAGCCGGCGTTGTCCAAGCCCGCCTACCGCGCCGGCGCGTCGCGGCGCAGTTCGAAGACGGGATGGCGCGGCGCGATGGCCGCGAATGCCGCGTCGGAACTCTCAGGCGTAACGTCGAAATATCGCTGTACCGTCGGCTTGTAGCGGCCGAGGTAGTCGCGCAGGACGACGAGCTTCTCCGGCCCGGTGAGTTCGCACGCCCGGTAGGTGCCCTCGTCGGCACCCCGCTTGAGGCGCAGCACGCCGCCGGCCCGGACGTTCCTCACCCACTGCGTTTCGCCGCGCGGTGCGACGAGGTACGTGCGGCCTTCGCGCACGAGCAGGTTCACCGGCGTCGAGTAGGTACGCCCGGACTTCCGTCCGGTGACGGACAGCCGGTAGTTGTGACGCAGGCCGACGCCGAATCCCGCGAAGACGCCGAAGGCGCGGTTGAACCAGCGCTCGATCGCACCGGGAGCACGAAAAGACGTTTGCTCGGTCATCAGGCACCTCGCGCCGGGCGTCGCCTGCCCGCTCGTCGCCAGGTCGATGGCGGTTGGCACGGCCTGCGCGCCGGACCGGCGCATGGCGCCGGGCCAGGCGGGCTACGACACTCGCGTCACGTAACTCAGGATCTCGACCACCTGCTCGGGCGTTCGCGCCCAGGCCATCGCGGCGGCATCGACTTCCTTCAGGGCATGAATGATATCTTCGTCGTGAAGCGTGATATACGGCTTTCCAAGCGCCGCACAGTATCCCGCGTCGAACGCCGCATTCCACTGCTTGTACTTGTCGCCGAAACGTACCACGGCGATGTCGCATTTCTCGAGCAGCGTCCGCGTCCGGATGGCGTTGACCTTGGACGACTTGTGATCACGCCAGAAGCCATCGGCCTCTGCCCCGAGCACGTCACCGGCCGCGTCACTGGCGGCATGGTCGGTCACGGCCGAAGCGAAACTCACGGGCAGCTTGCGGGATTTCGCGCCCTCGCTGATCCGGTCCCGCCAGTCGGTATGGATCTCCCCAGAGAGATAGATTGTCCAGTTCATACAGGGTCCTCTGATCGGCCAGGACGCGCGATCCGCCGGGTGTCGCGCAAACGGCAATCGCCGCGGGAATCCTGGCCGGATGACAGCGACGCCAGCACCGCCCTCATCGCCTCAGGTCGCGCAGCTCGTTCTCCAGCAACTCGATGCGATTCTCAAGCCGCGCGATCCTGCGCTCGGCAACGGCAAGCGACTCCGCGCTCTCGGTACTTTGCACCGTCCTTCTGGAGTCCACGTCGATCAACGAACAGGCGGTGATACTTGGAACAAGCACGCACGGGAGCAGCACGCGGGTCCACTTCATGGCGAATCTCTCCTTTGAGCCAGGTCGAAGTGCATGGATTGACGCCCGGAGCATAGGCGATAGCGTGCCAGCGCTGCCCGGCCGGACTTCGCATTTCCGGCAACACGGTGCGGCCGTTCCCCGTCGGGTTCACGGCACGACGTTCAGCGAGCAGCACCGCTGAGGCGCGGCGGTACAACGCGGCGAGCACACCGGCCGTCGGTTCGGAGCGCGCCGCGCGAGCGCGATCGCAGCACGAGGGTGAGAATCGCCGCGTCGCTGGATAAGGCCGATCAATCAGCCTTGTTCTCGACGTGGAACAACTTGTTGTAGATCGTCCACTTGCCGTCGCACTTCAGAAACGAGAGCGTGTCGAGGAAGGTCATGCCGAGGTAGTCGTCGCGGACCCGGGCGACGGCCGTATCCCCGGCGATGTCGAGCGACAGGACGTCCAGCCGCTCCGGCTCGCCTTTCTCCCTGGCCGACGGCTGTTGGGCCGCGACGAATTCCGCGAATTTCTCGACCGTCATCTCGTGCAGA
>JAUIFX010000032.1 GCA_030429865.1 Gammaproteobacteria bacterium | reverse complement strand
TTGCCGGCCGTCACCGCCCTGCAGATGCTCGACGCGAGACTGGCACGCGCGCGCGCCGATTGACCCATGTTTCGGCGGGTACGCGCGGTGCGCGCACGGGCACATTGGCGCTGCCGCGCGCCGCGGATCGCCTTGACCTTGCAGAATGGGCGAATTACCCGCAAAAAAAGCCTCTTTTCGACGTGTCAAGGCTTCCAATTTTGCTAGCGCCCATTATATTAGCGCCTTCGATCCGGGCCCGTTAGCGAGCCACTCTCCCGCCGCCCCGCGTGTTCATGACCGGGGGATGTCCGAGGCTGCGGGAAAGCGGGGGGAAGAACCAGCGGGTTTCATGCGAGCAGACCAGATCAAGACGCGGTGACCGGTACTGTCTGGACAGGGAACGCGTCGCGAACGAAGTCACCACGGCTACCGAAAACACCAACGCCATCACCTGCTACGGGAGGAATTATGAGCAAATCGAAGACGAGCGCGATCAAGGAAAAGCAGACCAAGTCGCAGATCATCACGGCGCTTGCCGAGGAAACCGGACTGACCAAGAAGGAAGTCCAATCCGTGCTTCAGGCCGCCAAGGGCCTTGCGGCCCGCCACCTGGCCAAGAACGGCTCGGGGGAATTCACTGTTCCGGAGATCGGCGTCAAGCTGCGCCGCGTGCAGAAGCCCGCACGTAAGGCCGGCATGGCCCGCAACCCCTTCACCGGCGAGATGGTCAAGGTCGAGGCACGTCCTGCCAGCCTGTCCGTGCGCGCGACCGCGATGAAGGCGATCAAGGACGTCGTTGCCTGAGCTTCGGCACTTAATCAATGCTTGAAGCCGGCGCATGCGCCGGCTTTTTTTTGTCCGCAGTGTCCACCGCTCGTTGCACCCGCAGCTTCGGACAGTGATCATCGGTTGCAGCTACCGTGGAGATACAGCGCATGCAATGCATCGTCGTCGGCGCCGGGCTGCTCGGACTGACCAGCGCATGGTTCCTGCGTCAACGCGGGGTCGACGTCACGGTCGTCGAGCAGGCACCCGGCCCGGGGCTCGGCACGAGTTTCGCCAACGGGGGCATGTTGCATGCCAGCCAGGCCGGGCCATGGAACGAGCCGGGAGTCTTGTGGCAGGCCCTGCGCATGCTCGGGCGCGAGGATTCCGCATTACTCATACGCCCGCGCGTGCTGCCGTACATGCTGCCCTGGGCATGGCAGTTCCTGCGCCATTCGAAACCGGTGCGCTACCACGCCAATGTTGCGCGGAATGCGCGACTGGCTGCCTATTCGTTGCGTGTGCTGCACGAGCAGTTCGCCCCCCTCGGGTTGCATTTCGAACAGGCTGCCCGTGGCACGATGAAGATCTACCGCACGCAGGCCGAACTGGACGCGGCCGCCGCGGCGGCGCTGCGTTGCCGCGAGTGGGACGTGCGCTACGATGTGCTCGACGCTGCCGGCGTTGCCGCGCTCGAGCCGGCGCTCGGCGACATCTCCGATCAGCTCAGCGGCGGCGTGCATTTTCCGGACGACGTCTCGGGCGACGCGCACATGTTCTGTCGTGCGCTGGCCGATGCCGCCAGGGAGGCCGGGGTACGCTTCGAGTACGAGGCCCGTGCCACGCGCGTCGTGCTCCAGCACGGCCGTGTGCACGGTGTGGAGGTCGACGGCGACATGCTACCCGCCGGGCACTGCGTGCTGGCCGCCGGCGCGCATAGCGCCGCACTGGCGCGCCCGCTCGGGTTGCGTGTCCCGGTGCAGCCGGTCAAGGGGTATTCGCTCACGCTTCCCCTGCGTGGCTGGCCGCAGGTGCCTCGCACGCCGGTGATCGACGAACACTTCCACGCTGCCGTGTGTCCGCTCGGGACACGGTTGCGCATCGCGGGCACGGCCGAGTTTACCGGCTTCGACGAGCGCCTGACGCCGTCACGGATCGAGAATCTCTACACGCTCGTCAAGCGCGTCTACCCGGCCGGGGCGGACCGGATCGAGCGGCGGGAGGCGGTGGAATGGGCCGGTTTCCGGCCCATGAGCCCGGACGGCGTGGGCATCATGGGACCGACGCCGATCCCGGGCCTGCATCTCAATACCGGGCACGGACACCTCGGTTGGACCATGGCGACCGGCGCCGGTAAATTGGTCGCCGATGCGCTCGTCGGCGGAACGGCGGACCTTGCGCTCGACGACTACGCGCTCGCGCGGTTTCGCGTTTGACACGACCCATCGACAACGGGAGGAACAACTTGGAGTTTTCAGCAATCGTCGACTCGCGGCATAGCGTGCGGCAGTTCGAGACGGGGGTAAGCATCGATGACGCCGAACTCGAGGCCATTTTCGCCGAAGTCATTCTCAGTCCGAGCTCGTTCAACATGCAGCACTGGCAATTCGTCGTGGTGCGCGACCAGGCGCGCAAGCAGCAGCTTCGCGCACTCTCGTTCGGCCAGGCCCAGGTCGAGCAATGCGCGGCGGCCATACTCGTCTGTGGGCGTCTCGATGCGCACGTCGACGCGGCGCGCATCTACGGAGACGAGCCGGCTGAAGTCCGCGACAAGTACGTGCCGATGATCGAGGGCATTTACCGCGACCAGCCGGTGCTGCAGCGAGAGGAGGCGATTCGCAGCGGAGCGCTGGCCGCGATGTCGCTGATGTACGCGGCGAAGAACCGCGGATGGGATACCGGCCCGATGATCGGCTTCGACGCTGCCAAGGTCGCGACCATGCTCGAACTCGGCGAGAGCATCGTGCCGGTGATGCTCGTCGTGCTCGGACGTGCTGCCGGCGGTCAGCAACCGGCGCGCGGCTACCGGCGTCCGCTGTCGGAAGTGCTGCACTACGAGCGCTACCAAGGAAGCGGCCCGGCGTGAGACTACCGGCGGCTCGATGAACGGCGCCGAGCTGCATTGCTGGCGGTGTGGCGCGGCCCTGGATACGTCCGCACTGCCATTCGCACGCGAAGAGGTCTGTCGCAGCTGCGATGCGGACTTGCACGTCTGCCGGCAGTGCCGGTTCTTCAACCCCGCTGTCTCCGACGCGTGTGACGAACCGCTCGCAGGCGGGGTCGGCAACAAGGAGCGCGCCAACTTCTGCGGTTATTTCACACCGGCCTCACCGCGCGGAGGGCGCACGGATACCGCGGCGGGCGCGCGGGCGCGCGAGGAGCTCGCGGCTCTGTTCGGCACGGCATCGAAAGTTCCCGATGCGGAAGCCGCGGACAGCCGCAGCGAACTCGAGCGTCTGTTCGGGATCGAGCGCGACAGCGACTAGAAGCGCGCCCGCGATCCTGCATTGCGGCGAAGCGGCGTGAGGCTGCCCCGGGGGGGCCCGTAGACCGTCGATCGCGGCGACGCGCGCGTTCGTTGACCCGCATCGCGAACGAGGCCGGCGCCGCTTCGGTCCGTTCGTGCAGAGCGCTGCGGAGTGCGCGAGAATGCCCGGGGCCCGGGGTGTCCCGCGCAACAGGACAACTGGAGCATCGCCGTGTCAGCGGCGAGCATCGCAACATAGGGGAGTAACGACCATGACCGATTTGAAGCTCGAGACCCTAGCCGAGGGCTTTGTCTTTCTCGAAGGCCCACGCTGGCACGAGGGCCGCCTGTGGTTGTCCGACATGTGGGGACATACCGTCTACGCGCTCGCCGAGAGCGGCGCGCGCGAAAGCATTGCGAACGTTCCCAATCGCCCCTCCGGGCTCGCGTTTCTCCCGGACGGCCGCCGCATCGTGGTCTCGATGGCCGACCGGCGCCTGTTGGAGATCGGCACCGGTGGTGCGCTGACCGAATTTGCCGATCTCTCGAAGCTGGCGGCGGCAGACATCAACGACTGCGTCGTCGATGCGCAGGGCAACATCTACGTCGGCAACTTCGGTTACGACCTGTTCAACGAGGCCGAGCCGGCACTGGCGAACCTGGTCAAGGTCGCCCCCGACGGCACCAGGGACGTGGTCGCGACGGACCTGAATTTCCCCAACGGCGCAGTGATCACGCCGGATGGCCGGACCTTGATCTGCGCCGAGACCTTCGCCCATTGCCTCACCGCGTTCGACCGTGCCGCGGACGGCAGCCTGTCCGGACGCCGGGAGTGGGCCGCGCTGGGTGAGCGCACGCCCGATGGCATCTGTCTCGACGAGTCGGGTGCGATCTGGGTTGCGAGCTTCATGACCGACGAATTCATCCGGGTGGAGGAAGGCGGCCGTGTCACCCACGAGATCGCCTGTCCCGGCCGGCGCGCCGTCGCCTGCAATCTCGGCGGGGCGGACGGACGGACCCTGTTCGCATTGACCTACGAGGGCGAACTGGGCGACATCGCTTCCGGCGCCAAGAACGCCCGGGTCGAAACCTGTCGTGTCGAGGCGGCGTCCTCGGGCTCGCCCTGAGCGCGTCGGCGAGGGGACCTCAACCGGCCCGGGGCGTAGCGTCACCCGGGCCCTCGTCAGCCATGTGGTGCCGTTTGTCTACGGGCCGCATCAAGGCGTTGGCGACGAGTGCGATCAGCAGCAATCCCGCCATCAGGTACATGGTTTCGTTGTACAGGCCGGCCGTGGGATTCGCGGTGCCCGGCGGCACGATTTCCATCAGCTTGGCGATCGTGACCGTGTTGGCTTCGACCAGCTGGTCGAGCTGCCCGATGCCGGCGCCGAAGGTCGCTTCGAAGCGCGCCGGGTCGACGTGCGTGACGAGATCCGCGATGGCGCGCGTCACGGCGTTCTCGCGCAAGGTCGTGATGGCGAGCGGGCCGAGCACGCCGGCGGTGCTCCAGGCGGTCAGCAGGCGTCCGTGGATGCCGCCGACGAACCGGGTGCCGAAGATGTCGGCGAGGTAGGCCGGTATGGTCGCGAAACCGCCACCGTACATCGTGAAGATCAGCATCGTCGCGGCATAGAATCCGACCAGCCAGACCGTCGCCGGGTGTGCGCTGACCTGCGAGGCGAAGAAGGGGATCGAGCAGTACAGGGCGATTCCCAGGCCGAAGAACACGTGGTAGGTGTTCTTGCGCCCGAGGTAGTCGGAGGCGCTCGCCCAGAAGAAGCGGCCCAGCATGTTGAACGCGCTGATCATCAGCACGTAGGTGGCAGCGAACTCGAGATCGACGATACCCGGTAACGTGGTGCCGAAGATCTCGGTCATCATCGTCTTGGCCACGGCGAGTACACCGATCCCGGCGGTGACGTTGAAGCACAGCATGAGCCAGAGTTGGTAGAACTGGGGCGTCTTCAGGGCCTGGTCGATATCGACGTCGTGCCGCGTGATCATCGAGCGCGCTTCGTTGTCCGGCGTCGGTGGTTCCCAGCCGGCCGGCCGCCAGCCGATCGCCGGCACGCGGTAGGCAAACGCCGCGATGAGCATCACGACGAAATAGATCGCGCCCAGCGTGAAGAAGGTCTGCGCCGCACCAACCGTGCCCGTACCGGCCAGGTAGACGCCCTCGGGGCCGGGCACGATCATCGCCGAGACGTCGTTCGCGCCGACCACCACCACCTCGCGCAGGCTGTCGCCGACCATCGCCATACGCCGGCCGGCTTCGGTGACGAGTTCGACCGCGTCGGCCGGACCGAGATACTCCGGAGCGCGGTAGTAGAGACGCAGGAAACCGTCGATCATCGGTTTACCGAGCATGGCACCGCCGCCGAAGCCCATGATCGCCAGGCCCGTCGCCATGCCGCGCCGATCCGGGAACCAGCGGATCAGGGTGCTGACGGGTGAGACGTAGCCAAGGCCCAGGCCGCAGCCCCCGATCACGCCGTAACCAAGGTAGACCAGCCATAGCTGGCCGCTGACGATGCCAAGCCCGCCGACGGCGAAGCCGCCGCCCCAGCAGCAGGCGGAAACGACCCCGACCATGCGCGGCCCGACCTGTTCGAGCCATTTGCCGGCGATGGCGGCGGACAGGCCGAGAAAGACGATGGCGACGGTGAAGATCCACACCACGCTCTTCAGCGACCAGTCGTCGGCGGCGGTGGTGACGACACCGATGCGCTTGACCAACGCGGGATTGAACAGGCTCCACGCATAGACCGAGCCGATGCACAGGTGTATGCCCAGCGCGGCCGGGGCGATCAACCAGCGGTTGAAGCCTTCCTGAGCGACGATTCGTTCCTTGGACAACAGGCCTGCCATCGACCGTGACCCCCCCGGTTGGTGTGCGTTGAAGTGGGCCTCGACCAGCCGCAGCCCGGCCCGGGAGGGTTACCAATGCGCCCGGGCAAGTCAAGCCGGGCGTGGTCCGCGAAGCGTCCTTGTCAGACGGTCCGGGGTTCGCGCCAGCGGTAGCGTGCCACCGCGGCACGCCCGCCGTCGATGAAATCGAGGCTTTCGCACAGGGAACGGATCAGGTTGATGCCGCATACCGTGGAATGAGTCGCCGCATCGACTTCTCGCAGGAGCGCAGGGTAATCGAAACAGTTGCCGTCATGGCTGACCTTGATTTCCAGCGCTCCGCCGTCATCCTGTGGCTGGTGTTCGAACTCGATGTGGACGTTGCCATGATCGAGTGCTGCGAGGCGCCGTTCGCGCTCGAGAAACATGTCGGACAGGTCTCCCTGCTCACGCACTGCGCCGAGGTCGAGCAGGCCGTAATCGACCGCGATCCGGTAGAGTTCAGCGACAACGAGATAGATCTCGCTGCCGCGCTGGCCGAAGCCCTGCAGCGTATCGATGATGCTGACCAGGGCCGACAGCGGTTCGACCGAGCGTACCGTGAGATGATCGATATCGACGCCCAGCCGCCAGCGTGCGGCGATATTGCGTACCGGCGGTGCGGCATGATGGTCGGCCTGCAGACTGAGCAGGACTTCCGGCGCGTAGGCGACTTCAAGGCAGGACAGGTCATCGTGCGGCGGAACGCCGCCGGCAAACTGTTCGAGTTCGGCGACGAGGTGTTTGACCGTGTCGGCAGCCTCCGCCTCGAGCACGGCACGCAGACGTTCCTGCCCGAACAACTCGCCATCCGGGTTGCACGCCTCGACGATGCCATCGGAATACGCGTACACGCGGTCATTGGGCGACAGCACGATGCGGCGCGCCCGCGCCCTGAACTCCTGCGGCGGCAGGATGCCGAGGGGCAGGGCGGCCGACGGGAACTGTGCGGAGATGCGCTGCTCGTCTCCACGGACGTAGAGGGCCGGCAAGCCGGCGTTCCAGACCGACATGATGCCGGTTTGCGCGTCGATCTCGAACAACGCCGCCGACAGGAACCGATTCGTCGGCAACAGCGTATACATCTTGCGGTTGATCTCGTAAGCGATCGTCTCGATGTCGAAGCCTTTCGCAACCATCGAGCAGAACACGCCATGCACGAGCATGACGCCAATCGCTGCGGGCAGGCCATGGCCGGTGAAATCGCCGACGATGAAGCATTGCGCACGCGATGGCTTGGAGGCCGCCATGATGAAGTCCCCGTTCAGCGTCTCGACCGGGCGCATCAGGTAGCGGATGTTGGGTGAGCGCAACGCCTCGTCGGTGCGGAAGTTGTCGAGGATGACCTTGGTGACGTCGACGTCATGGCTCATCTCGATCTGGTAGGCGAGGAGCTGGTCGCGCTGCACCGAGACGGTCTCGTGCAGCTGGCGCGAGCGTAATGCGGCTTCGATACGCGCACGCAGTATGGTCGGCTCGACGGGTTTCGCGACGACCTCGTCGCCCCCGGCAGCGAAGCAGCGCAGGACCACGTCGTCGTCGGTCAGGCCGGTAACGAAAACGACCGGAATGTAGTTGTAGGGATAGAGTTCGCGTATGCGCTCGGCGATGGCGTAGCCGCTCATCCCGGGCAGTATCACGTCGAGAAAGACGATATCGGGCCGCTCGGCCAGGGCGAGTTGGATCGCGTCGTCCGCGTTCCCGGCGAGCTGCACCTCCATCCCCATCAGCATCAGCAGACGCTGCATGAGGTACTGGTCGCTGGGGTTGTCCTCGACGACGAGGGCGCGCAAGGGCTCCTCAACGACGGGCGCGGCTTGCCGCCGAAGGGTCTCACCCACTACCGCTTCGTTCATATCCAGCACGGCCGGCGAGCCCGTGCTCGCATCGTACCCCTCAATCGATCGTGAACAACTGGTCGAAGTGCGCGACCGCGAGGATGTCGCGGATCGTCGGCTGGGCGTTGCGCAGGCGCACGGCTGACTTGCTGCTCCCCGCATGCTCGCGGAGTTGCAGCAGCATGCCGAGGGCGGCGCTGTCCATGTAGGTGGTATCGCGCAGGTCGAGCACGTAGTTGTTGTAACGCTTACCCGCCGATTCGTAGGCTTCGCGCAGCTCGCGGTGCACGTTGAAGTCGAATCGGTCGTTGATGCGGATGTTCAGGGTCTTGCCGTCTGCCGATGGTGCAGCGTGGATGCTCATGGCATGAATCCTCGATAATGACTCAATGGTCGGTCTGGGCGCTGTGCGCGCTGCCGCGTTCCCGAGCGCCGCTCAGAACAGCTCGACGTCACCCTCGTCCATCGACGCCTGGGTGGCCGGCTTCGAGGGCGCGAAGTCGCGCAGGACCCCGGCCGCGGCGCAGGCTGACGCGAGGGCTTCGCGCCGCTGATCGCCCCGTGACGCCGCGAGTGCCTCGACGCTGCTATTGGCAACCTGGCGGATGTGCCCCAGCTTGGCCTCGGCATGTTCGGCGACCTGCCGGGCGATGTCCTCGAACTGCAGTGCACGCACCGCGGTGCTGGTTCGTTCGGCGATCTGACCGGTGATCCCGGTGGTCTGTTCGATGAGGCCGCCGAGCGAGGTTTCGAGCTGGGACAGGTGGGCCATCATCCCATCGATGCTCGACTTGTGAGAGAGCAGCACGTTCAGGTCCTGGGAGGCGGACTTGCCGACGAGGTCGCGGGTCGTGTTGATGGTGCTCTGGGCGGACTCCACCAGGGTGCGAATCTGTTCGTTGAACTGCGTCGAGTTGAGGGACAGCTTGCGCACCTCGTCTGCGACCACGGCGAAGCCGCGCCCGGCGTCGCCCGCGCGCGCTGCCTCGATTGCGGCATTGAGGGCCAAGAGGTTCGTCTGGTCGGCGATGCCCTTGACGTCTTCGAGGAGGTCGAAGATGCGGTTCATCTGGCTCGCCATCTCGTCGATCATGTTCACCGTGTCCATGCTGTGCTTGGAGGTGAGAATCGCGCTCGAAACGAACCCTTCGAGGATCTGCGAGGTATCGGCGACGAACTTGCTGATCGTGACCTCGTCGCCGTCGCTTTCGTTGCTGTCCGCCGCTTCGGCCGAACCGTGCGCAAGCGTTCTGACCGCCGCGCTCATCAGCTGCTGTTGTTTCTGTGCGTCGGCATGGAAGCCGTCGAACGACCGGGACAACTCCGCCACCGCACCCACGATGAGTTCGCGAACCTGGCTGAAATCGCCGCTGACTTCGCCGATGCCGTCGCGCAATGCTGTGCGAACCGTCTCGATGTCACCCAGCGACACGCCTTCGAGGCTGTCATCGTCGGCCCCGGCAGCGTCGCGATCGTGGCCCGGTGTGCACTCGGACGCTGGTGCGGCCCGGCGCCATGCCCAGCTCAGCACGAAACCCAGCACTGCCAGCGCACCCGCTTCGACGGCAAGCAGGTCGCTGGCCAGGATCGCGGTTGCGGCAACCGCGGCGGCGCCGAGTGCGGCGATGTCGAGTCGTTTTGCTGGCATGGCTCTGAGCCTCTGGTAAGCGGATGCCGATGGGGCTTCTTGTACAGCGGTCATGGCGTAGGGATCTTTAACGGGCTGGTCAAAAACTGCGGCCGGAAAACGCTTCGGGCGCGCACGCTTTCGAGCTCCGCACAATGCCTGCCTGGACGGTGGATGGCCGCACGGCAGCGGCGTCCCGCGCGCCGTTTCGTGCGGGCAGGGTGCTGCCGGGGCCGACGCCCGGCTCCGCGCCTTTCGATGGCGTCACCGGCTCGAGGCGCGTAACGTACATTGGCAGCATGCGTTCAAGCCGCGATCGCCTTCATGGCGAGGCCCGCGACCTTGTCCAGTGGCGCTATCTCGTCCACCGCTTCCATGCGGACCGCCTCGCCGGGCATGCCCCATACCACGCTCGTGTTTTCGTCCTGGGCGATGGTATGTGCGCCGGCCGTGCGCATCGCGAGCAGGCCACGGGCGCCGTCGGCACCCATCCCGGTGAGCAGGATGCCGACCGCGTTGGCGCCGAGGTTGGCGGCGACCGAGTCGAACATGACATCCACCGAGGGCTTGTGGCGATTGACCGGTGCCGTGTCGTGCAAGCGGCAGAAGTAGCGCGCGCCGCTGCGCTCCACCGTCAGGTGGAGGTGTCCTGGCGCGATATAGGCATGTCCCGGTACGATCTGCTGGCCGTCTGATGCCTGGCACACGCGGATCGCGCAGCTGCGGTCCATGCGTTCCGCGAACGGCGCGCTGAATGCCTGCGGGATGTGCTGCGTGATGACGATCGCCGGGCCGTCCGAAGGCATCCTCTCGAGAACCTCGCGAATGGCTTCGGTTCCGCCGGTGGACGCGCCGATGGCGATCAACTTGTGCGTCAGGTCGAACTTGGCGAGCGAGCGTACCGGCGCCGCCTGGCCAACGCGCGACCTGGCGCGCTCCGGATCATAGGGCTTGACCCTGGCCCGTGAGGCGGCCTTGACCTTGCTGATGATCTCTTCGGCGTAGTTCTCCAGCTGCCGGGAAACGTCGAGTTTCGGCTTGGTCACGAAATCGAAAGCACCGATCTCTAGAGCCTGCAACGTGACGTCGGCGCCCTGTTCGGTCAACGACGACACCATGACTACGGGCATCGGCCGCAACCGCATCAGGTTGGCGAGAAACGTGACCCCGTCCATTTTTGGCATCTCGACATCGAGGGTGATGACATCGGGATTGAGTTGCTTGATGAGTTCGCGCGCGTGCAACGGATCGTGCGCGGCACCGACCACTTCGATGGCCGGATCGGATGTCAGGATCTCCTTCATGAGCTTACGGATCAGCGCAGAGTCGTCGACAACCAGCACACTGATCCGCTTCGTACGCATGTCCATGGGGTTTCCTCAGAAAAGCTCGATGTCGCCTGCGGCGGGCTGCTGGGTGAGAGAGCGCTGGTAAGCAACTTCCTCGTCGACGATGCTGCGCTGACCCGTCGGTGCGAGCGGTCGTACCTGGGCGCGCCCGGTCAGGGGATGGAAACGCACCTGCCGGCCGAAGTTGCCGCCGACGTTCTCGCCGACGATGGCGATCCCTTCGTTGTCCAGGTAGGCTCGCACGAAGGCAATGTTGCTCGCGCCGATGTCGGTCGAGATCGGCAGCACGTGCCCCCCGCCGACGATCTTGGCAACGAGTTCTTCCCGCCGGAGTCCCGTGGCGAGAATTGCATTGATGAGATGTTCCATCGCGAACGAGCCATAGCGTGCGGCGTCGTTGGCATCGCCGATCGCCGGCGCACCGGGCTGCTGGCTGCCGCCGTCCGGCAGCATGAAGTGGTTCATGCCCCCGATGCCGCTCGCGGGATGCCACAGGCATGCCGAGACGCAGGAACCGAGCGTGGTGCTGATATATTCGTCTTCGCTGGTGGCGTAGAACTCGCCGGGCAGAATCTTGGCAACCGTGGCACCAAGCTTGTTGTCGAACATGCGCCGGATGTGCGCGAACTGATCGCTATGCACCGGCCGCAGCCGGCGTCCGGTCTGAGGCATGGCGCTCATGACCGTCAGCCTCTCTGCACGCGATACGTCGTGCGTCCGATAAGCTCGAAGGCAGTCTGAGCGCCGAACATCGACTCGGAATGGCCGATGAACAGGTAGCCATGCGGAGCAATGATGTTGCCATAACGCTGGAACAATGCGTGCTGCGTCGGCTTGTCGAAATAGATCACGACGTTACGGCAGAAAATTGCATCGAACGGGCCCTGGAAGGGCCATTCGTGCATCAGGTTCAAGGGCGCGAAGCGGATCAGCTCGGCCACCTCGGGCTTTACCTGAACGTAGCCGGGCTTGCCCGCACCGGTGAACCACCGACGCCGCCGTTCATCCGAAACACCCTGCAGGCGTGACTCGGCATAGACCCCGGCCGAAGCGGTAGCGACGACGTTGGAATCGATGTCCGTGGCGAGGATGCGGATGTCCCAGCGGGCCGCGTCGGGTACCGATTCGAGCAGGGTCATTGCGATACTGTACGGCTCCTCCCCGGTCGAGCATCCGGCGGACCAGATGCGTAGCCGGCGGCTCGCCGCGTTGGCCTTGACGAACTCGGGGATGGCGGTGTCGGCGAGGAACTCGAAATGGTGCACCTCGCGGAAGAACGCCGTCAGATTGGTCGTGATCGCATTGATGAATTCGATCATCTCCTCGCCGGGGTCGTTCTCGAGCAAGCGACAGTAGTCGTCGAAGCCGCTCAGCTTGAGTGCGCGAATGCGCCGGGCGAGGCGCCCGTAGACGAGTTCGCGCTTCGAGTCGTTGAGCGCAATGCCGGCATGCTCGGCCACCAGCTTGCGGAGCAGATTGAAGTGGCCGTCGTGGAAGTCGTATTCGTGGGTGGCCGGGTTGAGCTGTGGTGCGGCGCTCATGACGGCCGCCCTGCGTCTGCGCCGGCGATGCCGAGAGCCTCGTCGAAGCCGATCGTTCGCGAGGCGGCCAGGAATGCCGCGGACGGCGAGTCGATACGGAAGGTGCGTGCCATCTTCGCGCAGTGCTGCCCGACGGCGACCAGGCATTGCAGCGCGGCGGCGTCGATGGTCTCGACGCTGCTCGCGTCGATGACCAGGTCCGAAGCGCTGCCATCACACGTCTCCTTGAGGGAGGCGACCTCGGCGATACGCGTCGTGGCATCGAGGGTGATTGCTGCAGATGTGTCTGTCATGTCTAGGATACTCGAGTTGCCCTTGATTCAGTCTTGCCGGCGACCGGCCCGGCCGGGCTCAGAAATCGTTCCACACCTCGCCGCCGGCGGCGGCACGGGCCGGGGGCGCGGCGGGCGCGGCCTTGGCCGGTGCAGGCTGGTCGGACCAGGGGCGGTCGGCGCCGCGGCGCTCGACCACCGGCGCCGGCGCGCGGCTGCCCTGGGCCGGGGCGAGATCGCCGACGTTGAAGAACTGCATCAGGTCGAGCAGCGAACGGGATTCCTCGTCCATCGACTCGCTGGCCGCGGCGGCTTCCTCGACGAGCGCCGCATTCTGCTGCGTCATCTGGTCCATCTGCGTCACTGCCTGGTTGACCTGGCTGATACCGCTGGACTGCTCTTCCGAGGCGACCGCGATCTCGCCGATGATGTCGGAGACCTTCTTCACCGAGTTGACGATCTCGTTGAGCGTCGCGCCGGAGGCGTCGACGAGCTTGGAGCCCTCGGTGACCTTCTGCACCGAGTCGTTGATGAGCGACTTGATCTCCTTGGCGGCGGACGCCGAGCGCTGGGCGAGGTTGCGGACCTCGGAGGCGACGACCGCGAAGCCACGGCCCTGCTCGCCGGCCCGCGCGGCCTCGACGGCGGCGTTGAGCGCAAGCAGGTTGGTCTGGAAGGCGATCTCGTCGATGACGCCGATGATGTCGGCGATCTTCTTGCTCGATTCGTTGATTGCACCCATCGCCTCGACCGCGCGGCCGACGACTTCGCCGCCCTCGCTGGCCTGGTCGCGCGCCGAGCTCGCAAGCTGGTTGGCCTGGCGCGAGTTGTCGGCGTTCTGCTGCACGGTGGAGGTCATCTCCTCCATGCTGGCGGCGGTCTGTTCGAGTGAAGAGGCCTGCTCTTCGGTCCGTGCGGACAGCTCGGTGTTGCCCTTCGATACCTCGCTTGCGGCGCTGTTGATCGAAAGCGCGCTCGTACGAATCTTGCCGACCGTATCGCGCAGGTTCGTCACCGTGCTGTTGACGGCATCGGCCAGGCTGGCAAACTCACCTTCGTACTCGCCGTCCATGGTCTCGGTCAGGTCGCCCTGCGCCATTGCGCTCATGACCTTGCTGGTCTCGCGCAGCGGCGTAACGACGCTGTGAATGAGTTGGTTGATGTTCGTGCCGAGGGTCTTGATGAAGCCCGTGTAGCTCGCGGTATCGATGGTGCGATCGAACTCACCGCGAGCCGCCGCCTCGATGAGGCCGGCGATCTGGCGCTCGGCATCCTTCTGCTCGGTGATGTCCCGCCACTCGACCATGTTGCCCATGTACTTGCCGTTCTGGTCGAGTATCGCCGTAGCGTTGACCTCGAACTCGAGACCGGCAACTTTGATTTCGGCGCGCGCCGGCAGCTTGCTTGGATCGGAAAGCAGGCCGCGTTGATGCGCGGGATTCTTGTGGAACTGGTCGATATTGGTGCCGACGAGGTTGTCCGCATCGAAGCCCGGGAAGAGGGCGCGCAGCTCGTTCTGGCGATTGCGCAGCAGGTTCTCCACTGCCGGGTTGACGTAGGTAATGTTGAAATCGGCGTCGCACAGCATCAGCGAAGCGTCGGCTCCGTCGATGGCGGACTGCAAGCGCGCGACTTCGAACTCCCGCGCACGCTGTTCGGTCACGTCATACCATTCGAGGGTGTTGCCGATGTAGCCGCCCTCGGCGTCGAACTGGGCGGTGACGTTGATGTTGAACGTCAAGTCGGCGACCTTGATGTCGGTCGAAAAGGGCAGGTTCGACGGGTCGGCGAGCATCTGCCGCTGATGCGTCGGGTTCGCGTGGAAGACGTCGATGCAGGTGCCGACGAGCTTGTCGACGCTGAAGCCTGGGTAGGCCTTCTTCAGCGTCTCCTCGCGCGAACGTAGCAGGTCGAGCGTGGCCGTGTTCGCGTAGGTCACGACGAGGTCGCGGTCGATCATCATGATCGCGGTGAGCGTGCGCTCGATAGCGGAGCGCAGGCGGATCAGCTCGAGATCCGTGTCGTTGTTTCCGTTGGTCATGGCAGTCGCCTCCGCCGGCTCGTAGGCGCCGGTCATGGTTGATGCAATCAGGTCGAAAGCCTGGGTCCAGGCCTTTTCGGTTTCGGGAGTCCAGGCGCTGCCGGCGAGCGCCTTCATTTCGTCGAGCAGGATGCCGGCGACGATTGCGTAATGCTCAGGTTCTGCGCCGTAGCCCTGGTGCCGGCGGCCCATGTCTTCGAGGGCGCTGACGAGTGCCTCGGGGTCGCGCAGGCTGTTCACGACGGTGATCAGCGCACCCACGAGCTTGCGCCGTTGTTCCGCCGGATTGCTGTTCGCGAACAGCGGCTTGACTTCGGGGTGTTCGGCGAAGAGGCGGGCATAGAATCGATCGACCAGTTCCTCGGCCTGGCCGGCGAGTAGCTGGAACGATTCCTCGATCAGGTTCAGGTCGAAGTACTCGGCTAGCTTGTCGTTGCTCATGTCTGGTCCCGCCTCAGTGCTGTGCGCCACTGGCGTTGAGCACGTCATCGCCGCCCACGAGGCGATCGATATCGAGCAGGATCACCATCTTGTCGTCGACGGTGGCCAGTGCCCGGATAAAGTCCGTGTGCACGTGGGAGCCGAAGTCCGGTGCGGCCTTGAACTGATCGCCGGAGACGTTGTAGACATCCGAGACCGCGTCGACGACGAAGCCGATCGTGCGCTCACCTGCCTCGCATTCGACCTTGAGGACGATGACCACGGTCGTCGCGGTGTACTCGATGGCCGGCATGTTGAAGCGCAGGCGCAGGTCGATGATCGGAACGATGGCGCCGCGCAGGTTCATCACGCCGCGAATGTACTCAGGGGTGTTGGGAATCTGGGTGGTCGCCATCCATCCCTTGATTTCCTGCACGCGCAGGATGTCCACGCCGTACTCTTCCCCGTTGAGAAGAAAAGTGAGGTACTGGTCGGCGTCGCTGACGTTGTCGCCGATGCCCATTTCGATGGGTTGTGCGTTCATGCTGGTGTCCATGCGGATCACTCCTACGCGGCTTTGACTTTGGGTGAGGGAATGGGACCTTGCGGTTGTGTTCGGTTCAGCGCGATGAGCCCGCCGGCGTCCATGATCATCGCGACCGTGCCGTCACCGAGGATGGTCGCTCCGGAGATCCCGTCGACTTTGCGGTAGTTCGTCTCGAGGCTCTTGATAACGACCTGCTGCTGGCCGAGAAGCTCGTCGATGAGAATTCCGGCGCGCTGGCCTTCGCCTTCCACCACCACGATGAGGCCGTCCTCGAGCGAGGCGGATTGCGGCTCGATGTTGAACAGCTCGTAGAGCCGCACGATCGGGATGTACTCGCCGCGCAGTCGGTACAATTCGGCCGCGCCGACCACCGACTTCACACGCTCGGGGTCCACCTGCAGGGATTCGACAATGGAGACCAGCGGCACGATGTAGGTCTGGTTGCCGACGCGCACCAACTGGCCATCGAGGATGGCGAGGGTGAGCGGCAGGCGGATGCGGATGGTGGAGCCGGCGCCGAAGGTCGAATGAAGTTCGATGACGCCGCCCAGCTCCTTGATGTTGCGCTTGACGACGTCCATGCCGACGCCGCGGCCTGACACGTCGCTGAGTTCCTTGGCCGTGGAGAAGCCCGGGTGGAAGATGAGCTCGTGGATGCGTTCCTCGGACAGTACTTCGTCCGCACCGACCAGGCCGCGTTCGCGCGCCTTGGCGAGCAGCTTCTCCGCGTCCAGGCCGGCGCCGTCGTCGCTGATCTCGATGACGATGTTGCCACCCTCGTGGCGCGCGGCCAGGGTCAGGGTGCCGCAGCGCGGCTTGCCGGCCTCGGCGCGCACGTCCGGCTTCTCGATGCCATGGTCGAGTGCATTGCGTACCAGGTGCACCAGCGGGTCGGCGATCTTCTCGAGGACGGTCTTGTCGAGCTCGGTCTGCTCGCCGACGATCTTCAGCTCCACCTCTTTGCCGAGCTTGGAACTCAAGTCGCGTACGAGGCGCGGGAAGCGGTTGAACGAGAAGCTGATCGGCAGCATGCGGATGCGCATGACCGATTCCTGCAGCTCGCGGGTGTTGCGCTCGAGCTGCGCCAGTCCCTCGCGCAGCTTCTCGAAGTCGACGGTCTGGGGATCGTCCAGCTGTCCAAGCATGGACTGCGTGATGACCAGTTCGCCGACGAGGTTGATCAGCGAGTCGACCTTGCCGATGTCGACGCGTATCGAGGAAGCGGCGGTGTTGCCGCCGGCCGCGCGACGGTCGGCGCTGCGGCGATCCTCGCCGGCGCGGCGCTCCTCGGCATCCGGGACGGCCGCGACGGCCGTTGCGGGCGAATCCGCGCTATCGCTTGCCGTGCTCGTCGGCGCGGCCGCCCGGGACTCGCGACTCAGGCTGATGTCGGCATCGTCCTCGACCCACTCGAAGACTTCGCGGATGGCGCACTCTTCGACGCTGCCGTCCAGCGTGATGGTCCATCGGGCGTAGCTGGTCTCGGGGTCGAACTCGGCGTACTCAGGCAACCGGGACAGGTCGGCCTGGATCTCGCTGTGCCCGAGCGCGCGGAGCTCGCGCAGGATGCGTACGGGGTCGTTGCCGGTGGCAAAGAGGTTCGGGTGAGGTGCGAACACGACGGTCCAGTCGCCCGAGCCGCCAGGCTGGGCGGCTTCGGCGGCGTCCGCGGCTGCCGCGTCCGTCGCTGCCGCGTCCGTCGCTGCCGGAGAACCCTGCGAGCCGCCGATGGCGAGCTGACGCTCGAGCTTGGCATGGACTTCGGCAACGGCATTGGCGTCGAAATCGGCGCCGTCGCGCGCCGCGCTCAGCATCTCGCGCAGGCTGTCAACGGCGAGCAGCAGCACGTCGACCGCTTCACGCGTGACGTCGCGGGTGCCGTTGCGCATCTCGTCGAGCAGGGTTTCCAGAACGTGGGTGAACTCGCCGATCGCACTGAACCCGAAAGTGCCGCTTCCGCCCTTGATCGAGTGGGCGGCGCGAAAAATGGTGTTGATGGCTTCGGAGTCGGGCTGGCCGATCTCCAGGTCGAGCAGGCTCGACTCCATGACTTCCAGCCCTTCGAACGATTCTTCGAAGAAGACCTGGTGAAACTGTGCGATATCAATCGACATGCTGGTGCCCTGCTGGTGGGTGAGTCGCTCGAGGAAGCGTTGCCGTCAGCACTCAGCCGAGGACTTTCGAAAGCGTCGCGAGGAGCTGGTCGGGGTTGAATGGCTTGACCAGCCAGCCCGTTGCGCCGGCAGCCTTGCCTTCGGCTTTCTTGTCCGCGCCTGACTCGGTGGTCAGCAGCAGCATCGGGGTGAACTTGTACTGGGGCAGGCCACGCAGTTGCCGGATCAGTTCGATGCCGTCCATGTTGGGCATGTTGACGTCGGTCAGAATGACGTCGACCTTGCCTGCACGTGCCTTGTCCAGGGCATCCTGGCCGTCGATTGCTTCGGTGACGTCGTATCCGGCGCCTTTGAGCGTGAATGAGACCATCTGTCGCATGGAAGCCGAGTCATCGACTGCAAGGACGTTTGCCATAGCGTGTCTCCTGGGAAAGTAAAGCCTTTGACATGAAACGTGTGAGGTAATAGCGACTCGCCGCGGCGTTCCTTTACCGGTAACAGTGCGGGGGACGGCGATGTCCTTCGGCCCGGACGGGCGCCTGGCGCGGATCCCGCGAGGCTCCGCGCATAGCGGCGGCGCCGGCGCGGCCTTGAGCGGGAAGGCCCCGCGGCGGCTGTGTCGCGCTGCCCGGGCCGTGTACACTTGGACCGACCCGCCGGGCCAGGGGAGCTATAGGGGCCGGCGGCACCGCCACAGCCTGTCGGGAGGGGAGACATGCACCGCAGCGAAAACCGCATTCTGACCACACACGTCGGCAGCCTGCCGCGCAACCGGGAGCTCTCGGACCTGCTCATCGCGCAGGAAGACGGCAAGGCCGTCGACGAGCAGCGCCTCGATGATCTTGCCGCTGCGGGCGTTGCGCGTTGTGTCGAGAAGCAGATCGGCGCCGGCCTTGACGTGATCAACGACGGCGAACAGCCGCGTGTCGGCTTCCAGACCTATGTCGCGCAGCGTCTCTCGGGCTTCGACGCGGTCAGCGACCGGCTACCGTTCACGGACTTCGCCAGCTACCCCGATTTCGGCCAGATCTGGGCCAACCGCGGCATGGTGATGTCGAAGGTCTTCGATGCGCCGGCGGCGAGCGCCGAGGTGAAGTACATCGATCTCGCACCCGCGCGGCGCGAGTACGACATGTTCGATGCAGCGCTGGCCGAGCGCGGTGGCCAGTACACGGAAGCGTTCATGACGGCTGCCTGCCCGGGCATCGTGTGCACGACCATGGGCAACAAGTACTACGATACGCACGAAGCCTACGTGCGGGCGGTTGCGCGCGAGATGCAGAAGGAGTACGAGCTCATCCACGAGCGCGGTTACCTGCTGCAGCTCGATTGTCCCGATCTCGCGATGGAGCGTCACGGGATGTTTCAGCACGACTCCCTGAAGGAGTTCCAGGACGCCATCGCGATCCATATCGATGCGATCAACGAGGCTTGCGTCAACATTCCCCGTGAGCGTATCCGGCTCCACGTGTGCTGGGGCAACTACGACGGGCCGCACGACTGCGACGTGCCGCTGGCCGACATCCTGCCGGTCATCAGCGAAGCGCGGGTCGGGGCGTTCGCGATCGAGTTCGCCAATCCGCGCCACCAGCACGAATATGCGGCGCTGAAGAAAATCGGTCTGCCGGCGGACACGATCCTCATTCCCGGCATCATCGACTCGACGGTCAACTACATCGAGCACCCGCAGGTCGTCTGCAACCGTATCCTCGAGGCAGTCGACGCGGTCGGCGACAAGGAACGCGTGATCGCCGGCTGCGACTGCGGTTTCGGCACCTTTGCCGGCTGGGAGATGGTCGCCGACTCGGTCGTGTGGGCCAAGTTCGCCGCGCTCGCCGAAGGCGCGCGCATGGCCAGCGCCAGGCTCTGGTAGGCGCCGTGCGGGCCGCGGCCGGTGCCTCGCAGCGCCGGTCGCCCTGTCCGTGGAGATCACCGTGGAAGCGCTCTACCAGAAGATTTTCGACGACCCCGAGTTCCGCGACCTGCAGCGCCGGCGCAGCCGGCTGTGCTGGGTGCTGGCGCTGATCATGCTGGTCACCTACTACGCCTTCATTCTCGTCATCGCGTTCCACCCGGCGCTGTTCGCCGCGCCGCTCGGTGACGAGACGGTGGTCACGCTCGGCATCCCGATCGGCGTCGGCATCATCCTGCTCGGCTTCGTCCTGACCGGCATCTACGTCTACCGGGCGAACGGCGAATTCGATCGCACCACTGCAGCCATCGTACGCCGGCTGCACGACTCGGACTGAACGCATGCTTCATCGTTATGCTGGCGGGCTTGCCGCCGGGTTTCTCGTGCCCGTAGCCGTCCTCGCCGCCGGCGATGCCCCGCCCGCCGCGGCCGTTCGCGGCGCGGTCAACACGACCGCGATCGGCATGTTCATGGTCTTCGTCATCGCCACGCTCGGCATTACATGGTGGGCGGCACGGCGCACGCGTACGACCAGCGATTACTATGCGGCGGGCGGCAGCATCAGCGGCACCCAGAACGGCCTCGCGATTGCGGGTGACTTCATGTCCGCTGCCTCGTTTCTCGGCATCTCGGGGCTCGTGTACACGAGCGGCTACGATGGCCTGATCTACTCCGTCGGCGGTCTCGCCGGCTGGCCCCTGGTGTTGTTCCTGCTCGCCGAACGCTTGCGCAATCTCGGGCGGTACACGTTTGCCGACGCGGTCAGCTACCGGCTCCAGGCGCTGCCGATCCGCACCCTGGCGTCCTGCGGCACGCTGGTCGTCGTGGTCCTGTACCTGATCGCCCAGATGGTCGGTGCGGGCACGCTGATCCAGGTCCTGTTCGGGCTGCCCTACGAGGCCGCCGTCGTGCTGATCGGCGTGCTGATGGTGCTCTACGTGAGTTTCGGCGGCATGATTGCGACGACCTGGGTACAGATCATCAAGGCCGCGTTGCTGCTGCTCGGCTCGACCGTGCTCGCCATCGTGGTCATGGCGCGATTCGGGTTCTCCTTCGAGCGCATGTTCGTCGAGGCCATCGCCGTACACCCGAACGGTTCGGCGGTCATGGCGCCGGGCGGCCTCGTTTCCGATCCCGTCTCCGCAATCTCGCTCGGTGTCGCGCTGGTTTTCGGCACTGCCGGCCTGCCGCACATCCTGATGCGTTTCTTCACCGTTCCCGACGCGCGCGCGGCGCGCAAGTCGGTGTTCATCGCCACCGGCCTAATCGGTTACTTCTACCTGCTGACCGTCATCATGGGCTTCGGCGCCATCGTGTTCGTGTCGCAGAACCCGGATTTCCTCGTCGACGGCACGCTGCGTGGCGGCAACAACATGGCCGCCATCCACCTTGCCGAGGCGGCCGCGGGCGATTTGTTTCTCGGCTTCATCTCGGCGGTCGCGTTCGCCACGATCCTCGCCGTCGTATCGGGGCTCACGCTGTCCGGCGCGTCGGCCATCTCGCACGATCTCTACGCGAGCGTGCTCCGGCGAGGCCGGGCGAGCGAGGCGGAGACGATGCGTTTGTCACGGATCGCGTCGCTGGTGCTCGGCGTGCTGGCCGTGCTGCTCGGGATGGCGTTCGAGGGACAGAACGTGGCCTACATGGTCCTGCTGGCCTTTGCCGTTGCCGCGAGCGTCAACTTCCCGGTCCTGTTCCTGTCGATGTACTGGCGGCGGCTGACGACGCGCGGTGCGGTGGCCGGAGGCAGCGTCGGATTGGTCACCGCGATCGGATGTATGATCCTGGGACCGACGGTGTGGGTGGAACTGCTCGGGCACGAGTCCCCGGTGTTCCCGTACAAGTACCCCGCACTGTTCTCCATGCTGACCTCGTTCGCCGTCACCATGGTGGTGTCCCTGCTCGACCGCAGCCCGGCTGCCGCGCGGGAAGCGCGCGCCTTCGACCACCAGTACGTGCGCTCGATCACCGGCATGGGCGCGGCCGAGGCCGCGCGGCACTGAGGGCGGCGCACCACGCGCCGCCCGGTATCGACGATCCGCCCATGGAGGTTTGCAAGTGGCATTGATCCTGACCAGTGAGAGTTTCAAAGAAGGCGAATTGCTGGGCAACCAGCACGTCCTCTCCGAGGCATTCGGTTTTGGCTGCAAGGGGGCCAACCTGTCGCCGCAGCTCAGTTGGAGTGGCGTGCCCGACGGCACGCAGAGTTTCGCCGTGACCTGCTTCGATCCCGACGCGCCGACTGGCAGCGGTTTCTGGCACTGGGTCGTGGCCAACATCCCCGCCAGCGTGACCTCGCTCGAGCTCGGGGCCGGCGATCCGGCCAGCGGCAAGATGCCGGCCGGGGCGCTCGAAGTACGTACCGATTTCGGCAAGCCGGGCTACGGCGGCCCGTGCCCGCCCGAGGGGGCGCACATTCACCGCTACATCTTCACCGTCCACGCGGTGGGCCTGAAGGAACTGCCGGTCACGGCGGACACGTCGGCGGCCATCGTCGGCTTCTATCTCAACTTCAATACCATCGAGAAAGCGAGCCTGATCGGCCTGTTCCGGCGCTGATCCCGCCGGCGGCGCGCGTCCGCGACGGCGCGGGCGCGCGTCCCCGCAGCGGCGGGTATGCGACACTGGGCGTGCCATTTCGTCCGACCCCAGAGCCAACGTGTCTGTCCGAAATCTCGATGCGCTGATCAAGCCGTCTTCCGTCGTCCTCGTCGGCGCCAGCGAGCGCACCGGCTCGCTCGGCCGCCTGCTGCTGGAGAACCTGCTGGCCGCCGGACTGCCGGGGCCGGTCTACGCACTCAACCCGCACTACGAGTCCCTGCTCGGGACGGCGTGCTACGCGGACGTCGCGGCACTGCCGCGGGCACCGGTCATCGCGGTCATCGCGACGCCGCCGGAGAGCGTGCCGGACACGGTGGCGGCGCTCGGTGCGCGCGGCACCCGTGCCGCCGTCGTGATCTCCGCCGGCTTCAACGGCGCCGACAACACCGCGCTGCGCGAGCGCCTGCTGGCCGCGGCACGGCCCGGCCTGGTGCGCATCATGGGGCCGAACTGCCTCGGCGTGATGTCGCCGGGGGCCGGTCTCGATGCCAGTTTCGCCCACCTGCGGCCGCGCAGCGGCGGCATCGCGTTCATCGCCCAGTCCGGTGCGATGATCACCTCGATCCTCGATTGGGCGGCGCCGCGCGACATCGGCTTTTCGGTGCTGGCCTCGCTCGGTGACATGGTCGACGTCGATTTTGGCGACATGCTCGACTACCTGGCCGACGATCGCGATACGCGGGCGATCCTGATGTACGTCGAGGCAGTCACCCACGCGCGCAAGTTCATGTCCGCGGCACGGGCCGCGGCGCGCAGCAAGCCCGTGATCGTGGTCAAGGCGGGGCGCCACGCTGCCGCGGCACGGGCCGCGGCTTCGCACACCGGCGCGCTCGCGGGCAGCGATGCCGTCTACGACGCGGCGTTCCGTCGTGCCGGTATGCTGCGGGTGCTGACCCTGGAGGAACTCTTCGACGCCGCGCAGACGCTGGCGCTCGGGCACCGGCCGCGGGGGCCGCGTCTCGCCATCCTGACCAATGGCGGCGGCATCGGCGTGCTCGCCACCGACGCCCTGGTCGATCACGGCGGCACCCTCGCCGAGCTGTCGCCGGCGACGTTCGCGAAACTCGACGAAGTGTTGCCTGCGACGTGGTCGCGCGGCAACCCCGTCGACATCATCGGTGATGCGCCGCCCGAGCGCTATGCCGCTGCCGTCGAGGCACTGGTCGAGGAGCCGGATGCCGATGCCCTGCTCGTGCTCAACTGCCCGACTGCCGTCACCTCGCCCGACGCGGCCGCCGCCGCGGTGGTCGACGCCTTGCCGGCGCGCCCCCGCGTATCGGTGTTGACGAGCTGGGTCGGCGACGCCGGCACGGAGCAGCCGCGCGCGCGCTTTCGCGCGCGCGGCGTGCCGACCTACGAGTCGCCCGAGGACGCGGTCACGGCGTTCATGCACATGGTCGAGTACCAGCGCAACCAGCTTGCGCTGCTGGAAACGCCGCCATCGCTGCGGCGCAGCTTCGCGCCCGAGCGCGAGCGCGCGGCGCTGCTGGTGGAAACGGCGCGGGCCGCCGGACGCGAGTGGTTGAGTGAAGTCGAGGCCAAGGCGCTGCTCGATGCCTACGGCATCGCCACCGTGCCGACCCGGCTGGCTGGCGATGCGGCCGCCGCGGGCCGGATCGCCGCCGGTTTCGGCGGACGCGTCGCGCTCAAGATCGTCAGCCCCGATCTCACGCATAAATCCGATGTCGGCGGCGTCGCGCTCGACCTGCCCGTTGACCAGGTCGAAGCATCGGCTCGCGACATGGCCGAACGTCTGCGCGCAAGCCATCCCCGGGCACGTCTCGAAGGCTTCGCGGTGCAGCCCATGGTCGACCTGCGCAGCGGCTTCGAGCTCATCGCGGGCATCGTCGACGACAGACTGTTCGGTCCGGTGGTGTTGTTCGGGCACGGTGGCACGGCAGTTGAACTCATCGACGACACGGTGATCGCGTTGCCGCCGCTCAACCTGGCGCTCGCCCGCGACGCCATCTCGCGCACGCGTATCGCGCGTCTGCTCGGCGGCTACCGCAACGTGCCCCCGGTCGACCTCGACGCGGTGGCGCTGACGCTGGTGCGTCTCTCGCAGCTCGTCATCGACCTCGCTGACGTCTCCGAACTCGACATCAACCCGCTGCTCGCCAGCGCCGACGGCGCCGTCGCACTCGATGCGCGCGTGCGCATCGCGCCGGCGCGCGCGGGCGCTGATGCGCAGGGCCGCCTTGCCATCAAGCCCTACCCGCGCGAACTCGAGGAAACCATCGCGCGCGACGGCCAGCGCTACCTGCTTCGCCCGATCATGCCGGAGGACGAGCCGGCCCTGGTGCGCACGTTCAGCCGGCTCACGCCCGAGGAGGTCCGCTTCCGCTTCTTCGTCCCGCGGCGGCTGCTCGATCACCTCACCGCGGCGCGCTTCAGCCAGATCGATTACGACCGCCAGATGGCGCTGGTGCTGTGTCAACCCGCGGTGCCGGACGGGCAGGGTGATCTCGAGATCCGCGCCGTGGTAAGACTCATCGAGGAGCCCGACCGGGCCCGCGCGGAGTTCGCCATCGTCGTCGAGCGCAGCCTTGCGGGGCAGGGGCTGGGGACGCTGCTGATGGAACGCATCATCCGCTACGCGCGGGAACGCGGCATCGGTGAGATCTACGGCGAAGTGCTCGCCGACAACCACCGCATGCTGCGCCTGTGCCGCGAACTCGGATTCGCCGAACAGGTGTCGGCGCACGAGCCGGGCGTGCTGCACGTCACGTTGAAACTGGGCGGCGCGCCGGCCTGAGCGGGTCCGCTCGCGGGGTGCGGGCCCGGCGGCCGTCGGCAGCGCTGCGAGACGGTCAGTCGGCCCCCGCGTCGGCGCTGGTCGCCGCAACCTTGCGCAGCCGCGCGGGCTGGTGAATCGTGAGCTGCTTGTGGCGCACGCTGATCAACTGCTTGTCGCTGAAGCGGCGCAGCACGCGGCTGACGGTTTCCGGCGCGAGGCCGATGTAGTTGGCGATGTCGTAGCGCGACATCGTCAGCTGCAGTTCGTAGGGGTCGCGGCCGAGTTCGAGCAGGCGATCGGAGAGCTCGACCAGGAAATCGGCCATGCGTTCGTCGGCGCTCGAATGCTCGAGGCGCACGCGTGCGTGCCGCTCGTTGAGGATGCGGCTCGTGACCTTGGCCAGGAAAGCGCGCTGGATCGGCGGATCGCTGCGGAACAGGTCCGCGAGGTCGCTCACGCGCAGCTCGCAGAACGAGCTGCGCTCGAGCGTCACGACCGAGTCGTGGTAGACCGTCTGGTCCATCGAGGCGGTGCCGATGAGGTCGGTCGGAAACAGGAAGCTCATGATCGATTCGCGGCCGTCTCCCTCGGTGAGCACGGACTTCGCCGAACCCGAGCGGAGGAAGAAGAACGAGGTCACCGGGCTGCCCTGCCGGAAGAGGTAGGTCCCGCGCGGCACGGGGGCGCGTGGCCTGATGACGTTCGCGGCGTGCTGGGCGAATTCCCCCTGGAGGTGGTCCGGGAAGCAGTTCGGTCTCAGCCGGCAGTCATCGCAGGGGCGCTGCTGCTGGCCGACCACGTGCAAGCGGGGGGTGTCGGGCATCGGGAACTGCCTCGCGTGTGGCGGCTCGGCGCCGCGCGTCCTCGAAGGATGATCGTCACGATTATACATGCCGCGCCGGCGCACCCGGGAAAAGCAATGTGTCGCGCGGACGCAGCGGGCGCCGGCCGCGCCCACCGTCACGTGGTGGCCACGGCGGCATCGAAGCCGCACACGCGGGGCTGCGTCCACGGTAGACTATCCGTATGAAGCGCTTGTTCACGTCCCTCGTTGCCGCGTGGCTGCTGTGCCTCGGTGGAACGGCGTCCGCTGCCGGTCTCGGCGAAGCCGAAGACATCGTGCGCGCGACGACCGACGAAGTCGTCACGCGCCTGCGTGCCGAGCGCGCAGCGTTCAGCGCCGATCCGGCGCGTCTCCAGCAGCTGGTCGAAGAACTCATCCTGCCCCACGTGGATTTCGTCACGATGGCGGAACTCGTGCTCGCTCCGCGCTGGAGCGAGCTGAGTGCGGGCGAGCGCGCCTGTTTCCGAAGCGGGCTGCGCCAGCATCTCGTCACCCGCTACGCCGGCCTCCTGCGCCTGTACGAGGAGCAGGCCGTGAGTTATGCGAGTGCGCCGGCCAAGGACGCACGGGGCACGGTCGTGCAGACCATCGCGGTGGCCGAGGGGCCGCCGCTGGTCATCGGCTACCGCATGCAGGCGGTGGGCGAGGTGTGGCGGGTGGTCGATTTCACGGTCGACGGTGAGAGCCTGGTCGAGGGCTACCGCGACCAGTACCGCTACGAGATCGGCCGCGTCGGGCTGGGCGATTTCCTGCGCGGCTTCGACACCTGCCGCGAGCGCTGACGCCGCTTAGACGCCGCGTCTAGAAGCGTTCGACGGCGAGCGAGGCGACGAACTGCTGCATGGGCTCGTCGATGGCATCGGCACCGGTGCGCGCGCCCGAAGCCGCGATGAGCAGGCTGGTGCGTCCGATCAGTACCGCGTAGACGACCAGCGCCGCGCCGCCGTTGACCGCGTCGCCAGCCCGTTCGTAGCGCACCCGCGCGGCCGGCAGTCCCGACAGCGTCGTCGGCGTCACCGGTTCGGCCAGTGTGAGTGCCCCGGCGAGCTGTGCCTCGGCTTCGGCCATGCTGCGCTCGAGCACCGTCTCCGGCGCCAGCTCGTCGGCGTCGCGCTCGAACGCGACGTTGACGCCGATGGCGGGGTTCAGCCCACCCTGGGGGCGCGCGTACTTCGCGAGCGCGAACAGCGGCGCTGCCTGGCCGGCATCGAGCGCTGCGGCGAGCTGAGCGGGCGTGTAGTGGATGCGGCCATCCTCCGGGCGGACCCGGGTCTCGGTCAGGTAGGTCCAGCCTGGCGTGCGCACGAAGGAAAAGCCGCTCAGGTCCTCCGCGGCGACGTGGTCGTCGAGCCAGTACTGCAGCGCCAGCGCGAGTGGGATGATGACGAACAGGGCATAGCGGGCGACGCGGCGCGGATTGCGCGCGGCAGGACGAAGTTCGGTGGGCGGCATGAGCGGGGCAGCAACCTGGAGACGTGTGACGGGCGAGTGAACGTGGCGCGCCACGGTAGCGCGAGGCCGCAGCGGGCGCAAACGCCACGCGACGGGATCGCCCGCGAGGCCGCCCGCACTGACCGGTTGACCCGGTGCAGCGACCCATGGATCCTGCGCTCACGCGCCATCGCGTGCATGAAACGCTGAACGAGGGGGGACGACGATGAAATTCGGTGCCATGATCGCAACGCACATCGGGGACTGGCAGATTCTCAAGCTGGCCGAGGACCTCGGCTACGACCACGGCTGGGTCCCCGACTCGCAGATGATCTGGTCAGACTGCTACGCCGTGCTGGCGCTGGCCGCGGCCAACACGTCGCGCATCAAGCTGGGCACCGGTGTCTCGATTGCGCCGACCCGCATCGCGCCGGTCACGGCGCACTCGATCGCGAGCATCGCCGCGCTTGCCCCCGGGCGCGTGTTTCTCGGTCTCGGTACCGGTCACACGGCGATGCGCGTGATGGGCATGAAGCCGATGAAGCCGAAGGCGTTTCGCGAGTACCTGCGTGTCGTGCGCGGCCTGCTCCACGGCGAGGAGGTCGAGTACAGCTTCAACGGCGAGACGCGCGACATCCGTTTTCTGCACCTCGATCGCAAGTTCATCGACCTGGATCACGAGATCCCGATCTGGGTCGCCGCCAACGGGCCCGGCGCGCTGCGCGCGGCCGGGGCCTACGGCGACGGCCGCATCTCGGCATTGAACGAGCCGCCGGAACTCGCGCGCCAGAGCATCGCGCTCATCGGCGAGGGCGCCGCCAGCGTCGGCCGCGAGCTGGCGAACGACTTTCACACCGCGGCGCTCACGTCGGCGGTGGTGCTCGGCCCCGGTGAGACGCTGGCCAGCGAGCGCGTCATCGACCAGTGCGGCTCACAGGTCGCCGCGGCGCTGCACTATTGCTACGAGAACTGGCAGCAGAGCGGTGACGATTCGTTCATCCCGCCGGGGGTGCGCAACGTGTGGGACGAGTACTGCGATTACGTCGGCCGCATGTCGACGCCGGAGCACAAGCGCTATCTTCAGATCCACGACGGTCATTGTTCCTACCTCGTTCCGGAGGAGCGCCGTTTCATCACTCCCGAGGCGATCGAAACCTGGATCCTGGCCGGCGAGCCCGACGCGATCATCGCCAAGCTGCGCGCGGCCGAGGCTGCGGGGCTGCGCGAGATCACGCTGCTGCCGCCGATGGATCATGCACGGCGCGTGTTCCGCGATTTCGCGACCCACGTCATCGCGCGGTACTGAGTCCGTTGGCGCCGCGAGAGGCGGGCGCTCAGGCGCTGCCTCGCGCCAGCGGTGCCAGCAGCTCCGCCCCGATCAGCGCGACGCTGAGAGCCAGTCCGAGGGCCGGCAGCCACAAGGGAAAACGCGCCTGTGCGCCGGCCTTGCGCGCGGCTCGCTCGATGGCGATCAGGCTCAGATTGACGACGATGAAAATCGCCAGGGTAATGAGGCTGGTCAGCTCGGCCAGGCGCACGAGTTCGAGTGACAGGGCGAAGCCCAGTACCAGTGCGCCGACCAGCGCGGTCGCGGCCAGTGGCGTCCTTGTTGCCGCGTTCACCCGGGCGAGGCCGCGCGGCAGGCGGCCGTCACGGGCGAGGCCGAAGGCGACGCGCGCGGACTTCACGATCTGCACCAGTGCCCCGTTGACCACCGCGATCATGCTGATGGCCGCGATGATGCGCGCATCCATGCCGTGGGCGCTCACGATCACCGCCAGCGGCGCCTCGCTCCCGGCGACCTCGGCGAGGGGCACGGCGCGCATCGCGGCGAGCGCCACGAGCACGTAGAGCAGGGTTGCGACAACCAGGGCCGCGACGATCGCACGCGGCATCACGCGCTCCACGTCGCGCACTTCCTCGGCGATGTTGACCATGTCCTCGAAGCCGAGAAACGCGTAGAAGGCGAGGAACGCGCCGGCCGTCACCGCACCCGGCATGGTCTCGTCGAGAGGCGGAACCAGGGCGGCCAGCGTACCGGGGGCGAGCAGGTCCTCTCCCGCCGCCGCGATCACCAGCATCAGGCCCGCGATCTCGATCAGCGTCATCAGGCTCGCCGCCCATACCGAGGCCTCGATGCCGACGGCCGCGATCAGCGTCAGCGTGCCGATCAGCGCGCAGAGCGCGGCAGCGCGCGGCGCACTGACGAACACCTCGAGGTAGGCGGCGAAGCCGTTGGCGATTGTCGCCGAGGAGACGACGCCGGCGAGCACCACCGCGAGACCCACGCCGAGGGTGAGCAGCGGGCGTCCGAAGGCCGCGTCGACGTAGCTCGCCTCGGCGGCACACAGCGGCAGGCGGCGCACGAGTTCGGCGTAGCTGAACGCGGTGAGCGCGGCGATGACGGCGGCGAGCAGGAACGCGCAGGGGGTCCAGGGGCCGGCCACGGCGGCGACCGCGCCGACGAGCACGTAGATGCCGGCGCCGAGGATCGTGCCGAGCCCGTAGAACGTGACCAGCGGCAGCGAGAGGCTGCGTTTGAGCGTCGCCGGCACGTCAGCGTCCCCGCCGCGGCTTCAGCGCACGATGACCAGCGGCGCGGTGCTGATTTCGGCGAGGTCGTGGACGCTCGCGTCGAGGGTTTCGAACAGGCTGCCGTCGATGACGACCAGCCGATGCCCCGGGCGCCGCAGCAGGTTGGGTACCGCGCCGACGTCGAGGGCCTGGGCCGCCGCGCCGGGGCGCACCACGCCGGGGCCGTGGGCGTCGGCGTCCGCCGCGGCCGCAGGGGACGCCGTCGTGGCGAGATGGTACTCCTCGAGCGGCAGACGCTCCGCCGCGGCCAGCGCGCCGGCGACCGCGCGGGCGCGGGCGCCGGCCTCGCCGTCGGCGGCGAGG
>JAUIFX010000031.1 GCA_030429865.1 Gammaproteobacteria bacterium | reverse complement strand
CGAGGCGAGCGAGAGCAGCGCCACGGCCGGGATCAGCGCGCCGCCCGGTGCCAGCCAGGCGGCCACCAGCGGCAGCGCGGCGCCGACGGTGAACGTCGCGGCGGACGATGCCGCGGCCTGCAGGGGACGCGCGCGGACCTGGTCGGTGATACCGATTTCGTCACGCGCGTGCGCGCCGAGCGCATCGTGTTCCGCGAGCTGCTCGGCGACTTCGCGCGCGAGTTCCGGCGTGAGTCCGCGGTCCTCGTAGATCCCGGCGAGTTCCTGGCGCTCGAAATCGATGTCGTCGTCGAGCGAACGCTGTTCCATCTCGAGGTCGGCCTGTTCGATATCGGCCTGCGAGCTGACCGAGACGTACTCGCCGGCCGCCATCGACATGGCACCGGCGACCAGGCCGGCGACGGCGGCGACGAGGATGTCGGCCCGCGCCGCGTTCGCCGCCGCGACGCCGATGACCAGGCTGGCCGTGGAGACGATGCCGTCGTTGGCCCCGAGCACGGCCGCGCGCAACCAGCCGGCGCGGTGCACGCGATGCATTTCGATATGACTCATGGAAACAAGCGCCGGTTGTCGCGGACGCGGCCGCTCCAGGACGCAACGATACCTTGAGGCGCCCGTCGCGTGCGAGACATGACGGCGCGCAACGACGTGCACGCGCGCAAGCGGTGATAATTGGATGATGGACATGCCGCGCCAGTCGTCCGTGCCGGGTCGCCGCGCGCCGCGGTTCGCGCCCGTGCTCGGCCTGCTGCTTCTGCTCGCCTGCGGTGTGCGCGCCGCCGAACCGGCGCTCGAGGTCTTCGTGCGCGAGGGCTGCCCGCATTGTGCCGCGGCCGAAGACTACCTCGTCGAGGAGCTCGCGCCGGCACACCCGGACCTCGCCATCCGGATCCGCGACATCGATGCCGACGCGGCCGCGCTGGCCGCGCTCGAGACGCACTCGGCCGCGGCCGGGATCTGGCCGCCAGGCGTGCCGACGTTCGTCTACGACGGGCAGGTCATGGTCGGCTTCGACGACGGACCGCAGTTTGCCGGCGCCTTAACCGACCTGCTCGCGCAAGCGCCGCCGCGTCGCACGGTCGACGCGGGGCCGCTCGGCGAACTCGACGTGGAACGCCTCGGACTGCCCGTGTTCACCGTCGCGATCGGCCTGCTGGACGGCTTCAACCCGTGCGCGATGTGGGTCCTGTTGTTCCTGCTCTCGATGCTGGTACGTCTCGACGATCGGCGACGCATGGCACTGATCGCCGGCACCTTCGTCGTCGTCAGCGGGGCCGTCTACTACGCCTTCATGGCTGCCTGGCTGAACGTCTTCCTCGTGCTCGGCATGAGCACCGCGCTACGCCTCGCACTGGCGGCGCTGGCGCTCGCGATCGGTGCGGTGAACGCGCGCGACGCGCTGCGCGGCGGAGGTCGTTACACGCTCTCGATCCCGGCCGACGCGCGCCCCGGCCTGTACGCGCGCATGCGCGGCATCGTCCGCGCGGATCGTCTCTTGTTCGCGCTGCCGGCCGCGGCCGCGCTGGCGATCGTGGTGAATTTCGTCGAGCTGCTGTGCACTGCCGGCCTGCCGGCGCTGTACACCGCGATACTCGCCCAGCAGGCCCTCGCGCCAGCGGTCCACTATGCCTACCTCGCGCTCTACATCGCCGCTTACATGGCCGATGACGCGCTGATGGTGGCACTGGCCGTGATCGCGCTGTCCTCCGCGAAGCTCGATGCGCGCGGCGGCCGCGTGCTCAAGCTCCTCAGTGCCGTGGTGATGCTCGCGCTCGGCGCGGTCATGCTGCTCGCGCCGGGCGTGCTGATGTAGCGCAGCGGCCGGCGTCAGTCGACGCCGTCCCAGGCGACGAAGTTGGCCAGCAGGCGCAAGCCGTTGGCGGCGCTCTTCTCGGGGTGGAACTGGGTGGCAAACACGTTCGCGTGCGCGACGGCGGCGGTGAAGGTCTCGATGTAGGTGCACTCGCCGATGGTCAGCCCCGGATCGGCCGGCGCGACGTAGTAGCTGTGCACGAAGTAGAAGCGCGTGCGGTCGGCAATCCCCGCGGTGAGCGGGTGCGGGCGCGTCCAGTGCACCTCGTTCCAGCCCATGTGCGGCACTTTCTGCGGGCTGCCGTCGGCAGCCGGCGGCGGCGCGGCCGGAAAACGGTGCACGCTGCCGGGGAAGATGTCGAGGCAGGAAGTGCCGCCGTCCTCGTCGCTGGTCGTCATCAGCGACTGCAGACCGAGGCAGATGCCGAGGAACGGACGCGAGCGCGCGACCTCGCGCACGACCTCGACCAGGCCGTGCTCGCGCAGGCGCTCCATGCAGTTGCCGATCGCCCCCTGGCCGGGGAACACGACGTGTCCGGCATCGCGGATCAGCGCCGGGTCATCGGTCACGGCGACCCGCACACGCGGGCCGGCCACGCTCTCGACGGCCTTGGCGACGGAGCGCAGGTTGCTGCCTCCGTAGTCGATGACGGCGATGGTGGACACCGACGAACGCCTACGGCCGGATCAGAGTGCGCCCTTGGTCGACGGCAGCGCGTCGCCCATGCGCGGATCGTGCTCGACGGCCATGCGCAGCGCGCGTCCGAAGGCCTTGAACACCGTCTCGATGATGTGATGGGCGTTGGCGCCGCGGATATTGTCCACGTGCAGCGTGCAGCGCGCGTGGTTGACGAAGCCCTGGAAGAACTCGGCGAACAGGTCGACGTCGAAATCACCGATGCGTGCGCGCGGGAAGTCAACCTCGAAGGTCAGCCCGGGGCGCCCGGACAGGTCGATGACGACGCGCGAGAGGGCCTCGTCGAGCGGCACGTAGGCATGCCCGTAGCGGCGGATCGCGCGCTTCTCGCCGAGCGCCTGGTCGAAGGCCTGGCCGAGCGTGATGCCGATGTCCTCGACGGTGTGGTGGGCGTCGATCTCGAGGTCGCCGCGGGCGCGGACGTCGAGATCGACCAGCCCGTGGCGCGCGACCTGGTCGAGCATGTGGTCGAGAAACGGCAGGCCGGTCTCGAAGCTCGCCTTGCCGGTGCCGTCGAGGTCGATTTCGACGGCGATCTGCGTCTCTTTGGTATTCCGCTCGACGCGGGCGCTACGGTTGCTCATCAGGGACTCGAGTGGGGGCTTTCGAACAGTGCGCAACTTCGGGCCGGCTGCGCTTTTCCGGTTGATCTCGGGTTGTTCAACCCTGCCGGGGCCGTCATTGTGGCCGGGCGAGGCGAAGTGCGCGTAGTGTAGCCGGGCTGCATGGGAGGGGAAACCGGGCGGTGCGCCCGCGCGGTGTAAACTCCGCGGCATCGACGCCGGTCGCGATCGGCGAGGAAGCAACCGAGGAGTAGCCATGACCGACGCCGTCAGCGAACACGACATCGACGCGGTGGCCAGCGCGCTGCGCGAGCTGCAGGACACCATCTGCACGCGCCTCGCGGCGCTCGACGGCCGGGCGTCGTTCGAAGAGGACCTGTGGACCCGGCCCGAGGGCGGCGGCGGGCGCACCCGCGTGCTGGCCGGCGGCGCGGTGTTCGAGCAGGCCGGCGTCAACTTCTCGCTCGTCACCGGCGCCAGCCTGCCACCGGCGGCGACCGCGCGCCGGCCGGAGCTGGCGGGGCGGCGCTTCCGCGCCATGGGCGTCTCGCTCGTGGTACACCCGGAAAACCCCTACGTGCCTACCTCGCACGCCAACGTGCGCCTGTTCGTCGCCGAGAAGGACGGCGAGGCGCCGGTATGGTGGTTCGGCGGCGGCTTCGATCTCACCCCCTACTACGGCTTCGAGGAAGACGCGATCGCCTGGCACCGCACCGCGCGCGACGCCTGCACGCCCTACGGCGAAGACGTCTACCCGCGCTTCAAACAGTGGTGCGACGAGTACTTCTACCTCAAGCACCGCGACGAGCACCGCGGCATCGGCGGCCTGTTCTTCGACGACCTCAACGAGTGGCCGTTCGCGCGTTGCTTCGCCTTCATCCAGGCCGTCGGTCACGCCTACATCGACGCCTACGCGCCGATCGTCGAGCGGCGCCGCGGCACGCCCTACGGCGAGCGCGAACGCGACTTCCAGCTCTACCGCCGCGGCCGCTACGTCGAGTTCAACCTGGTCTACGACCGCGGCACCATCTTCGGCCTGCAGACCGGCGGGCGCACCGAGTCGATCCTGATGTCGCTGCCGCCCAACGTGCGCTGGCGCTATGCCTGGGCCCCACAGCCCGGTACGCCGGAAGCGCGCCTGTACAGCGATTTCATCCGGCCGCGCGACTGGCTCGGCGCGGACTGAGCGCCGGCGCCCGCCGGCGCGCGCTCAGCGTGCGGCGTCGGCCATCGGGATGCCGTTGTCCGTGAGCACGCGGCGCAGGTTGCGGATGGCGGGGAAGATCTCCTGGTTGCGATCCGCACCGTACTCGTCGAAGGCGGCCTGTTCGAGCTCGCAGATCCAGCGGTCCTCGGCAAAGATGCCGTTCGTGAACCACACGATCACCGGCCAGAACACGTCGAGCAGGAAACGCGGCGAGGGGCGCCGGATCATCATCAGGCCGAACGTGTGGTTGATGCGCTGTTCGCGATCGACCGGGATGTACACGTTCCACAAGTCGAGCGCCGGGTGCTCGCTGCCGGCGGTCCAGAACTTGAGCGTCTGGTAGGGATACTCGGTGCGGATGGTCATGAGATCGCGCGCGCCGACCTCGGCCTCGGGCCGCTTGCCGAGCATGAACTTCTCGCCGAGCGGCTGCTTACCGGCCGCACGCTTGAACGTGTAGTCGGCCTCGCACCAGTTCTCGCCCTCGCGGGTACCGAGGAAGATGGTCTTGATGCCGCCCATCAGGCGCCGGTGCAGGAACTGATGGTTCATGTCCATCAGGTTCTCGTGCATGAAGGTGTAGTGGCATTCCACGCGCCGGTCGAGGTAGCGCGTCTTGTAGTTCGGGTCGCTCGCCGAAGGCACGTCCGGGAACGGCACCGCGTTGGCGCGCGCCGCATCGCCGGGGAAGACGAAAACCAGCCCGTAGGCCTCGCGAGCCGGGTAACTGCGCACGCTGTTCGGCGTCGCCTGGCACTTGTCGAGGTAGGGCACGCTGACGCACTTGCCCGAGGCGTCGTACTCCCAGCCATGGTAGCCGCACTTGATCGCGCAGCCCGACACCACGCCGGTGCTCAGCGGCACCTGGCGATGCGCGCAGCGGTCCTCGAGGGCGAACAGCTCGCCGCCGGTCGCGCGCACCAGCACGATCGGCTGGCCGGCAAAGCTGACGGCCTGGGCCTTGCCCGGCTTGATGTCGCGCGAGCGCGCGACCGGATACCAGAAGTCCGGATCGATGGCGGTCTTGCGGATGTCGCGGGGCGCATCCTGCTCATCGGCGAGGGGCAGACGGGCGGTGTTGTCGAGCGACATGGTCGTACCTGGCTGGTTGCGCTGCGGGCCAACGCGCATTGTAGAGCAATCGGCGCCGCGAGGCCGTGACCGGTGGCGCGCCGCGGCGCCCGCGCGGAGCGCTCAGAAGACGCCCGCTTCGAGTCCCGCGGCAAGCGTCATACCGAGTTCACGGGCCGCTACGCGCGCCTCGCCGGTGAGTTCGCCGCGCACCACCAGCGGGTCCGCCACGCCGCGCCAGGCGAGGCCGCTGACGATGCGCTCGATCGCGCGCACGGCGCCGCGGCCGTCATTGCCCGCTTTGACGATGAGCGCGTAGGGCAAACCCTGCGTGTGCTCGAGACACTCGTAGTAGATGCTGTCGAAGAAGTGCTTGAGCGCGCCGGACATGTAGCCGAAGTTCTCCGGCGTGCCGAGCAGCAGCGCATCGGCCCAGCGCACGTCATCGGGCGAGGCTTCGAGCGCCGCTCTCAGGCGCCACTCGACGCCGTCGATGGCGGGGTCGGACATGCCGTCGACGGCCGCATCGATCAGCGCACGCGTACCGCCGGTCTTGGAATGTTGGACGATGAGCAGGTGCTTCATGGCGACACGTCGTCGGAGGAACCGGCGCAGGCGGCCCGGCATCGCGGCAGCGGTGTCCGGCCGGGTATGCGCACGCAGCGCGGGCCCGTCCCGCCGCATTCCCTCCCTGGGGTGCGGCTGCGCGCGGGGCGGTACGGCGGCGCGCCGCGGGGTATGGCCACCCGGCGGACATTTCCCGCTACACTGCGCGCGGCGTGGCCGGGCCCCGCGGCGCGGCATGCCGTGCAGGTGCGTCGATTCCCGACCCACCGTGACAGCCGGAAATCCATGATGCAGAAACCCAAGCGTTTTGTCGAAGTTGCCGTCGATGGCGGCCCCCTCACCGTCGCACACTGGCCGGGCGATGGACCGACGCTGCTGCTCGTGCACGGGATTTCGGCCTCGCACATGGCGTGGGAGGAAGTGGTCGCGGCGTTACCGGGCGGCCGCTTCAACATCCTCGCGCCGGATCTGCGCGGCCGCGGCCAGAGCAGCGCGTTGCCAGGCCCGTTCGGCCTCGCCCGGCACGTCGAGGACCTGTGCGCGGTGATCGACCAGCTCACCGAGGCGCCGGTCATCTTCGCCGGCCATTCCATGGGCGCCTACATCGGCGTCACGTTCGGCGCCACGCGTGCCGACTATCTCGAGCGCGTGGTGCTGGTCGACGGCGGCATCGCCCTGCCGCTGCCCGACGGGCTCGCCCCGGAAGCGCTGCTGGAAAAGGTGCTCGGACCGGCACTGGCGCGGCTGCGCCTGGAGTTTCCCGACCGCGCGGCCTACCAGGCCTACTGGCACGAGCACCCGGCCTTCGCCGATCCGGCGGCCTGGAACGCGCACGTCGAGGCCTACTTCGACTACGACCTCGTCGGCGAACCGCCACACATGAAAAGCCGCGTCAACGAGGACGCCGTGCGCGCCGACGGCCTCGACCCGATGCGCCCGGACATGGTAACGATGATCGACCGCGTCCCGCATCCCATGCTCATGCTGACCGCCGAGCGCGGACTGCTCAACCAGCCCGAACCGCTGATGCGCCGCAGCGCCGTCGAGGCCAAGGTCGCGGCGATTGCCCACCTCGCCTGGCAGGAAGTCGCCGGCACCAATCACTACTCGATCACCCTCGGTCCCGGCGCCGCGGCAACCGCGCGCGCGATCGCCGAGTTCGCCGGCGCCTGAGCGGCGCGCGCCCGGCTGGCGGCTAGCCCGGCTCGCCCGCGGCGGGTTGTGCCGTGCGCTGGCCGGCCGGCGGCACCTCGAGCCAGAACGTGACCGGACCGTCGTTGACCAGCGTGACTTTCATGTGGGCGCCGAAACGTCCGCTGCCGACGCGGCGATGGGCCTTGCGCGCGGCCGCGACGAGCCCGGCGAACAGGCGCTTGCCGTCCTCCGGCGCCGCCGCCGGGCCGAAGCTCGGGCGCATGCCTTTGCGGGTATCGGCCGCGAGCGTGAACTGCGGCACCAGGAGCAGGCCACCGTCGATGTCGGTCAGCGAGCGGTTCATACGGCCGTCTTCGTCGGGGAATACGCGGTAGCCGAGCATGCGCTCGAGCAGGCGCGTCGCTTCGAGTTCACCGTCGCCACGCTGAATGCCGATCAGCGCCATCAGGCCGCGCTGAATCGAGCCGATGACTTCGCCCGACACCTCGACGTGCGCCTTGTCGACGCGCTGGATGAGTCCGATCATTCCCTGGTGCTCCCATCGCCGCCGCCTGCGGCGGTTTCGTCGCTGCCGGACCTCAGGCCTCGGCCTTCTCGTGCGCGCGCTGGGTGCGCTTGCGGTCGACTTCCTTCAGTTCGCGCTTGCGCAGGCGCACCGCCTCCGGCGTGACCTCGACGAGTTCGTCGTCGTCGATGAACTCGAGCGCCTGCTCCAGATCGAAGCGCAGCGGCGGCGTCAACAGGATGTTCTCGTCGCTGCCGGCGGCACGGATGTTGGTGAGCTGCTTGGCTTTCATGGCATTGACGACGAGATCGTTCTCGCGCGAATGGATGCCGACGATCATGCCCTCGAAGACCTCGTCGCCCGGCTTGACGAACATGCGCCCGCGCTCCTGCAGGTTGAACAACGCGAAGCCGAGCGCCTTGCCCGGCGCGTTGGCAATCAGCACGCCGTTCTTGCGCGCGCCGATCGTGCCCGCCTCGAGTGGCCGGAACTCGTCGAAGCTGTGAAACAGCAGGCCCGTGCCGGAGGTCGCGGTGAGAAACTCGGTGCGGAAGCCGATCAGGCCGCGCGCCGGGATCTCGTAGTCGAGGCGCACGCGTCCCTGGCCATCGCTGTGCATGTTCTTGAGCTGGCCGCGGCGCGTGCCGAGGCGCTCCATGACCGCTCCCTGGTAGGTTTCCGGTACGTCGACGACGAGCTGCTCGAACGGTTCGCACTTGACGCCATCGATGGTCTTGACGATGACCTGCGGACGCCCGACGCAGAACGCGTAGCCCTCGCGGCGCATGTTCTCGATCAGGATCGACAGGTGCAGCTCGCCACGGCCCGAGACCAGGATGACCTTGGGATCGGCGGTCTGCTCGACGCGCAGCGCGACGTTGTGGATCAGCTCGCGCTCGAGCCGCTCGAGGATCTGGCGGCTGGTGACGAAACGGCCCTCGCGCCCGGCGAACGGCGAATCGGACACTTCGAAAGTCATCGACACGGTCGGCTCGTCGACGGTCAGCGGCGGCAGCGCCTCGGGTGCGGCCGGATCGCACAGCGTGTCCGAGATGCGCAGCTCGTCGATGCCGGTCACGGCGATGATGTCGCCGGCCTCGGCGCTCTCGCGCAGTTCGCGCGCGAGGCCCTGGAAACCCAGCACCTCGAGCACGCGTCCGCGCCGCTGGTGCCCCTCGGCATCGACGATCACGAGGCTCTGGTTGGGCGTGATGCGCCCGCGGTTGATGCGGCCGATGCCGATCGCGCCGACGTAGCTCGAGTAGTCGAGCGCGCTGATCTGCATCTGCAGCGCGTCGCCCGGCGCGACGACCGGCGGCGCGACGTGCTCGACGATGGTCTCGAACAGCACCGTCATGTCGGTTTCGGGGCCATCCGGCTCGCGCCGCGCCCAGCCCTGGATGGCCGACGCGTAGACGACCGGGAAATCGAGCTGCTCGTCGGTCGCACCGAGGCGGTCGAACAGCTCGAAGGTCTGGTCCAGTACCCAGTGCGGCCGGGCGCCGTCGCGGTCGCACTTGTTGATCACGACCAGCGGCCGCAGGCCGCGCGCGAACGCCTTCTGCGTCACGAAACGGGTCTGCGGCATGGGACCATCGACGGCATCGACGAGCAGCAGCACGGAGTCGACCATCGAAAGGATGCGCTCGACCTCGCCGCCGAAGTCGGCGTGCCCGGGCGTGTCGACGACGTTGATGCGGTAGTCACGCCAGGTCAGCGCGGTATTCTTGGCCAGGATGGTGATGCCGCGCTCGCGCTCCAGGGCGTTCGAGTCCATCACCCGTTCCGAGCCCTGGCTCTTGCGCTGGTCGAGCGTGCCCGACTGCTTGAGCAGCTCGTCGACGAGCGTGGTCTTGCCGTGGTCGACGTGCGCGACGATGGCGATGTTGCGAAGATCGGTGGTAGACATAGGGCCTGCGGCGCGTCGCTGACGCGAGATGGATGCCGGACGGAGCGGCCGGCGTGGAAAGGGCGCGGCATTATACGCGCCGCGCCGCACGGGAGCGATGGTCCCCGCAGCGTGTCACGGGGCGGGCCAGGCGGGAGCAACAAGAACCCATGAAACGTGTCTACAGCGCGGCTGACGCCGTGCACTGCGGCTGGCTGAAATCGGTCCTCGACGCGGCCGGCATCCCCTGCCTGCTGCGCAACGCCTACCTCGGCGGCGCGGTCGGCGAGCTGCCGGTGAACGAGTGCTGGCCGGAGCTCTGGGTGCTGGAGGATGCCGACGCGGCGCGCGCCGAGCGCCTCATTCGCGAAGCCGAAGCGCCGCCGGCAGAAGCGGAGGCCTGGCGCTGCCCGCGCTGCGGCGAACGCATCGAGGGTGCTTTCGCGCAGTGCTGGCAGTGCGGCGCGGCGCGCGACGGCGGCCCGCGCTGAGCGCGGCGTGGCCGCTCAGGTCTGCTCCCAGGGCAGGCCGTGGGCGAGCCAGCCGCTCACGCTGCGGCGGTGGCCGTCGGCGTCCTTGTCGCCTTCGAAGCCTTCCTCGACGTTGTACAGCCTGCGGTAGCCGGCCGCGGCGAGCGCCTTGGCGGCAGCGAGCGAGCGCGCGCCGCTGCGGCAGATCGCGAGCACCGGGCGGTCGGCGTCATCGCCGCCACGGGCTTCGAGCGCATCGCGCACCTCGGCGACGAACTGGGGGTTTTCCTGCCAGTGCGGGTAGTCCTTCCAGATCACGTTGACCGCTCCGACCGGGTGGCCGACGTAGTCGAACTCGACCTTGGAACGCACGTCGATGAGTAAGGCACGCGGATCGCCGGCAAGGATGCGGGCCGCCTCGGGTGGGGTGATGCGCTCGATGTCGTCGCTCATGACAGTGGCTCCGTCGGCATGGCTGGGACAGCCAGTATAATCCTCGCCGTAAGCCGCATGCGGTCCCGCGGCTCGCCGACTTGACCTCGCGCAAACACCGGCGCGAACCTGCATGGCAGCGTGTCAGCCGCTACGCGGCGCAACAGGCCCCGGTCACTATGTCTGAACAGCACCCCGATGCGCCGCGCACCCTGGCCGCGGTCGACCTCGGCTCCAACAGCTTTCACATGATCGTGGCGCAGGCCACCGAGCAGGGCTTCCGCATGCTCGACCGCATGCGCGCGACGGTGCGCCTCGCCGCAGGCCTCGATGCCGACAACAACATCAACGAGAAAGCCATGGTGCGCGCGATGGAATGCCTCGCGCAGTTCGGCGAACGGGTGCGCGACCTGCCGCCGGGCAGCGTCCGCGTCGTCGGCACCAATACTTTGCGCAAGGCGCGCAACGCGTGGAGTTTCATCACCCGCGCAGAGGCCGCGCTCGGCCATCCGATCGACATCATCTCGGGCCACGAGGAAGCGCGCCTGATCTACCTCGGCGTGTCGCACGGCCTCGAGGACGAATCGGAGCTGCGCCTGGTGATGGACATCGGTGGCGGCAGCACGGAGTTCATCCTCGGACGCCACTTCGAGGCGTTGCAGATGGAAAGCCTGCACATGGGCTGCGTGAGCCATTCCAAGCGCTGGTTCAGCGGCGGCCGCATCGACGCCAAGTCGATGCGCTCGGCCGAGATCGCGGCGCGCCAGGAACTCGAGGCCATCGAACTCGCTTACCGCGAGAGCGGTTGGCAGTCGGCCATCGGTGCGTCGGGCACGATTCTCGCGGTGCGCGAGATCGTGCTCGCCGAGGGCTGGAGCCGCGAGGGCATCACGCCGCAGAGCCTGGCCAAGCTGAAACAGGCGATGATCGACGCCGGACACGTCGACAAGCTCGAGCTGAGCAGCCTGTCCGAAGAACGCCGGCCGGTGCTGCCGGGCGGCGTCGCCATCCTCTCCGCCGCCTTCGAGGCGCTCGGCATCGAGCGGATGCGGGTCTCGCAGAGCGCCCTGCGCGAAGGGCTGCTCTACGACCAGCTCGGGCGCATCCATCGCGAGGACGTGCGCGAACGTACCGTCAACGGCCTGGTCGCCCGCTACCAGGTCGACTTCGCGCAGAGCGAGCGCGTCCGCGCTACCGCGCTGACGCTGCTCGAGCAGGTCGCGCAGTCCTGGGAGCTCGGCGGCGAGGAATACAAGCGCCTGCTGCGCTGGGCGGCGAGCCTGCACGAGATAGGCTTGAGCGTTTCGCACAGCCAGTACCAGAAACACGGCGAATACCTGCTCAACAATCTCGACATGCCGGGCTTCGCGCGCGGCGAACAGGCGCGCCTCGCCGCGCTCGTGCGCGGCCACCGGCGCAAACTGCCGCTGACGGTGTTCAGCCGCCTCACCGCCGAGCACGAGAAGGCCACGCTGCGCCTGTGCATCCTGCTCAGGCTGGCCTGCGTGTTGCACCGTCGACGCAGCGCCGAAGCGGTGCCGACACTGCGTCTCACCTCGGACAACAACACCCTGCGCCTGGGCTTTCCGCCGCTGTGGCTGGACGCCCACCCGCTGACCCGCGCCGATCTCGAATCCGAGGCCGCCTACCTCAAGAGCGGCGGCTTCAAGCTCAAGATCAAGTGACCCCGCTGCGCGCGCGGCCGGCTCTCACGACAAGGCGTCGAGCAGGTATCCCTGCGCGTCGCGCGGGCGCGCCTGGCCGGGCTTGACGCGCGCGTAGCTGCCGTCGCTGCGCAGGGCCCAGGCACGCGTGTTGTCGGCGAGGTAGTTGTTCAGGCATTCCTTCATGATGCGCTGGTGCAGCCGCTTGTCCTCGACGAGGAACGCGGTCTCGACGCGGTTGAAGAAATTGCGCCCCATCCAGTCGGCGCTCGACAGGTAGATCTCGGGTGAACCGTCGTTGGCGAAGTAGAACACCCGTGAATGCTCGAGGAAGCGCCCGACGATCGAGCGCACGCGGATGTTGTCGGAAATACCCTCGAAGCCAGGGCGCAGTGCACACACGCCGCGCACGATGAGATCGATGCGGACCCCGGCCATCGAGGCCTCGTAGAGCGCGTCGATGGTCTTGACCTCGGACAGGGCATTCATCTTGACGATGATGCGTGCGCTCTTGCCGGCGCGCGCGTGCGCGGCTTCGCGGTTGATCAGTTCGATGACGGTCTTGTGCATCGTGAACGGGGACTGCAGGACCTTCTTCAGTTTTCCCGCGCGGCCGGGCGCGGTCAGCTGGTGGAAGATCTTCTGCACGTCCACGCCGATGGTGTTGTCGCAGGTGAACAGGCCGTAATCGGTGTACTGCCGCGCGGTGCGCGCGTGGTAGTTGCCGGTGCCGAGGTGTACGTAGCGGCGCAGCTGCTTGCCCTCGCGGCGCACGACGAGGATCATCTTCGCGTGCGTCTTGTGGCCGACGATGCCGTAGACGACGTGCGCACCGGCTTCCTGCAGGCGCGTCGCCAGCTCGATGTTCGCTTCCTCGTCGAAACGCGCCTTGAGCTCGATGACGACGGTGACTTCCTTGCCCTCGCGCGCGGCCTCGACCAGTGCCTGCACGATGGCCGAATCGGGCCCGGTACGGTAGAGCGTCTGCTTGATCACCAGCACTTCCGGGTCGCGCGCCGCCTGGAACAGGAAGTCGGTAATCGGCGCGAAGGACTGGAAAGGGTGGTGCAGCAGGACGTCGCCGCGGCGAATCACGTCGAACATGTCGGCATTGCGCTTGAGGCGCAGCGGGCGGCTGGGCGTGAACGGCGGGAACTTGAGATCTGCCCGCTCGACCATGTCCGGCACTGCCATCAGGCGGGTCAGGTTGACCGGGCCGTTGCAGCTGTAGATGTCGGGCTCGAGCAGGTTGAACTCGTGCGAGAGCAGGCTGACCATCTCCATCGGGCACTCGCTCGCGACCTCGAGCCGCACCGCGTCGCCGAAGCGCCGCTGCTGCAGCTCGCCCTCGAGCGCCTGCAGCAGGTCCTCGACTTCTTCGTCATCGACGAACAGGTCGCTATTGCGGGTGACGCGGAACTGGTAGCAGCCGGTCACTTTCATGCCGGGGAAGATGTCGTCGACGTGCGCATGGATGAGCGAGGACAGGAAGACGAATTCGTGCGGCCCGTTGGCATGCGACTCGGGAATGTTGATGATGCGTGGCAGCGAGCGCGGCGCCTGCACGATGGCGATCACCGAGTTGCGCCCGAACGCGTCGGTGCCCTCGAGCGAGACGAGGAAATTCAGGCTCTTGTTCAGGATGCGCGGAAAAGGATGCGAGGGGTCGAGCCCGATAGGACTCAACACCGGCAGCAGCTCGCGGTTGAAGAAGCGCCGCACCCAGGCCGCCTGGCGCGAGTGCCACTCGCTGCGCTTGAGAAAGTGGATGTCCTCGGCCGCCAGCGCCGGCAGGAGCTCTTCGTTGAGCACGCGGTACTGCTCGGCGACGAGCGCGTGCGCGGCCTGGCTGATCGCGCGCAGCTGCTCGGCCGGCGCCATCTGGTCGGGGCCCGACTGGCCGGCGGCGAAGGCGACCTGCTGCTTGAGGCCGGCGACGCGGATCTCGAAGAACTCGTCGAGATTGGAGCTCGAAATGCACAGGAAGCGCAGCCGCTCGAGCAGCGGGTTGCCTGCATCCTTGGCCTGTTCGAGCACGCGGCGGTTGAATTCGAGCAGCGACAGCTCGCGATTGATGTAGAGCTCGGGGTCGCCGATGGCGACGGTCTTTGCGTCCATAGTGCTGTTTCGGGTGATCGTGGCGCGCCCGGAGCCGGGCCTGCCGGCGGGTGCATCCGACCGGGTATGCCGTTAACATTGCGCGCTTTTGGCGGGCACCGCAAGCCTTCGGGGAGCGAGTCTGATCATGGTCAAACGAGACAAGCGCGACAAGAACAGCAAGGGCAAATCGGGCGGTGCACGGCGCGGCAAGCGCGGACCGACCATGGCCGAACAGGCCGACCGCCACGCCCTCTACGAGGCCGCGGTGCAGTGCGTCGAAGCCGAGATCGACTTCGTCGACGACGAGTTCATGCGGCTGCGCGGGCGGCGTGCGCGCTACCTGCGCGAAGACTTCTGCGGCACCGGCAACACGTCGTGCGAATGGGTGCGCCGCCGCGGTGACAACTACGCGACCGGCGTCGACCTCGACGAAGAGGTGCTGGGTTGGGGCCAGGCCCACCACGTCGCCGCGCTGACGCCGGCGCAGCGCAAACGCATCGCGCTGGTCCACGACGACGTCCTCCGGGCGACGACGCCGCTGCAGGACATCGTGCTGGCAATGAATTTCAGCTACTGGCTGCTCAAGGAACGGCGCCTGCTGCGGCGCTACTTCCGCCGCGTGCTCGACGCGCTCAACGACGACGGCATCTTCTTCCTCGACTGCTACGGCGGCTACGACGCGTTCCGCGAACTCAAGGAGAAGACCGAGCACGACGACTTCACCTACGTGTGGGACCAGGCCTCCTACAACCCGGTCGACGGCAACCTGCTGTGCCACATCCATTTCCACTTCCCCGACGGGTCGAAGCTGAAACGCGCGTTCAGCTACGAATGGCGCCTGTGGACGCTGCCGGAGATCCGCGAGATCCTCGCCGAGGCCGGCTTCCGCCGCACGACCGTGTACTGGCAGGGCTGGGACGAGGACGAGCAGGATGGCAGCGGCGAGTTCCTGCCGGTCACGCGGGCCGACGCCGATGCCGGCTGGATCTGCTACATCACGGCCGAGAAATAGCCCGGCCCGGGCGTCGTCCGGACGACTTGATCCTGTAACATAGCGCCGCCAGAATGCCGAATCGGTCGCCCGCGGCGGCACGCCCGCATGGGCCGGGCCGGTTCTCCCGCACCATCTGCTGCCGCAGCCGCAGCCCGGCGCGCAGGGCGCGTGCCGCGCGGACCCAAACGATCATGATGCCTATCACCCCTTCGAGCCATCCAGGTCCGCGACCGTGACCGACAGCGCCATGCGGGAGAGCAGCCCCCGTGAACGCCTGCGGCTGCTCAAGGATCGCCTGTTCGGCCTCGTCATGGGCGTCGGCGGGGTCTCGGTGATCATCGCCATCCTGCTGATTTTCTTCTATCTCCTGTACACCGTTCTGCCCCTGTTCGCCGGCGCCTCGGTGGATTCGCAGGGCCTGCGCGAGGCGCCGGCAGAAAGCCCGCCCGCCTTCGTCGCGCTCGACGAATACGCCGAGATCGGCCTCACGGTCGGTGCGGGCGGCGACTACCGCTTCTTCCGCCTCGCCGACGGCAGCGAGCTCGTCGCGGGCGATCTCCTCGCGGCGGCGGAACCCGCCACCCGGACCAGTGCGATCCGCGCCGGCGCGCCGGCCGAGCGCACGGTGTTCGCCGGCACGGCGGACGGCCGCGTCGTTATCGGCCAGGCCAACTACCAGGTCAGCTACCCCGACGACAAGCGCCAGGTGACGCCGCGGCTCGGCTTCCCGTACGGTGCCGAACCCCTGGTGGTGAGCCAGCGCGGCGCGCCGCTGCGCCTCATCGCCGGCCAGGCCAACGACGACGAGGCGAGCGTCGCCGCGGCCACCGGCGACGGCCGCCTGCTGCTGCTGAACGTCACCCGCCAGACTTCCTTCCTCGACGACGAGGTGACGTTCGAGTCGAGCCGCACCGAGCTCGATCTCGACGGCGGTGACGTCGCACACCTCGCCATGGATATCGAGCAGCGCGAGCTGTTCGTCGTCTCGACCAGCGGCGTGCTGACCTACTACGACATCAGCAACAAGGCCGAACCGGTGCTGGTCGACCGCATCAGCGTGGTCGGCGAAGGCGTCGGCGTGACCGACATCGCGCTGCTTGCCGGCGGTATCTCGCTGCTCGTCGGCGACGACCAGGGCCGCGTCACCCAGTGGTTCCCGGTTCGCGACGATCACAACAACTACACGCTCGCCGAGGTGCGCAGTTTCGCGCCGCTGCCGGCACCCGTCGCGCGTATCGCACCCGAGCACTACCGCAAGGGCTTCGCCGCGCTCGACACCGCGGGCAATCTCGGGCTGTTCCACACCACCGCCGAGCGCCGCCTGGTAGTCGAACCGATCGCGGCCGACTCGGTCACGGCCTTGTCGATGTCGCCGCGCGCGCACGCCGCCATCGCGGTGAGCGCGAACGGCCGCTACGAGACGTTCGACATCCACAACGAGCATCCCGAGGTCTCGTGGCAGGCGCTGTGGGGCAAGGTCTGGTACGAGAGCCGACAGGAGCCCGAGTACATCTGGCAGTCGTCCTCGGCGAGCGCGGATTTCGAGCCCAAGTTCAGCCTCATGCCGTTGACCTTCGGCACCTTCAAGGCGACGTTCTACTCGATGCTGTTCGCCATGCCGCTGGCGGTGCTGGGCGCCATCTACACCGCCTATTTCATGTCGCCGCCGATGCGCGCGGTGGTCAAGCCGGCGATCGAGGTCATGGCCGCCCTGCCGACGGTGATCCTGGGCTTTCTCGCCGGCTTGTGGCTCGCGCCGCTGGTCGAGCGCGAACTGGTCGGCGTGTTTCTCTCGATTGCGGTGCTGCCGCTCGCCATTCTTGCCAGCGCGTGGCTGTGGCCGCGCCTGCCGGGCGCCGTGCGTCACCGCCTGCCCGACGGCTGGGAAGCGATGCTGCTGGTGCCCGTCGTCTGCGCCGCGGTGTGGCTGAGCCTCGAACTCGGCACGTTCATCGAACTCGCGTTTCTCGACGGCAGTGCGTCCCACTGGCTGCACTCCGCGTTCGGCATCACCTACGATCAACGCAATTCGCTGGTCGTCGGCATCGCCATCGGCTTCGCCGTCATCCCGACGATTTTCACGATCAGCGAGGACGCGGTGTTCAGCGTGCCGCGTTCGCTGACGATGGGCAGCCTCGCGCTCGGTGCGACGCCGTGGCAGACCGCGGTGCGCGTCGTCCTGCTGACCGCCAGCCCGGGCATCTTCTCGGCCGTGATGATCGGTATGGGGCGCGCCGTCGGCGAGACGATGATCGTGCTGATGGCGACCGGCAACACGCCGATCATGGACCTGAACATCTTCCAGGGCTTCCGCGCGTTGTCCGCGAACATCGCCGTCGAGATGCCCGAATCCGAAGTCGACAGCACCCATTACCGGGTGCTGTTCCTCGCCGCGCTGGTGCTCTTCATGGTGACTTTCCTGGTCAACACCCTGGCCGAGGTCGTGCGCCAGCGCCTGCGCCGCAAGTACGCGAGCCTGTGAACGAGACGCGATGAACGACGAGACGCCACCCGATCGCGGCACCGGCGCCTGGCTGCGCTCCGGCCTGCCGTGGATCTGGCTCACTGCCGGCACCGTGAGCTTCAGCCTGATCATGGTCTTCGGCCTGCTGATCCTGATCACCTTGCGCGGCATGGGCCATTTCTGGCCGCAGGGCGTGGTCGAGCTGACGCTCGACAGCGGCGAACGCGTGCTCGGCGAGCGGAGCGACAGCGAGACGGTCCCGGCGGCGCGCGTCCGAGGGCTCGGCATCGAGGTCCCGGAAGGCCAGGAACTCGTCGACCGCTACCTGATCAAGACCGGCAACCGCGACGTCACCGGCAGCGACTTCCGCTGGGTCACCGCGCTGCACGTCACCGAGACCCGCCACCCCGAGTCCGTGTTCGTCGCCGAACGCGAAGAGTGGGGCAACTTCTACGGTTTCGTCGAAGGGATCGAGGAGAACGGCGAGGCGGTCGCGGTCGGCGGCGATCCCTGGCCCGAAATCGCCGCGCGCATGGAACGCACGCAGGCGCTGCGCGAACGCATCGAGCACATCGAAAAGGATCGCATGGGCTCGGTCAACTACGAACTCGAGCACCTGCGCCTGCGCACGCGGGAACTCGAGCTCGAGAACGCGCCGGCCGATCACCCGGGCTATGCCGAGGTCGCCGCCGACCGCGCGGCGCTCGACGCACGCTACGAGGCGCTCGCGGCCGAGCTCGGCACCCTCTACGAGCAGATCGGCCGCGATACCCTGATTGCGCGCACCACGACCGGCGAAGTGCGCAAGCTGTCGTTCGCCAAGCTCGTGCGGGTGTTCCAGCCCAATGCCATGGGACTCGGCGCGAAGCTCGTGCATTACCTCGACAAGGCGGCCGAGTTCGTCGCCGACGAGCCGCGCGAGGCGAATACCGAGGGCGGCGTGTTCCCCGCCATCTTCGGCACCGTGTTGATGGTGTTGCTGATGTCGGTGTTCGTCACGCCGTTCGGCGTGATCGCCGCGGTCTACCTGCGCGAATACGCCCAGCAGGGCACCCTGACCCGCATCATCCGCATCGCGGTCAACAACCTCGCCGGCGTGCCGTCGGTCGTCTACGGCGTGTTCGGCCTCGGCTTCTTCGTCTATTTCATCGGCGGTTCGCTCGATGCGCTGTTCTATCCCGAGGCGCTGCCGGCGCCGACCTTCGGTACGCCCGGCCTGCTGTGGTCGTCGCTGACCCTCGCCCTGCTGACCGTGCCGGTCGTCATCGTCGCGACCGAGGAAGGACTGTCGCGCATCCCGCGCTCGATTCGCGAGGGCAGCCTCGCGCTCGGTGCGACCAAGGCCGAGACGCTGTGGCGAACCGTGCTGCCGATGGCGACGCCGGCGATGATGACGGGACTGATCCTGGCGGTGGCGCGCGCCGCGGGCGAAGTCGCGCCGCTGATGATGGTCGGCGTCGTCAAGCTCGCGCCGTCCCTGCCGCTGGACGGCAATTTCCCGTTCCTGCACCTCGATCGCAAGTTCATGCATCTCGGCTTCCACATCTACGACGTCGGCTTCCAGAGCCCCAACGTCGAAGCCGCGCGGCCGCTGGTCTACGCCACGTCGCTGCTGCTCGTGATCATCATCATCACGCTGAACCTCGCGGCCATCACCATTCGCAACCGCCTGCGGGAAAAGTACAATGCAGCCGAAGCCTGAGCCCGGATCCGCACCGATGACAGCAGACGCAGATGGCGCCGAAAAGCAGGCCCAGGCCGGCCTGACCCATGGTGTCGGCGCGCAGGCGCTGCGCGAGGGCACGCCGCGTGCGCGCGCCGAAGCGCCAGCTACCTGCCTCGAAGTGCGCAAGCTGAATCTCTACTACGGGGACAAGCGCGCGCTCAACGACATCAACATGACCATCCCGGAGAAGCAGGTCACGGCTTTCATCGGCCCGAGCGGCTGCGGCAAATCGACCCTGCTGCGCTGCTTCAACCGCATGAACGACCTCATCGACGACGTCCATATCGACGGCGAGATCCTGCTCGAGGGACAGAACATCTACGCGCGCGGCATCAACGTCGCCCAGCTGCGGCGCCGCGTCGGCATGGTGTTCCAGAAACCCAACCCGTTTCCAAAGTCGGTCTACGAGAACGTCGCCTACGGCCTGCGCATCCAGGGCGTCAACAGCCGCCGCGTGCTCGACAAGGCGGTCGAACGCGCGCTGCGCGGGGCCGCGCTGTGGGAAGAAGTGAAGGACCGCGTGCACGACAACGCACTCGGCCTCTCGGGCGGCCAGCAGCAGCGCCTGGTCATCGCGCGCGCCATCGCCGTCGAGCCCGAAGTGCTGCTGCTCGACGAACCGGCCTCGGCGCTCGACCCGATCTCGACACTCAAGATCGAGGAACTGATCTACGAACTCAAGACCGACTACACGATCGTCATCGTGACCCATAACATGCAGCAGGCGGCACGCGTGTCGGACTATACTGCGTTCATGTACATGGGCGATCTGATCGAGTTCGGCGAAACGCGGACCCTGTTCACGACGCCACGCCGCAAACAGACCGAAGACTACATCACCGGCCGCTACGGCTGACCTGGAACCGGCGGCGGCAGGCGCGCCAGGCGCGTCAGGAGGGCACACACATGGCCTTGTCCAATCTTCCCCACCACATCTCGCACCAGTTCGACAAGGAACTCGAGGACATCCGCTCCAAGGTGCTGGCCATGGGCGGACTGGTCGAGGATCACCTGCAGAAGGTCCTCGACAGCTTTGCCAAGGGCGATTTCGAGACGGCCGAGTACGTTGCCGTCAACGACTACAAGGTCAACGCGCTGGAAGTCGAGATCGACAGCGACTGTACCGAAATCCTGCTGCGCCGGCAGCCGGCCGCGGGCGACCTGCGCCTGGTCGTCGCGGTCAGCAAGACGATCACCGATCTCGAGCGCATCGGCGACGAGGCCGAGAAGATCGCGCGCCTCATCCTCAACGTCGGCAACCCGGCGGCGTTGCGTAACTACTACGTCGGCATGCTGGCCATGGGCCACCACGTGCGCCGCATGCTGCGCGCCGCGCTCGATGCCTTCGCGCGCATGGACTCGCAGGCCGCGCTGCGCGTGGCACAGGAAGATCGCGACATCGATTCCGAGACCGACGTCATCATGCGTCACCTCATCACCTACATGATGGAAGACCCGCGCTCGATCACGCCGGTACTCGACGCCGTGCTTTCGCTGCGCGCGCTCGAGCGCATCGGCGACCACGCGCACAACATCTGCGAGAACGTGATCTACCTTGTCGAAGGCAAGGACGTTCGTCACGTCGCGCTCGAGCAGGTGAAGCAGGAGCTCGAGGCGAGCCACGCCGAGAACTCCTAGGGGTGCGCTGAACCCGCCGCTGCACGGCGCACGGACCCGGGCAGCTTTTCTCAGCCGGCGTCGCGCGCGCGGCCCTGGGTGCGCGGCACGCTACGCTCGCGGATCTCGCCAGGCGGAAAATCGGCGCTGAACGTGCTGCCCTGGCCGGGCTCGCTGCGGATGGACAAGGTCGCGTTGTGGCGCGACAGGACGTGCTTGGCGATAGCGAGGCCGAGGCCGGTGCCGCCGATGCCGTTGACGCGGGCACGCGACGGGTCGACGCGGTAGAAGCGCTCCGTCAGGCGCGGCAGGTGCTCGGGAGCGATACCGATGCCATTGTCCTCGACCGTGAAATGCGCGCCAGCGGCGTCGCGGTACCAGCGCACGCGGATGATGCCGCGCGCCGGCGTGTACTGCACGGCATTGAACAGCAGGTTGGAGAACGCGCTGTAGAGCTCGTCGCGCGACCCCCTGACGCACAGCTCGCCGTCGATCTCGAGCGAGAAGAGGTGGGCGAGGTCGCCGCTCAGCTCGCGTGCGCGGTCGTGCAGCTCGCCAATCAGTGCCGGCACGTCGACGGTCTGCGGCTGCTTGACGCGGTTCTCCGCCTCGAGGCTCGACAACAGCAGCAGTTCCTGCACCAGGTTCTGCATCCGGTTGGCGTGGCCGGACATCTGTTCGAACGCGTTGCGCCAGGCGGGGGGCGCATCGTCGGCCTGCGCGAGCAGCGTCTCGAGGTAACCGCGGAAAACCGTGATCGGCGTGCGCAGCTCGTGCGAGACGTTGGCCACGAAGTCCGAACGAATCAGGTTGGCGCGGTGCAGGTCGGTGATGTCGCGCGCGACCAGGATGCGCTGCTCGTTGCCGTACGGTGCGGTCAGGATGCTGAGGTGCCGTTCGGCATCCATCGGGCATACCACTTCCAGCGAGCGGCCCTCCTCGTCGCGGGTCGTCTCGATGTAGGCACGCAGCTCGGGATTGCGCACGATATTGGTGATGCGCTGCCCGACGTCCTCGGGCCAGCACACGCCGAGGTCGCGGCGCGCGGCCCCGTTCGCCCAGCGCACTTCGTCGTCGGTATCGAGCACCACGGTCGCGTCGGGCAGGGCGCGCGTCGCCTGCTGGAACTGCTTGAGGTAATTGCCGAGTTTCTTCTTGCGCTTCTTGTGGCGCTCGCGCAGGTAATCGATTTCGAGCGTGATTTCCTCGAACACGCCGGCGTGCTCCGGCGGTTCGCAGGCCTTGCGGTTACGCAGCCAGCGCAGCAGGCGCGCCAGCTCGCGCTGGGTCCAGGCGATGTACAGGGCGGCGGCGAGAAACAGGGCCCAGCCGGTGAGCCCGGTGGCGAGGCCGACGACCAGGGCCAGCAGCAACAGGCCGAGCAGACGCCAGATATCCTGATGTTGCATCGACATTCTCAGCGGGGATGGCTGTCGCCGGGCATTATGCGGCCTTTCGGCCCGGCATGGGAACGCCGCGCGCTAGCCACGTGCACGGATCTGATCGCGGTCAGTCGACGATGGTCGAGAAGCGATAGCCCATGCCGCGCACGGTCTGGATGTAGACATCACAGTCGTAGGGTTCGAACATCTTGCGCAGGCGACGGATATGCACGTCGACGGTGCGCTCCTCGATGTAGGCGTTGGCGCCCCACACGGCATCGAGCAGCTGGCTGCGGCTGTACACGCGCTCGGTGTGGGTGACGAAGAAATGCAGCAGTCGGAACTCGGTCGGACTGAGGTTGATCGGGGTGCCGGAACAGGTCACCCGGCTGCTCTGCAAGTCGACCGTCAGCGGTCCGACGGTGAAGATCTCGGGGTCCGGCGGCTGCTGGGTGCGGCGCATCACCGCACGCACGCGGGCCAGCAGCTCGCGGGTCGAGAACGGCTTGGTGATGTAGTCGTCGGCACCGCTGTCGAGGCCGCGCACCTTGTCGTTCTCCTCGCCGCGCGCGGTGAGCATGATGATCGGGATGTCGGCGGTATCGGGATCGCGCTTGAGCCGGCGCGCGAAGTCGACGCCGGACAGCCCGGGCAACATCCAGTCGAGCAGGATGACGTCCGGCATGAGGTACTTCATCGCGTTCTGCGCGGCCTCGACGTCGCCCGCCTCGAGAAAATTGTAGCCTTCCGCGGCGAGCGCGAAGCCGAGCATCTGCCGGATGGCCGGCTCGTCCTCGACGATGAGTACTTTGGGGATCATCTCGCTCACGATGCAGGATGGCGACGTTGCTTCTCGGCCGGCATTTAATGTCGGCATTGTTACAGGTTAATGAATGGGCGACGAACACCGCGTCACCGACCGCCGCAGCGGTAAACGCGGGAAAAAGTCCCGGCGCCGGCCGCGACGACGGCGACGATCCGGCTCGCGCGCGCACGCCGGACCCGGTAGAGTCGGACACTGGTCGGGACACGGCACAGGAAGTGCACCGTCCCGGCCCGGGGCCGCACCGCGGCCCCGTCCTGCCAACCCGCAACAACGGCCCGCGCCTCGTGGTGCCGGCCGCAGGAGACAAGGAATGTCCATCATCAAGCCCCTGTTCGCCCTCTGCCTGCTCCTCGCCAGCCTGAGCGCCGGCGCCGGAGAACGCATCGACCTGAACGCCGCCGACGCTGCGACCCTCGCCGCCGGCATCGACGGCATCGGCCCGGCCAAGGCCGCGGCCATCGTCGCCTACCGCTCCGAGCATGGCCCGTTCAAGACCGTCGACGACCTGCTGCTGGTCCGCGGCATCGGCCAGGCCACGCTGGATCGCAATCGCGACCGCCTGACCGCGGCCACCCCCTGAGTCCCACCCCCGACCCTCCTCGGCCGCCTGGGCCGGCCGGCTCCCCGAGCCGGCTTTCTTTTTGCGCGCGCGGCGTGCGCTACGGTATGCTTCGCGGCGCAGCACGCACCCTCATCCAGGCCGATTTCCGCACCCGGCCGGCGACAACGGGCGACAGGCCGGGTAACCGGCACGATGACCTCCCGCGTTCGCGGCGAGGGGTGTGCTGCGGCACACGAGCGCCACGTCGCGCGGCGCGCCCGCGAGCCTGTCCCACTGACCCACCGGTTCACGGCAGGCGCGCGCCGGATCCGCGAATCCGCCCGCAGGCGGGCGCGGGCATCGCCCGGCGACGCGCGTCACGGCCAGCGGTCCACCGGGGACAGGCGCCGGGCGGCACCGCGCCGGGCGCTGCCAGTGGGGAGTGCGCCGACCGGCACAGGGCCATCTTCAACCGACAAGGGCGCCGACGGCGCAACAATATCCATGCAGGAACCGCTGAGCGAGCGTTACGAGCCGGGCGCGATAGAGCCCGTTGTTCAGGCCTACTGGGACGACGCCAAGGTCTTCAAGGTCCACGAGGACCCGGAGCGCGAGAAATTCTATTGCCTGTGCATGTTCCCCTACCCGTCAGGGCGCCTGCACATGGGACACGTGCGCAACTACACCATCGGCGACGTGATCGCGCGCTACCAGCGCATGCAGGGCAAGAACGTGCTGCAGCCGATGGGCTGGGACGCCTTCGGCCTGCCCGCCGAGAACGCCGCGATCGAGAACAACGTGCCACCGGCACAATGGACGCGCTCGAACATCGAGTACATGCGCGGACAGCTCAAGCGGCTCGGCTTCGCCTACGACTGGGACCGCGAGCTGGCCACCTGTGACCCCGACTACTACCGCTGGGAACAGTGGTTCTTCGGCCGCCTCTACGAGAAAGGCCTGGTCTACCGCGCCACCGCGGTGGTCAACTGGGACCCGGTCGACCAGACCGTACTGGCCAACGAGCAGGTCATCGACGGTTGCGGCTGGCGTTCGGGAGCGCCGGTCGAACGGCGCGAGATCCCACAATGGTTCCTGCGCATCACCGCCTATGCCGACGAGCTCCTCGACGAACTCGATCGTATGGACGACTGGCCCGACGCCGTGCGCACCATGCAGCGCAACTGGATCGGGCGATCGGAAGGCCTGTCCATACGCTTCGCGCTCAACGATGCGCCGGTCGGCGGTCTCGACGAACTCGAGGTCTTCACCACGCGCCCCGACACCCTGCTCGGCGCGACCTACATGGCCGTGGCACCGGAACACCCGCTTGCGCTCGCCTGCGCGGAGGACGACGCCGAGCTCGCTGCGTTCGTCGCGGAATGCCGCCACCAGTCGACCTCCGAGGCCGTCATCGAAAAGCTCGAGAAGCGCGGCATGGCGCTGCCGGTGACGGTGCGTCATCCGCTGACCGGCGACGCGCTGCCGGTGTGGGTCGCCAACTTCGTCCTCATGAGCTACGGCACGGGCGCGGTGATGTCGGTGCCGGCGCACGACCAGCGCGACTGGGAGTTCGCGCGCAAGTACGGCCTCGCCATCGTGCCGGTCATCGCCGACTCCGGCGGCAACGCGCCGGACATTGACAGCGGCGCGCACACCGAGCGCGGGCAGACGATCAACAGCGGTCAATTCGACGGGCTGGACTTCGCCGCCGCCTTCGATGCGATCGCCACCACCCTCGAGCGCGATGGCCGCGCCGAACGCCGCGTACAGTACCGCCTGCGCGACTGGCTCGTTTCCCGCCAGCGCTACTGGGGCTGCCCGATTCCGGTCGTCTACGACAACGAGGGCAACATGCAGCCGGAGGCCGAGGACCGCCTGCCGGTGACCCTGCCCGAGGACGTCGCCTGGGAAGGTGTTGCCTCGCCGCTGCGCAGCATGCCCGGCTTCACCGCGACTACCCTCGCCGACGGCAGCCCGGCGCGCCGCGAGACCGACACTTTCGACACCTTCTTCGAGTCCTCGTGGTATTTCTCGCGCTTCTGCTGCGCCGACAACGCCGACGGCATGGTCGACGAGCGCGTCGACTACTGGATGCCGGTCGACATCTACATCGGCGGTATCGAGCACGCCGTGCTGCACCTGCTCTACGCGCGCTTCTTCCACAAGGCGATGCGCGATGCCGGCCTTGTCAAGTCGGACGAACCGTTCAAGCGGCTGCTGACGCAGGGCATGGTGTGCAAGGAAACCTACTTCCGCGAGACCACCCAGGGCCGCAAGCAGTACTTCAACCCGGCCGAGGTCGACGTCGAGACCGACGACAAGGGCCGCGTCATCGCCGCGCGGGCGCACAGCGATGGCCAGCCGGTGACCATCGGCCCGGTCGAGAAGATGTCGAAGTCGAAGAACAACGGCGTCGATCCGCAGGCGCTCATCGATCGCTACGGCGCCGACACCGTGCGGCTGTACACCATGTTCGCCGCGCCCCCCGACCAGAGCCTGGAATGGTCCGACTCCGCCGTCGAAGGCGCGTTTCGCTTCCTCAAGTCGCTGTGGCGCCTGACCCACGAACACGTCAGCGCCGGCCCGGTCGATGCGCTCGACGTCACGGCGCTCGACGATGCGCTCAAGGACCTGCGCCGCCACATCCACGAGACCATCGTCAAGGTCTCCGACGACGTCAGCCGGCGCTACAAGTTCAATACCGCCATCGCGGCGGTGATGGAACTGGTCAACCACCTCTCGCGCACCGCGGCCGACAGCCCGGCCGCCCGGGCCGTACGCCAGGAGGGCCTGGACACGGTGGTCCTGCTGCTCGCGCCGATCGTGCCCCACGCGGCGCACGTGCTGTGGCAGGCGCTCGGCCACGGCGAGGCGCTCACCGACGCGCGCTGGCCGGCCGCCGACGAGGGCGCGCTCGTGCGCGACGCGATAGAACTGGTGGTGCAGGTCAACGGTCGCAAGCGCGCAGTCGTCAAGGTCGCCGCCGACGCCGACAAGGCGGCCTGCGAGCAGGCCGCGCTGGCCGACGACAACGTCGTCCGCTTCACCGGGGGCAAGACATTGCGCAAGATCATCGTCGTGCCCGGCAAACTCGTGAATATCGTCGTACAGGAGTGATGACACCGTGCTGACGCACTTCGCCCGCCTTGCCCTCGCCGCCGCGCTCACCCTGCTCGCCGGCTGCGGCGGCTGGCACCTGCGCGGTGCCGGGCCGGGCGGCTCGCTCGATCACATCGTCTACGTCTCGGCGGGTGGCGCGAACGACGTCGGCCGCGCGTTACGCACGCAGATCGTCAACCGCGGCGGGCGCCTCACGAATGTCCGCAAGTCGGCAGACCTGATCGTCGACATCAGCGGCGAGCGTTTCGAGCGCCAGACCCTGTCCGTCGACCCGGACACCGGCAAGGTGCGCGAAGTCCAGCTGCAGCTCACCACTTCCTTCGCCGTCCGCACGCAATCGGGCACCCTGGTGGTGCCGCGCGAAGACATCGCCTGGCAGCTCGACTACGTCTTCGACGAGGGCGCGGTGCTCGGCACCGTCGAACAGGACCAGGTCATCCGGCGCGACCTGGCCGAGATCGCGGCGACCGCGATCGCGCTGCGCCTGCAGGTGCTCGAGCTGCCGGAAGAGGCACCGATCGCCGCGGTCAACGCGGCGGCGGCGCAGTGATGACCGCGCCATGCAGCTGAGCTGCGAACGCCTGCTCGAACGACTCGGCCGCGACGGTGCACTCGACCCGGTCTACTTCCTCTACGGCGACGAACCCCTGCAACTCACCGAGTGCGCCGATGCCCTGCGCGCACGGGCGCAGGCTGACGGCATCGGCGAGCGCTGCGTGTTCGACGCCGACAGCGGTGGTGATTGGGACACCATCGCCGGCGAAGCCAACGCCCTGTCCCTGTTCGCGACGCGCCGCCTGATCGAGGTCCGCCTGGGCACGCGCAGTCCCGACAAGCGCGGCACGGAAGTGCTCGAACGCATCCTGGCCGCGCCGGGCGGTGACGATGTCTACCTGGTGCTGGCCGGTGCCCTCGACAGCCGCGCGCGCCGCGCGCGCTGGTTCAAGCTGCTCGAGAGCGGCGCCGTCACCGGCGCCTCCCGCGACCCGCGCCCGGAGCAGTTGCCGGCCTGGCTCAACCGTCGCGCGGCGCGTCACCGCAAGCGCCTGTCCGGCGCGGCGGCCGCGCTGGTCGCCGAACGTGTCGAGGGCAACCTGCTCGCCGCGGCGCAGGAAGTGGAGAAGCTCTGCCTGCTGGTCGACGCCGAGACCATCGAAGACACCGACGTCATCCACGCGGTCACCGACAGCGCACGCTTCGACGTCTACCAGCTCGTCGACGCCCTCGTCGCCGGCGAACTCGGGCGCGGACTGCGCGTGTTGCGCGGCCTGCGCGAGGAGGGCAGTGAACCGCCGCTGCTGACCTGGGCGCTGGGCCGCGAACTGCGCCAGCTCACTGCCATGGCCTGTGCTGTCGATCGCGGCAAACGCGTCGACCAGGTGCTCGACGAATACCGCGTGTGGAGCAACCGCAAGGGCATGGTACGGCGGCTGCTCGAGCGCCTGGACGCGGCGACCCTGCTCGAACTGCTGGTGTGCGCGAACGCCATCGACGCGGCGGCCAAGGGCGCGCGCCGCGGCTCACCCTGGGACGAACTCGAGCTGCTCGCCTTGCGCCTGTGCGGGCATCGCGACGCCGGCGCCTACCTCGCGCCGCCCTGAGCCCGCGCCGAACGCGCGGCGGCTCCCCCGCGCAGCCGCGATGGCGCGCAGGGTGTAAACTGCGCGCCACGGCGCCGGCCAGCCGAAGACGCCGCGCCACCCGCTACGCCACCGGCCGAATCACCATGCAACAGTCCGCACACGATTCCGACGTCGACGACGTCGCCGCCTACGTCATCGCCACCGCACGCGCCGCGCGCGCGGCCAGCAGCGCCATGGCCCGCGCCACGACCGCGGCCAAGAACCGCGCCCTGGTCGCGATCGCCGGAGAACTGCGCGGGGCGCGGGCGAGCATCCTCGCCGCCAATGCAGACGATCTCGCCGATGCGCGCCGCGCGGGCCTCGACAGCGCACTGCTCGACCGTCTCGAGCTCACCGACGCGCGCGTCGAGAGCATGGCAGCAGGCGTGCTCGAAGTCGCCGACCTGCCCGATCCGATCGGCGCGGTGAGCGATCTCGACTATCGCCCGAGCGGCATCCAGGTCGGGCGCATGCGCGTCCCGCTCGGCGTCGTCGGCATCATTTACGAATCGCGTCCCAACGTCACCGCCGACGCCGCGGCGCTGTGCCTGAAATCGGGCAATGCCGCGATCCTGCGCGGCGGCTCCGAGGCGCGGCGCTCGAACCAGGCGATCGCGCGCTGCGTCACCGCGGGACTCGAACAGGCCGGGCTGCCCGGCGACGGCGTGCAGGTGCTCGCCACCACCGACCGCGCGGCGGTCGGCATCATGCTCGCGCAGGACGATTGCATCGACGTCATCGTCCCGCGTGGCGGCAAGGGCCTCATCGAACGTGTCAGCCGCGAGGCCCGCATGCCCGTGATCAAGCACCTCGACGGCGTCTGCCACGTCTTTCTCGACGACCATGCCGACGACGACAAGGCACATGCCATCGCGCTCAACGCCAAGACCCAGCGTTACGGCACCTGCAACACCATGGAGACGCTGCTGGCCACGCCCGACGCCGCGCGGCGCGTGTTTCCGCGCCTGTTCGCCGCCTACCGGGAAGCCGGGGTCGAACTGCGCGGATGCGCACGCACGCGGGCGCTCGACGAGGCGGTTGTCGCCGCGAACGAGGACGACTGGTACGCGGAGTACCTCGCGCCCGTCCTCGCCGTGCGCATCGTCGACGATCTCGATGCCGCCATCGCGCACATCCGCCAGTACGGCTCGCAACACACCGATGCCATCGTCACCGAGGATTACTCCCGCGCGCGCCGCTTTCTCGCCGAGGTCGACTCGAGCTCGGTGATGGTCAACGCATCCACGCGCTTCGCCGACGGTTTCGAGTACGGCCTCGGCGCCGAGATCGGTATCAGCACCGACAAGTTCCACGCGCGCGGACCGGTCGGGCTCGAAGGCCTGACGTCGCAGAAATGGATCGTGCTCGGCGACGGGCAAGTCCGCACTTGACCGGGTCGCCGGCGGCATGAGCACGGCGAGCGCGCGCCCGATCGGCCTGCTCGGCGGCACCTTCGACCCGGTCCACAACGGCCACTTGCGGGTCGCGCTCGAAGCCTACGAATCGCTCGACCTGGCCGAGGTGCGCCTGCTGCCGCTCAATACGCCGGGCCACCGGCCGCCGCCGGTGGCCGATGCGGCCCTGCGCACCGAGATGCTGCGCGCCGCGGCGCGTGCGCCCCTGGTCGTCGACTGCTGCGAACTCGAACGCGGCGGCACCAGTTACACCGTGGAGACGCTCGAGCACCTGCGCGAACGTTTCCCGCAGCGCTCGCTATGCCTCATCATCGGGCTCGATTCCTACAACACGCTGCCGACCTGGCACCGCTGCGAGGCGCTGCTGACGCTGGCCCACGTGATCGTCGCCGCGCGCCCCGACGTCGCCCATCCGCCGCTGCCCGGACTTGACGAACTGGTCGGGAATGCGCAGTCTGAGCGCGTGTCCGATCTGC
>JAUIFX010000235.1 GCA_030429865.1 Gammaproteobacteria bacterium | reverse complement strand
CGGCGAGCACCACGCCGAGGCGCTGGTCCGCGCGATCCGCGACCGCGCCCGCGCGGCCGGCGCCCCCGCGCCGCGCTTCGTCGGCCTGGGCGGCTGGCTGGGCGGCCCGCATCGCTACAACGAAAAATACGGGCGCATCACGATTCCCGGTGCGCACAGCCATCTCGACATCGGTGCCGCGGAGCGTGACGCCTGGCTCGCGTGCATGCGCGAGGCGATCGCCCGCCAACCCTGGCCGGACGACTTCAAGGACTACCTGCTGCGCGCGCTTGCCGTGCCGGCCGAGCGCGTGCGCCTGGTCTGCGCCCGGGTGCGCGAACTCGACGCCGCGGCGCCGTCCACCTGAGTGCGGCACGCAGCGGGCGCCAACCACGCACAAACCCTGCCACGGGAAAATCCATGACCGACGCCCTTCCAGACGATCCGCAGCTGCTGGCCGAAACCGCCGCGCGACAGATGCACGGCCGCGATCGCGCTTCTCATCATCTCGGCATCGAGCTCGAGGAAGTGCGCCCGGGCTACGCGCGCATGTCGATGGAAGTCGTCGAATGGATGCTGCAGGGACACGACATGTGCCACGGCGGGCTGCTCTTCGCACTTGCCGACACCGCGATGGCCTTCGCCAGCAACTCGCACAACGTGCCCCACGTGGCACTCAACGCGAACGTCGATTTTCTCCGCCCCGCACTGCTCGGTGATCGTCTCGTCGCGGAAGCCAGCGAAGGCAACCGCACCCGGCGCACCGGCATGTACGACGTCAGCGTGATCAACCAGCGCGGCGAGCGCGTGTGTCATTTCCGCGGCCGCACCTACGGCAGCGGCGGCTCTGTGATCCGGTCCGCGTGAGGCTGCGAGCCCACAGCCATGCGTGATTTACTCGGCATGTCCGCCATCGCGCTCGGCGTGGCCTTGCAGTTCGTGCCGCTGTTCCGCGAACGCCTCGCCCCGTTCGTGGCCCGCTACCCCGTGCTGCGTATCCTGCACTCGCGGATCTTCCAGCTCGCCGCCGGCTTCGGACTGCTCATGGTCGGCATCGAGATGCTGTGAGACCGCCCGTGGCCGGTTTCACGCCGTCCGCAGGACGGCGAGCATTTCGCGCAGCGTGCGCGCGTCGGCGTCGTTGTCGACCGGAATACTGAACTCGACGTTCGTGACCAACCCGCCGTAGCGGCGCGCAAGCTTGTGCGCGATCTCGTCGTAGGTCCCGACCACGGCGTAGCGTTCGAGCACGCCGTCGTCGATACGCTCGGGCATCTCTTCCCAGCGCTGCGCCCGCGAAAGGACCTTGAGCTCGTCGGCGAGTTCGCCGAGACCGTGCGCGGCGAAGGCCGCGCGGTAGGCCGGCGTCGAGGCGTAGAACGCGACCCGCGCCCGCACGTCGCGCACCCTGGGCGCGAGACGCGCGGCGTCGGGCGCCGTCGCGACGAGCGGCTTGATGCTGACCGCGAAGCGGTCGAGCGCACGCCCCCGCCGTGCCGCCCCCTTGCGCACCGCCGGCCACATCACCCGCTCGATGTACTCGGCCGTGCACACGGGATGCGGACGCAGACCGTCGGCAACCTCGCCGGCCACTTCGCACAGGTAGGGATTGACCGCGGCCAGGTGGATGGGAATGTGCGGGTGCGCGATCGGCCCCGGATCGAACAGCGGCACACTCAACGAGATGTCGTAATGATCGCCGTGGAAGGCCGGCTGGCCGCCATGTTGCCAGGCATGCCACACCGCGCGCACCGCCTCGACGTACTCGCGCATCCACGGCCCCGGCGGCGACCAGCGCATGCCGTAGCGGCGCTGGATGTGGCCGCGCACCTGCGTGCCGAGGCCGAGCGTGAAGCGCCCACGCGACAGCGCCTGCAAGGTCCAGGCACTCATCGCGGTGACGGTCGGGCTGCGCGGGAACGCGATCGCGACCGCGGTACCGAGACCGACGCTGGTCGTCGCCTGCGCGGCGAGGCCGAGCACGACGAACGGGTCGTGCTTGGTCTCTTCGAACATCAGCCGGTCGTAACCGAGCGCCTCGACCCGGGCGGCGTCGCGTGCGACGGTTTCGATGTCGAAACGCGTGCCCGGTTCGCGCAGCCCCGGATCGACCTTGCCGAGGGGTAACAGCGTTTCGACTTCCATCGACGGCTCCGGGATTCTGTGAAGGTGCGTGCCGTCGCGCCCGCGGCGCGCCGTGCACGCGAAATACCGATAATATGCCGGCGTGGGCGTGGCCGCACGGGCCGCCCGCGGAAGATCACCCCGACACCATGCCCTGCCGCTCAACCGCCCTCATCGCCGGCCTCGCCGCCCTGGTCTTCGCCGGCCTCGCGGCAGCGGCCGAGTTCCGCATGCTGATGAGTTGGACGCCGGCCTACGAGGACGTCCCCCAGGTCGCCGAGCGCTACGCGCGCAAGCTCGCCGAAGCGTCGCAGGGCGCTATCGGCTTCAGCTTCGCCGGACCACAGTCGGTGCCGGCAAATGACCAGCTTGCATTGGTGCGCCTGGGGGTCTTCGATGTCGTTTTCACGCACGGCAGCTTCCACGGCGCGACGACGCCGCTGGGGCTGGCTCTCGATGCCGTGCATGCCGACCCGGCCACCATGCGCGAAGCGGGCGTATGGGGCGCGGCAGAAGCCCATTACGAGAACCTCGGACTCAAGCTCCTCGCCATGCCCGTGTCCCGCGTCGGCCACCAGCTGCTGCTGCGCGAGCCCGTCGCGGCCGACTGCACGCTAACCGGGCGCCGCGTGCGCGGGGCTCCGGTCTACCATGGCCTGCTCGGCGCGCTAGGTGCGCAGGCGGTGGCGATGCCGGTCGCCGAAACCCGTTCGGCGCTCGCGCAGGGAACACTGGACGGCATTGCCTGGCCGGCGCTCGATCCGCTGCACAATCACTGGCACGAAGCGACACGCTATTTCACGCGTCCCACGTTCGGCAACTACACCTACCTGCTGCTGATGAACCTGGCGCGCTGGCAGGCGCTCGACGAGGGCACGCGCGAGCTGCTGCGCGCGCATGGCGTTACACTCGAAGTCCGTACCTGGAAACGTTCGCGCAAGCGCGCGTCGCACCCGGACGCCGCGCTCAACCGGCAGGGCCTGCAGGCCTCCAACCTGTGCGGCGAACAGGCCGAGGCCTTGCCGCGCTACTGGGCCGAGAGCGTGTGGGCGTTTACCATCGAGCAGGGTGGCGCACCGCTCGAGGCCCTGCGCGAGCTCGCCCGTGCCGCCGGCCTGAGCGAGTGACGGCGCCCGGCCGCCGCCACTCACCGCGGCGCGCGACGCGCGCCGCACGGATCACCGGCCCCACGGCCGACCGGAAAGACCGAGGCACCATGAAAACCCACCTGCCCCAACTCAAGACCGCGATGACGCCCTTCCCCTACAGCGTCGACATCGAGTCGACGATGGCCGAAGCGCGCGAGATCCTCTCGGCACACGAATTTCATCACCTGCCGGTCACCCAGGACGGCCAGGTCATCGGCATCGTGCATGCCGAAGACCTCGCCGACGCGGGCCACGCACCGGTGCGCGTCCATTACCGGGCGTCGCCCTTCGTCGTCGACATCGAAACGCCGCTGGCCGAGGTGCTCGATGCGCTCATAGAACGGCACGTCGATGCCGCCGTGGTGATGCGCCATGGCAAGCTCGCCGGCGTGTTCACGACGACCGACGCGTGCCGCGCCTTCGCCGCGCTGCTGCACGAGCTCGCACCCCCACCGGGCGACGACCTCGTTGCCTGATGCGCGCGGGACGGGCGGCGGCGGGCAGGGGAGCCAGGCGATAACCGTGACCGACCTGCTCGCGATCGATGACTGCGCGGCGGCACGCGAGGCCTGTACCTCGAGCGCGTTATGGGCGCTGTTCGACGGCGACCGCGAACGTATGAACCTCGCCCACGAATGCCTCGACCGCCACGCCGCGCGCGGCACCGCGGTGAGCGTCAAGTTCGCCGACGGCCACCTCGAACACTACGGCTTCGATGAACTGGCTCGCCGCGCGAGCCAGTTCGCGCACTGGCTCGAGGCCCGCGGCATCGGCCATGGCGACCGCGTGGCGGTGATCCTGGAGCCCGGCCTCGCCTTCTATGCCTGCCTGTTCGGCGCCATCAAGCGCGGCGCGATCGCGGTGCCGATGTTCACCTTGTTCGGTCCCGATGCGCTGGCCCTACGGCTGGAAGACTGTACGCCACGCCTGGTGCTCGTGCACGCCGACGCGCAGTCCCTGGCAGCCCGCTTCGCGGGGCCGGCCTTCGTCACCGCGGACACGGCTTTCCTGGCCGAACTCGACGCCTACCCGTCGCACTACGAAGCGGCCACCCGCGCCGACGATCTCGCCGTGTTCCAGTACACCTCGGGCACCACGCGTGCCTTGCCCGAAGCGGTCCGCCACAGCCAGCGCGCGATCGTCACCCTCATGGTTGCGGCGCTCTACGGCGCCGGACTGCGCCGGGGCGACCGCTATTTCTGCCCGTCCTCGCCGGCCTGGGGGCATGGACTGTGGCACGGCACGCTGGCGCCGCTCGCTCTCGGCATCCATACCGCCACCTATGCCGGACGTTTCGACCCGGCACCGGTTTACGCGGCGCTGGAGGAACTCGCCGTGGACAACCTCGCCGCCGCCGCCACGGTCTACCGCATGCTGCGGGCGAGCGGGCTCGAGAGACGCCACCGCGTGCGCCTGCGCAAGTGTTCGTTCACCGGCGAGCCGCTCGATCCCGATACCTTCGACTGGATCGAGCGGACCTTCGGCGTACCGCCGGCGAGCATGTACGGCACCACCGAGGTCGGCGTCATCCTGGTCGACTTCCCCGGCATGCGCGGACACGCGATCCGCCGCGGTGCCCTCGGCAAGCCGGCGCCCGGCAACGAGGTCGCGGTGATCGACGACGCCGGGCAGGCACTCGGCGCAGACGTTCTCGGCGAAATCGCGGTCAAGCGCCGCGGCGAGTGGTTCCGCGTCAAGGACCTCGGACGGATCGACGCCGACGGCTACTTCTACCACGCCGGCCGCGCCGACGACGTCATCATCTCCGCCGGCTGGACGATGAGCGCGGTCGAAATCGAGAACAGTCTGCTCAGCCATCCGGCGGTACTCGAAGCGGCCGCCGTTGGTGTACCCGACGCGCTGCGCGGCCAGGTCGTCAAGGCCTACGTGGTACCGCGCGCCGGTCACACCATCGATGTCGCCGATATCCAGCGCCACATGAAAGCGCGCTTGTCGCAGCACGAATATCCGCGTCACGTCGAGGCCGTCGAAGCGCTGCCGAAGACACCCGCCGGCAAGATCAA
>JAUIFX010000030.1 GCA_030429865.1 Gammaproteobacteria bacterium | reverse complement strand
CGACCATCTCGCCGAGGCCGTAGCTCGCGGTGATGAACACGACGTCGCGGAAGCCGGACTCGGTGTCGAGCGTGAACATGACGCCGCTCGCGCCGACGTCGCTGCGCACCATGCGCTGCACGCCGGCCGACAAGGCGACCTTGTGGTGGTCGAAACCGTGGTGCACGCGGTAGGAGATCGCGCGATCGTTGAACAGCGACGCGTAGACGTCCTTGATGCGGCGCACGACGTGCTCGACGCCGCTGACGTTGAGAAACGTCTCCTGCTGACCGGCGAAGGAGGCCGTCGGCAGGTCCTCGGCCGTGGCCGAGGAGCGCACGGCGACGGAGAAATCGCCGTCGGCGCCGTTGCTCATGGCAGCGAAGGCGTCTTCGATTTCCTGCTGCAGGCGCGGCGGAAACGGCGTGTCCACGATCCACTGCCGGATTTCCTTGCCGGCACGGGCGAGTTCGCCGACGTCGTCGACATCGAAGCTTTCGAGACGGGTGCGGATACGGTTGTCCAGCCCCTCGTGGGCGAGGAACTCGCGGAAGGCGTCCGCGGTGGTGGCGAAGCCCCCGGGAACGCGCACGTCGGCGGCGTCCAGGTGGCGAATCATCTCGCCGAGTGAGGCATTCTTGCCGCCGACCTTGTCGACGTCGTCCATGCCGACGTCCTTCAGAGACACGATGTAGTCGCTCATTGCCTGCTATCAGCCCTCAAGCTTTGCGAACCCGCCCGGCCGCGCGGCGCGGACCCCGGCGACGACAGGGGCGGGATTGTAACCGAGTCGCGCGCCAGCCCGTAAAGGCGCCCCGGCCCGCGGCCGCAAGCCGTCCCCTGTCGCCCCGGCGGCGGTTTCGGGCACGCCGGCCGGGGCTCGGCGGCGGGCTGCGCATTCCGCTACACTGCGCTGCGCGCCGGCCACCGGCGGTGCGCAGCGCGCCGCGCCGCGGCGCCGCTGCCCGACGGTGCAACAGCCTCGCCACCCAATCCCGAGCACAACCCGCCGAGCCGCCATGTCCGTTGCCTCCAAACGCCGCGTCTTCTTCATCTCCGACCGCACCGGCATCACCGCCGAGATGCTCGGCGCGAGCCTGCTCACGCAGTTTCCCGACATCGATTTTCATCGCACCCACATACCCTTCGTGACCAACGAACTCGCCGCGCGCGCGGCGGTCGCGACGATCGACAAGGCCTCGGCCGACGGCGGCTCGCCGCCGCTCGTGTTCAGCACGCTCACCGACCCCGCGATCCAGCGCATCATCGCCACCAGCAGCCCGTTCGTGTTCGATCTCTTCGGCACGTTCATCGAACCGCTTGAGGCGGCGCTCGAAACGGAGTCCTCGCACACCGCCGGACGCATGCACGGAATCGGCGACAGCGGCGTCTACGAACGCCGCGTTCAGGCACTGAATTTCACGCTCGGGCACGACGACGGCCTCTCGCCACGCGACCTCAACGAAGCCGACATCGTGCTCGTCGGCGTATCGCGCTGCGGCAAGACGCCGACCTGCCTGTACCTCGCCATGCACTACTCGCTGCGCGCGGCCAATTACCCCCTGACCGACGACGACTTCGAGGGCGACGCGCTGCCCAGAATCCTGCGGCCGTGCCGCGGCAAGCTCTACGGCCTGACCATCGTGCCCGAGCAGCTCAGCCGCATCCGTCGCGAGCGGCGCCCCCACGGCGACTACGCCACCCTCGCGCGCTGCCGTGCCGAAGTCCAGCAGGCCGAGTCGATGTTCGCCGCCGAGAGCATCCCGTATCTCGACACGACGACGGTCTCGATCGAGGAGATAGCGGCGACCATCGTGCGCGACATGGGCCTGCATTGAAGCCCGCGCCTCCCGGCGTCGCCGCGTCCGCGCCACCGCCCGCGCCGCCGCCCGGTGCGGGTTTCGCCCCACCCTCGCGGCAGCGCCTGCTCGGTCTCACGGTGTGCGCGATGATCGCGATCTCCATCGCCAACGGGGTCAGCGCCGGACGTATCCCGGCATGGCCCGCCGGGCTGCTCGCCGGGCTGGTCGGGATCGCCCTGTTCCGCGGCATCCCGCGTTTCCAGCAGGTCCAGGTCGCGCTGATGTGTGCCTGCGGCCTCGGCGCCCTGGCGCTCGCCGCGAGCCGCGCGGCGATCGACGTGCTCGAGCCGCTCGTCGAGAGCAACCAGGCGATGCTCGCGATGCTCGCCACGGTGTCCTTCCTGCGCATGGTCACGCCGAGCGGCGCGGGCGCGACCGAGACGCTGCCACGCGGGCGGCGCGCACTGTGGCAGACGCTGCTCGCGACGCACCTGTTCGGCGCCATCGTCAACATCTCCGCGGTGTTCATCGTCGGTCACCGCATCGCCCGTGACGGCGCGCTGACGCCGCTGCAGGCCAAGGTGGTCTCGCGCGGCTTCGTCGCCGCGGCGTGCTGGTCGCCGCTGTTCGCGGCCATGGCCGTGGTGCTGCACTACGTCCCGGCCGTCGACATGCTGGCCATCAGCCGCGTCAACCTGGTACTGGCGCTGCTGCTGCTCGGCTACTGCCTGGTCGAGCTGCTGCGCGACCCGGCGGCCGACGAATTCGTCGGCTTTCCGCTGCACCGCGAGGCGCTGACGGTGCCGGTGATGCTGGCGGCGCTCGTCATCGCGTTCTACAACCTGCCGACCGGCTGGCCCATCCTGACCGTGATCGAGCTCGGCGCGGCGACCTGCGTCACGGCACTGCTGCTGGCCCGGCCGTGGCGCGAGTCACGCCGCCTGGTCGCGCATCACGTCGATCGCGAGCTGCCGCGCATGGGCGGCGAGTTCGCGCTCTTCCTCGGTGCCGGACTGCTCGCCGTCGGCATCGGCGCGCTGGCCAGTACCGGGCACATCGACTACGTGCTCGATCCGGGCAGCGCCGCGCTGTCCGGTCTCTTTCCCGCCCGGCTGACCCATCCCGACCTGGTTGGCATCGTGATCCTGATGGCATGGTCGGTCGCGCTCGGCACCTCGCCGTTCTCCGGCACGACGCTCGCCATGCAAGGCCGTTTCGGCATCCCGGCGACGCGCTTCCTGCGCTGGAACCTGCGCTACCTGCTGGTCGGTTTCGTGCTGGCCAGCGCGGTGCTCGCACTCGTCGACTACTTTGCGCTGGCCTGAGCGGCGCCGCCGGCAAGCGTGAACTCGAGGCCGCCGTAGCGCCGCTCGCCGGCGTGGTACTCGGCGCGGTAGTGCCCGGGCGCGGCCGGATTGATGCGCCCCAGCGTACCGGTGATGAGCAACTGCCCGGGCTCGAGCGGCCACCCCGCCGCGTGCAGGTGGTTGACCAGCCACAACAGCGCCTCGAGCTGGTTGCCCATGGCGTTGCGCGCCGCGCCGCCGTCGATGTGCTCACCGTCGCGATAGAGGACGGCGTCGAGTTCGTTGACCGCCGCGATCCCGGCGAGCACGAACGGCTTGCCGACGACGTAGTGGGCGCTGGCGATGTTGGTCGCGACGACGTCGAGGCCGGTGAGTTGTTCGAGATCGTCGTAGTCCAGATCGGGCAGTTCGACCGCCGGTACCGCTTCGCGGACATAGGTCAGCAGGTCGTCGACCGACTTCATCGGCCGCCGGATGGCCGAACGCAGCCGGAAGCCGATCTCGAGTTCGACCATCGGACGGGCGAAGCCCGCCAGGTCGATGACCGCGCCGTCCTGGTGCTCGCCATCGGCGAACAGCACGCCGGAGACGGGACCGTCGAGGCCGAAGCGCGCGCGCGACGGCGCGGCCGTGAAACCGGCCTTGTAACCGCCCACCGCACGTTCGATGCGTTCGGCCGCGACCAGCGCTTCCTGGATCGCGTAGGCCATCTCGAGATCGAGGTCGGCAACCAGTTGCGACAGGCGCGGCAACGGTACGCCGCGCGCCTGCTCGCGGCGCAGCACGTCGGCCCAGCCGTCGGCACCGGCATCCTGGGCATGAACGACGACGCCGGCAGCGCCCAGCGCGACCAGCAGCACGATTTCCACGATACGCATTGATACTCCCCGTTGCGACGACCCCGTTGCGACGACCCCGTTGCGACGACCCCGGTTGCGACGGCCCGGTTGCGATGATTCCGTTGCGATGACTCCGGCACCGCGGCGCACGCCGCCGACGGCGGAACAGTTCTCGTCCCCCGCCGCATCTGCGATCATGCCCGTTATGGCAATCGAGACTCAAACCTCGCCGGCACTCTCGCCGCGGCTCGCCCGTTTCGCGACGAGCCTCGCACCGGCAGCGATTCCCGAAGCGGTACTCGAGCACGCGCGGCTGTGCATACTCGACAGCATCGGTATCGCGATCGCCGCCCACGCCTATCCCTTCGGCCGCCGCGCGCTGGACGCCGCGCGGCGCCTCGGCGGCCCCGGCGCGAGCACCGTCATCGGCCTGGCCGACGGGCTGCCGCTGCGCGACGCGGCGCTCGCCAACGGCGCGCTGATCCACAGTCTCGATTTCGACGACACCCATGTCGCGTCGGTCGTGCACTGCTCGGCCAGCGCCTGGCCGGTCGCGTTCAATCTCGGCCAGGCACGCGGGGTCTCCGGCGCCGCCGCGCTCGCCGCCTACGTCCTCGCCGTCGAGATCGACGCGCGCATCGGCGAAGTCGCCGGCGGCGGTCTGCAGAAACGTGGCTTCCATCCGACCGGCATCGTCGGCGCCTTCGGCGCGGCCGCCGCGGCGGCGCGTCTCGAAGGTCTGGATGCCGCGCAAACCGCTCACGCGCTCGGCATCGTGTTGAGTTTCGCCAGCGGCAGCATGGCTTTCGTCGCCGACGGCGCCTGGACCAAGCGCCTGCACCCGGGCTGGGCCGCGGTCGCCGGCATCACCGCGGCGGCTTTCGCGGCGTCGGACTACGTCGGTCCCGGCGCGCCGCTGGAGGGCCGCTTCGGCCTCTACGACACGCTGCTCGGCGCGGACCCGTCGCGCGAGCTGGCCGGGCTCGGCGCCGACCTCGGCGACGACTGGCGCACCCTGGGCGTCGCCTTCAAACCCTACCCCGCCTGCCATTTCAACCATGCGTTCGCCGAGTCCGCGCTGGCCCTGCGCGACGCCGGCCTGCGGGCCTGCGACGTGGCGCGGATCACCGCCCTCGTACACCCCGACCAGGTCCCCGTGGTGTGCGAACCCCTGCCAGCCAAGCAGGCGCCCGCGAACGCCTACGAGGCACAGTTCAGCGTCCCGTGGATCGTCGCGGCGAGCCTGCGCCACGGTCGTTTCACGCTCGCCGAGCTCGACGACGCGGCGCTCGCCGATGCGGACACGCGCGCGCTCGCCGCACGCGTCGATTACGCCGACGATCCGGACTCGCGTTACCCGCAGTATTATTCCGGCGGCCTCGTCGTCACGACCCGCGACGGCCGCACCCTCAGCCACCATGTCGCGATCAACCGCGGCACCCGGACCCGTCCGATGAGCGAACAGGAAATCCACGCCAAGTTCCACGCCAACGCCGCGCGCAGCATCCCGCGCGACGCCGCCGAGCGCATTGCCGAGTGCGTGCTGGGACTGGCCGAAGCTCCCAGGCTCGATGCCCTCGCCGCCGCGCTCGCCGTGCCCGCCGGCGCCGCGGCGGCCGCGGGCTGACCCGTCCCCGCGATGATGCGCAGCGTCCGCCCGCCTGCCGTGGCTTGCGCCGTGCCCGCGTGGCTGGCGGCCGCACTGCTGTTCGCGGTCGGCACGCTGGCGGCGCCGGCCGCCGCGCTCGGCCTCGATGACACCGAGGTCGCGATATTCCAGGCGCTGCTCGCACACGGCCTCGACCCGGAGCAACGCATGCTGGTGCTCGACGCCACCACCACCGGCGACCCGGCCGCGATCGCCGAACACCTCGACGTCGCGCGCACCCTGGTCGACGAACTCGGTGCGCCGGGCGAGACGCTGGACACCTGGATACGGCGCAACGCGGTGACCGCGGACATCGATCACCCGCTCGACCTGCCGGTGAGCTACCACGTGCTCGACGCCGAAGCGCGCGCCGAGGTGTTCGCGGCGCCGGAGCCGCAGGTCGGCTGGAGCCAGTTCTTCGCGCGTTACGAGGGCGCGCCGGGCCTGCTGCGCCTCTCGCGCGCCGGCCTCGACGACAGCCGCCGCCACGCGCTGGTCTACGTCGAGCACCAGTGCGGCGTAGAGTGCGGCGCCGGCAGGCTGGTCCACCTGAGCCGGGACGATGACGGCGCCTGGCAGGTCAACGGCGCCGTGTTGGTGTGGATGGTCGAATGACGGCCTGCGGGCCCGCTCACCCATTCTTGCAGCGTCACCTTCGAACGAGGATCCCGGGTCCATGAGTCACAGCATCTGCGTCTTCTGCGGCGCACGCCCCGGCGTCGACGACGGCTATGCCGACGCGGCCGACGCCTTCGCGCGCGAACTCGCCGCGCGCGGTATCACCATCGTCTACGGCGGCGGCCGCGTCGGCCTGATGGGCACGGTGGCCGACGCCGCGCTCGACGCCGGAGGCCGGGTGGTCGGCGTGATTCCCGATTTCCTCACCTCGCGCGAAGTCCTGCACGAAGGGCTGACCGAACAGATCGTCGTCGACGACCTGTTCGAGCGCAAGGCGATGATGATCGAACGCGCCGATGCCTTCGTCGCCCTGCCCGGCGGCATCGGCACCTTCGACGAGATCCTCGAGGTCATCGCCTGGCGCCAGCTGCGCCAGTTGCGCCAGCCGATTGGCCTGCTCGACACGCGCGGCTATTTCCAGCCCTGGCTCGCGCTGCTGCGCCACGCCGTCGACGAAGGCTTCGTCACCGCCGCGGACATCGCGCACCTGATCGTCGAAGCCGACCCGGTCGCGCTCGTCGACGCCATCGTCGCGGCGCCGCCGCCATGAGCGCGCGCGAACGGCGCCATGGCGGCGTGGTGTTCGACATGGACGGCATCCTGATCGATTCCGAACCGTTGTTCCGCATGGCCGCGCAACGCGCCGCGCTCGACCTCGGCCACGAAGTCTCCGACGCCACCTACGTGGCCTGGATGGGCCTGCCGCCGCGCGCGGTGGAAGCGGCCATCATCAGTTCCATGGGCGCGGATTTCCCGCTCGACGCGTTTCGCGATCGCTTCCGCGCGATCTGGACCGCGCACACCGATACCCATGGCGTACCGGCGCAGCCGGGCATGCGCGAGCTGCTCGAGGGCCTGCACGCGCGCGGCGTGCCGTTCAGCGTCGCCACCTCGACGCAGCGCGACCAGGCCGAGCGCTCGCTGGCGCTGGCCGGCCTCGCGCCGCTGATCGACTGTATCGTCGCCGGCGACGAAGTCGAGAACGGCAAACCGGCGCCCGAGATCTTCCTGCGCGCGGCCGCCGGGATCGGAATAGAGCCCGAACACTGCGTGGCGCTGGAGGATTCCGCGGCCGGCGTGCGCGCCGCCGCCGGTGCGCGCATGCTGACGATCATGGTGCCCGACCTGCACCAGCCGGACACCGAGGTCGCGGCGCTCGCGCGTTACGTTCTCACCGGCACCCGCCACGCCGCGCGCGTGGTCCTCAACATCTTCGACCACGGATGACCACCATGCTCCGATCCGCCACGACCCGGTCTGCCGGGCCCCGCGCCACCCGTCCCTTTCTTCTCCCGGCTGTTGCCGTGGTGCTGTTGCTACTCGCCAGCCTCGGCGCACCTCGCGCACCCGCGGAGGAGGCCGGCACCACGGGTATGCCGGACGCCGCCGCCGCGCTCGCCGCGTGGCAGGCGTTCGCCGCCGACCCGCCCGCGCGGCTCGACCGCACCGGCCCCTTCCTCGAGTACATCCGCAACGGCGGCGCCGTGCACATCGTGCTCAACGAAGGCGTGCTCGGCTTCATGCACGGCGACCTCGACGACACCCGCAAGGCGGTGCTCTACGCTGCCTTCCTCGGCGCCAACATGGCGGCGCAGCTGGAACGCGGCGAACCCGGCAGCGACAACCTCGCCGCCATGACCGGCACCCTCGCCGCTTACCACGCACTGCGCGAGGCCGATCCCACGCTCGAGGTGCCCGCGCTGGAACCGTTCGCCACCGCGCAAGCGAACGGCACCCTGGACGCGGCGGTCCATGCCGCGGTGACCGGCACGGCCGCGCCATGACTGCCCGGCGCCGTCCCCGGAGCGCATCGTGAGTCGGCCGCGCATCGAGGCGCGCGTCTGTGACATCACGACGCTCGCCTGCGACGCCATCGTCAACGCCGCCAACGAAAGCCTGCTCGGCGGCGGTGGCGTCGACGGCGCCATCCACCGTGCCGCCGGCCCCGGCCTGCTCGCCGAATGCCGCACCCTCGGCGGCTGCCCGACCGGCGAGGCGCGCCTCACCGCGGGCCACGCCCTGCCCGCGCGTCACGTCATCCACACCGTCGGGCCGGTGTGGACGGGCGGCGCGGCGGGCGAACCCGCGCTGCTCGCGAGCTGCTACCGCGAGGTCCTCGCGCTCGCCGCCGCGCACGGCCTCGCCACGCTCGCCTTCCCGGCCATCAGCTGCGGTGTCTATGGCTACCCGCATGCCAGCGCCGCCGCCATCGCGGTCGCCGAGGTGCGGGCGGGGCTGGCGCGTCACGATGGGATAGAATCCGTGGTATTCGCCTGCTTCGACCGCGCCATGCTCGCGCACTACGATGCCCTGCTGGCGACGTCGGCGTGACCTCGACACGCTCGTGGCTGCGCCGACGCGTCACGGGCCAGCACCAGGAACGAGCCGAACGAACCGCCGCCGATGACGACCCGCTTTCATGCCCCGTAAGGATCGCTACCGCCGCAGCACGCTGGCCATCGTCTACGATTTCGATGGCACGCTGACGCCGCAGCCGATGCAGGAGTACACCGTCCTGCCGCAGCTCGGCATCTCCGCGGGCGCGTTCTGGGCCGAGGTCAACGACGAGGTGCGGCGCACGGGCGGCGACGCCATCCTCACCTACATGCGCCTGCTGGTCGAGAAGATCGAGGCCAACAAGGCGCACCTGAGCCGCGAAGACCTGCGCCAGCTCGCCGCCGGTATCGAGTACTACCCCGGCGTCGAGGACTGGTTCGAACGGATCAACGGCTACGTCGACAGCCGCACCGCGGGCGCGGTGCAGGTACGCCATTACATCGTCTCGGCCGGCTTGAGCGAGATCCTCGAAGGCATCAGCATCAAGCATCACTTCAGCCGCATCTATGCCTCCCAGTATTACTTCGATCACCACGAAGCGGCGCGTTTCCCGACCGTCGTGATCAACGACACCGCCAAGACGCAGTACCTGTTCCGCATCAACAAGGGCCGCGAAGAGCAGCTCGAGACGATCAACGAATACATGCCCGAAGGCGAGCGGCCGATCCCGTTCCAGCACATGCTCTATCTCGGCGACGGCCTCACCGACGTGCCGTGCATGACGGTGGTGAAGAACTACGGCGGCTTCGCCGTCGCCGTGCACAAACCACGTAACCAGGCCTCGGTCGATGTCTGCCGTGAACTCGTCGATGCCAACCGCATCGACTTCTACGCGCCGGCCGATTATCGTCAGGGCCGGCGCCTCGAACAGCGCGTGCAGACCATCCTCGATCTGATCATCGCGCGCATCAATTTCGAGCACGAACGCCATGAGTTCCTGCAGGAGATGACGCGCGCGAGCCGCGCGCGCTCCTGAACTTCGCCCCGGAAACCCGACGTGACACCAGACCACTCCTGCAGATTCCTGGCCGCGAGGCCGCTGTCAACGTGCCTGGCCGGCGCGTCACCCGGGCGCCGCCCGGTGCGTCGCGGGATTGGCGACGGCGGTGCGAGGCCGCTGGCGGCCAGGCTGCCGCGGGGCCGCGTGCTCGCGTTGCTGCTGCTCGTATTGGCGAGCGCCTGCTCGCGCGTGTCCATGCCCGACGTCTCGCTGCCCGGCCTCGGTGACAAGGACGACGCACCGATCGCCGACCAGACGGCCACGCCGCGCGACCTGCTCGCCGCCCAGCTCGCCAACCCCCGCGCCCGCGAGGACATGCCCAACATGACGGTCGGCAAGCTGATCGAATTCGCCGATCGCTATCTCGCCTGCGACTGCGCGACGACCCGCTTCGTGCGGGCGTGGGAGAAGACTGCGGAAGGCTACCTGCTGACGACGAATTCCGCGGCCGTGCGGCCGCTCGAATTCGTCTGCCGCGGCGACGGCCCGGCACGTGAGTGTTTCCTGACCGAAATCGATCGCGGCGCGCAGACCGAGCCGTTCGCCGAGCGCTTCGTGCCCGGCTCGCAGTTCATCGAGTTTCTCTACGACAACGGCGTGCGCTGCGAACGCGAGACACCCTGCCCCTGAGCGGCGCGGCTACTGGTCTGCCCTCCCCGGCCGCTATGGTTTGCGGCAGCGTGATGGTGTTAACGTTTCGTTCGGAAAGCGCTGAACACGGGCGCGGGCAGCCGCACGGAGTAGCCACGCCGCGCGCGAGACGCGCGGTGCGGGCAGAGCGGACGAGCGCCGGGAAAACACGCGCAACATCACCAGGGAACGGCGCAGCCGACGGTTCAGAGCTTTCGTCACGTTACCCCCTACGTTCCCACACGCAGCCCAGGGCGAGCACTAAATGACTGACCAGGATCCGCAGGAAACCCAGGAATGGCTCGACGCGCTCGACGCGGTCATCGACGTCGAGGGCCAGGAGCGCAGCCACTATCTGCTCGAGCGCCTGATCGACCAGGCGCGGCGCTCCGGCGTCAACCTGCCCTATTCCGCGCGCACCGCCTACATCAACACCATCCCGCCGCAGCGCGAAGCCTACACGCCGGGCGACCCGGCGCTGGAATGGCGTATCCGTTCGATCAACCGCTGGAACGCGATGGCCATGGTGGTCAAGGCCAACCGCAAGAACAGCGAACTCGGCGGCCACATCGCGAGCTATGCGAGCGCGGCAACGCTCTACGAAGTCGGCTACAACCACTTCTGGCACGCGCCCAGTGAAGCCCATGGCGGTGACCTGGTGTTCTTCCAGGGTCACTCCGCGCCGGGCATCTACGCGCGCGCCTACCTGCTCGGCCTGCTCGACGAGGGCCAGCTCGACAACTTCCGCCAGGAGGTCGACGGCAACGGCCTGTCGTCCTACCCCCATCCCTGGCTCATGCCGGGCTTCTGGCAGTTTCCCACGGTATCGATGGGACTCGGGCCGATCATGGCCATCTACCAGGCGCGCTTCATGCGCTACCTGGAGAACCGCGGGCTCATCGACAAGCAGGACCGCAAGGTCTGGGCCTTCATGGGCGACGGCGAGATGGACGAGCCCGAGGCTTTCGGCGCCGCCGCCCTCGCCTCGCGCGAGAAGCTCGACAACCTGGTGTTCGTCATCAACTGCAACCTGCAACGCCTCGATGGCCCGGTGCGCGGCAACGGCAAGATCATCCAGGAACTCGAGTCCGATTTCCGCGGCGCCGGCTGGAACGTCATCAAGGTCATCTGGGGTTCGGCGTGGGATCCGCTGCTGGCCAAGGACACCAAGGGCCTGCTGCGCGATCGCATGGAGGAAGCCGTCGACGGCGAGTACCAGGCTTACAAGGCCTTCAACGGCGCCTTCGTGCGCGAGCACTTCTTCGGCAAGCATCCCGAGCTGAAGGCGATGGTCGCGAACATGAGCGACGACGACATCTGGCGTCTCAACCGCGGCGGTCACGATCCGCACAAGGTCTTCGCCGCTTACGCCGCGGCCGTCGCGCACAACGGCCAGCCCACCGTGATCCTGTGCAAGACGGTCAAGGGCTACGGCATGGGCGAAGCGGGTGAAGGCAAGAACATCACCCACCAGCAGAAGAAGATGGGCGAAGAAGCGCTCAAGGCTTTCCGCGACCGCTTCAACATCCCGATATCCGACGGCGCGATCGCCGACGCACCGTTCTACAAGCCCGACGACGACAGCCCCGAGATGCGCTACCTGCGCGAGCGTACCGAGGCGATGGGCGGCTTCGTGCCGCAGCGCCGGCAGAAATCGGCGCCGCTGGCGATCCCGGAGCTGTCGATCTTCGATGCCGTGCTCGGCGGCAGCGGCGAGCGTGAGATCTCCACCACCATGGCTTTCGTACGCCTGCTCACGGCGCTCGTGCGCGACAAGACCATCGGCCCGCGCGTGGTACCGATCGTGCCCGACGAGGCGCGCACCTTCGGCATGGAGGGCATGTTCCGCCAGCTCGGTATCTACTCCGCCGTGGGGCAGCTCTATGAGCCGGTCGATCACGACGAGCTGATGTACTACCGCGAAGACGTGCGCGGACAGATTCTCGAAGAAGGCATCAACGAAGCCGGGGCAATGTGCTCGTGGATCGCGGCGGCGACGGCCTACTCGAACCACGACCTGCCGATGATCCCGTTCTACATCTTCTACTCGATGTTCGGCTTCCAGCGCGTCGGTGACCTGTGCTGGGCCGCGGGCGACATGCAGGCGCGCGGTTTCCTGCTCGGCGGCACTGCCGGGCGTACCACGCTGGCCGGCGAAGGCCTCCAGCACCAGGATGGGCACAGCCACATCATGGCGGCGACGATTCCGAACTGCGTCAGCTACGACCCCGCCTTCGGCTACGAGCTTGCCGTGATCATCCATCACGGTCTCAAGCGCATGTTCGAGCGGCAGGAGAACGTGTTCTATTACCTGACGGTGATGAACGAGAATTACGCGCACCCGCCGATGCCCGAAGGTGTCGCCGACGACATCGTGCGCGGCATGTACCTCTTCCGCACCGCCGAGCAGCCGCGCGTGCAGCTGATGGGCAGCGGCACCATCCTGCGCGAAGTCATCGCGGCCGCCGACCTGCTGCAGGAGGACTTCGGCATCGCTGCCAACGTGTGGAGCGTGACGAGCTTCAACGAGCTGCGTCGCGAAGGCCTCGAGTGCTCGCGCTGGAACATGCTCCATCCGCTGGCCGAGCCCCGCGTCGCCTACCTGACACGCAAGCTGTCGGAGCACCAGGGACCCTGCGTCGCGGCGACCGACTACATCCGCGCCTACGCCGGCCAGATCCGCGAGTACGTGCCGCACCGCTACCGCTGCCTCGGCACCGACGGCTTCGGACGTTCGGATTCGCGCGCCAAGCTCAGGCAGTACTTCGAGGTCAACCGTTACTACGTCGCGGTGGCGGCGCTCAAGGCGCTGGCCGACGACGGCGAGGTCGCGCCGCAGGTCGTGGCCGACGCCATCGCGAAGTACGGCATCGACCCCGAAAAACCCAACCCCATGAACCAGTAAGGGCGCGCACACATGGCAGAGCAGGAAGTACGCGTACCGGACATCGGCGACTTCGACACCGTCGACGTCATCGACGTGCTGGTCAAACCGGGCGACGTGGTCGCGGCGGAAGATCCGCTGATCACGCTCGAAAGCGACAAGGCGACCATGGACGTGCCAGCCCCGTTCGGCGGCAAGGTCGTCACGATCCACGTCACGGTCGGCGACCAGGTCGGCGAGGGGGCGCTGATCGTGTCACTCGAGGCAGCCGCTGGTGACGGTGGCGAGGGCGAGGGCGAGGGCGAGGGCGGCGGTGAAGCGGACACCGGCCCCGCGGATGAGGCGCCGACGACCACGGCGGCGCACCAAGCGGCGCCTGCCGGCGACGCCGGCAGCGGGGCGCCCGCTCGCCAGGCCGATACCCAGGCCGATACCCAGGCCGATACCCAGGCCGACGACACGGGCGCTGCCGAAAGCGTCGCAGTGCGCGTGCCCGACATCGGCGATTTCGAGAACGTCGACGTCATCGACATCCTCGTCAAGGCCGGCGACGAAGTCGCCGCCGAGGACCCGCTGATCACGCTCGAGAGCGACAAGGCGACGATGGAGGTAGCCGCCCCGCGCGCCGGCACGGTGAGCGCCGTCGAGACCGAGATCGGCGCCAAGGTCTCCGAGGGCGATCTGATCGTCACCCTGAGCGTGCGCAGCGCCGGCGCGGCGCCGGCGCGCCAGGCGCCGGCCGCCGACGCCACGCCCCCCGACGCGCGTGCAACCGCAACGGCGGACCGCGCACGGACAGCGCCGGCGGCGCAGCGTGCCGCGCGCCCGGCATCCGCGGCAAGCCCCGCACCCGAGGCGGGCGGCGCGCCGCGCAAGGCTCACGCCAGCCCCTCGGTGCGCCGCTTTGCGCGCGAACTCGGCGTCGACGTCACGCTCGTCAAGGGCACCGGGCCCAAGGGCCGCATTCTGAAAGAGGACGTGCAGGGCTACGTCAAGGACGTCATGCACGGCACGCGCGGCCAGGCCGGCGGCGCGTTCGCGCTGCCGGCGGCGCCGGATATCGATTTCAGCCGCTTCGGCGACATCGAGACGACGCCGCTGAACAAGATACGCAAGCTCACCGGCCAGAACCTGCACCGCAGCTGGCTGACCGTGCCCCACGTCTTCCAGATGGACGAGGCGGACGTCACCGAGCTCGAGGAATTCCGCCGTTCGAAGGCCGACGAGGCAGAGCGCAAAGGCGCCAAGCTCACGCTGCTCGCGTTCCTGGTCAAGGCGGCAGTGGTCGCGCTGAAGAAGTATCCCGACTTCAACGCTTCGCTGTCGCCCGACGGCGAAGCGCTGATTCACAAGAAATATTTTCACATCGGCATCGCGGTGAATACCGAGCACGGGCTGGTCGTACCCGTGATCCGGGACGTCGACAAGAAAGGCCTCTACGAACTCGCGCTCGAAGCACGCGAGCTCGCCGCCAAGGCACGCGAGCGAAAGATCACGCCGGCCGAGATGCAGGGTGCGTGCTTCACGATCTCGAGCCTCGGCGGCGTCGGCGGCACGCATTTCACACCCATCATCAATACGCCGGAAGTAGCGATACTCGGCGTCTCGCCCAGCGTGATGAAGCCCGTTTGGCGCGACGGCGAGTTCGAGCCGCGCCTGATGCTGCCGTTCACGCTGTCCTACGACCATCGCGTCATAGATGGTGTCGCGGCGGCCCAGTTCACGCGCTTCCTGACCACGGTGCTGGGCGACATACGCCACATCCTTTTGTGACCAGGGGCCGGCGAGGCGCTCGCGTGACCCCGGCACGATCGCGCGGCGCCGCCATGCCGACGCGCAACGGGGGCGGGCGGACATGAGCGTCGGGAGCATACCGGCCCCGCCGCCGGACGCGCGCGCCGACCGGACCTGCCGGCTCGGCCGCCTGCTCGCGTTCGACGACATCGAACGCCATCAGCCCGAAACGACGGCGACCCTGCCGCCGTCCGCGCGGGATGCCGTGCTGCGCGGCGCCTGCCGCGAAGTCGCCCTGCGTGCAATGCCGGGCGTCTACATCATTCCCACGGCGGTACTCGCCTGCGGCCTGCTCGACGGGCAGCACATCACCGCCCCACGCACGTTCTTCTTTGCGCTCGCGCTGGCCGTCATCGGCGCGATCGTCCGCAGCATCGCCATCCATCGTTTTCGCGCACCGGGCGCGCTGCCGGACCGCTGTGAGCAGGCTTTTTTCTTCGCCGCCGCGCTGCTGCTACCGGTCCTGTGGGGCTGCTACGGTGCACTGCTGCTCGTCGACATCCGCGACGGCTGGCTGGGCATGGCACTGCTGTCGTTCACCGCCGCGATCGGCAGCAGCGTGGTCGTCAGCTTCGGCATGTGGATGCGACTTGCCCTGTCGCTGATCGTCCTGTTGCTCGTGCCCATGTTGACGGCCGGGTTGCTGATCGGCGGAGGTCTCGGCGCCGGCCTCATTTTCGGCTGCGTATCCTTCGCGGCCTACCTGCTCGCGCAGCTGCGCAACTGGAATCGCTTCTTCTGGGCCTCGCAGGTCAACGCGGCACTGCTGGAAGTGCGCTCGCGCGAGTTGCAGCGGGCCAAGGAAATCGCCGAACGCGCCAACCAGGCGAAGACGGAGTTCCTCACGCGCATGAGCCACGAGCTGCGCACGCCGATGAACGCGGTACTCGGCTTCGCCCAGTTGATCGAAATGCAGACACCGGCCGACTCGCCCGTGCACGAGCACGGTAGCGAGATCCGCGAAGCCGGCCGCCACCTCATGGCGCTCATCGAAGAGATCCTCGACCTCTCGCGTATCGAGGCCGGCAAGCTGATGCTGCGACGCGAGCACATCGATCTCACCGCGCTCGTGCGCGCGACCGCCAACAGCCTCGCCGTCGGACTCGAAGGGCGCGACGTCGCCATGACACTCGACGTCGTACCCACCGCCGCCGTTCTCGGTGACGGACTGCGGGCGCGCCAGGTCCTGCTCAACGTGATCGGTAACGCGGTGAAATTCACCGAACAGGGCACGATCGTCGTCTCCCTGCGCACCGCCGGTGCGTATGCGCTGGTCACCGTCAGCGACACCGGCCCCGGCATTCCGGCGGAGCTGCTCGACCAGGTGTTCGCGCCCTTTGTCCAGGTCGATCCGACGTTGAGCCGCCGCGGCCAGGGCACCGGGCTCGGCCTGCCGATTGCGAAACACCTGCTCGAGATGATGCATGGGCGGATCGAGGTCACCAGCACACCCGGAGAGGGCTCCGTGTTCCGGCTCTTCTTCCCCCTTGCCGCCGGACATGCCGGCACCACCGGGGTATCGCCCGGTTCAGCGTGACATCCCCGCCGCCCCCTGCGTCGCGGCCGCCCTTTGCGTATACTCGATGGGGCGGCGCCGCGCGGGCGCTGCACACGATCACCCCGATGCGAATGCGCGCCGGCCGTCGCGCCTGCGGCGCTTCGCAGGCGCCCACGGCCCGGATAGCGTGACGATGCCGCCCGGCGCGAAACCGGATCCGCAGACATGACGAAGCTCGAGGTCAATGGCCAGGAACACGACGTCGCGAGCGCGGCGGATACCCCGTTGCTATGGGTGTTGCGCGACGAACTCGGCCTGACCGGCACCAAGTACGGTTGCGGCAAGGCCGTGTGCGGTGCGTGCACGGTGCTCCTCGACGGCACGCCGACACGGTCCTGCGTGATCCCCCTCTCGGCGCTGGGCTCACGTGCAGTAACCACCATCGAAGGCGCCGACTCGGAAGTCGCGCGGGCGGTGCGCCAGGCCTGGATCGAACTCGAAGTCGCGCAGTGCGGATACTGCCAGTCGGGGCAGATCGTGGGCGCGATCGCGCTGCTGCGTGACAACCCGACGCCGAGTGACGAAGACATCGACAACGCGCTCGACGGCAACCTGTGCCGTTGCGCGACCTACGCGCGCATCCGCCGCGCAGTGCATCGCGCCGCGGAGCTGCTCGCATGAGCATCGCGCGCCTGAACCGTCGCGAGTTCCTGCGCCACGGCCTCGGCGCGGGCGGCGGACTGCTGCTCGGCATCCGCTTCGGTCCGGCATCGGCCGCAGGCGACGCGGCCGGCTCGGCGCCGTTCGCCCCCGACGCTTTCGTGCGCATCGGCACCGACGATCGCGTCACCGTCATCGTCAAGCACATCGAGTTCGGGCAGGGTACGTTCACCGGCCTGCCGACGCTCGTCGCCGAGGAACTCGGCTGCGCCTGGTCGCAGGTCCGTGCCGAAGGCGCGCCGGCCGATCCGTCGCGCTACGCGAATCTCAACTGGGGTGGTTCGCAGGGCACCGGCGGCAGTTCCTCGATGAACAACGCCTACACGCAGATGCGCCGTGCCGGCGCGACGGCACGCGCCATGCTGGTCGCGGCCGCGGCGCGCGCCTGGCAGGTCAAGCCGGGCGACATCACGGTCGCCGGCGGCATCGTGCGCCACCAAGCGAGCGGACGCGCGGCGCGTTTCGGTGAGCTCGCGGCGCTGGCCGCACACGAGTCCGTGCCGAAGAACGTGACGCTCAAGGATCCGTCCGAGTTCGTCTTCATCGGCCATGACCTGCCGCGTCTCGACATCCCCGCCAAGGCCGACGGCAGCGCCGTGTACACGCAGGACCTGCGCCTGCCCGGCATGCTGACCGCGCTCGTCGCCCATCCGCCGCGCTTCGGCGCGCGGGTGGCGAGCGTCGACGACGGACCGGCACGCGCCCTCGCCGGGGTCGAGGCCGTCGTCGAACTGCCGAGCGGGGTCGCGGTCGTCGCGCGCGATTTCTGGACGGCGAAGCAGGCACGCGACGCGCTGGTGGTGAAATGGGACGAGCGCGACGCGTTCCGCCAGGGCACCGCGGATATCCTCGCCGATTTCCGCGCGCGCCGCACGGCCGGGACTCGTCGCACGCCGCGACGGGGATGCCGAATCCGCGCTGGCCCAGGCCGCGCAGGTACTCGAGGCGGACTACGAGTTCCCCTACCTCGCGCATGCGGCGATGGAGCCGATGAACTGCGTCGCCCGGTACGACGGCGATGCCTGCGAGCTATGGTACGGCGTGCAGGGTCAGAGCCTCGACCTCGGCAACCTTTCGCGCGCGCTCGGGCTGCCGCCGGAGAAGATCACCCTCAACATGCTCTACGCCGGCGGTTCATTCGGCCGCCGCTCCAACGCGAGCTCGGACTACGTGGTCGAAGCCGCGCGCGTCGCCGCGGCCCTGCCCGGCACCCCGGTCAAGCTGGTGTGGACCCGCGAAGACGACATGCGCGCGGGTGCCTGGCGCCCGCTGAACCTGCACCGGCTGCGCGCCGGGCTCGACACCGACGGCGGCATCAGCGCCTGGCAGCACCGTATCGTCGGCCAGTCGATCCTGGCCGGACTGCCCAACCCGCCGCCGGCGGACAAGGTCGACAAGACCTGCGTGGAAGGTGCTTCAAGCTTGCCCTACGCGATCCCGAACCTCAGCGTCGAATCGCACCAGCCGGCACTGCCTGTCCCGGTCCTGTGGTGGCGTTCGGTCGGGCACACGCATACCGCGTTCTCGACGGAGTGTTTCCTCGACGAACTCGCGCACGCGGCGGGGCGCGACCCGTTGGAGCTGCGCAGGACCCTGCTGGTCGACGACCCGCGGCGCCTCGGCGTGCTCGAACTCGCCGCCGCGAAGGCCGGCTGGGGCACGCCCCTGGAAGCCGGGCGCGGCCGCGGCATCGCCGTGCACTACGCGTTCAAGACCTGGGTGGCGGAGGTCGCCGAGGTGACCATGCTGGACGACGGCGATTACCGCGTCGATCGCGTCGTCGTCGCGGTCGACTGCGGCCTGGTGGTCAACCCGGGCATCGTGCGCGCGCAGATGGAAGGCGGCGTCGGCTACGCGCTCTCGGCGCTGCGCGGCGAGGCCGTGACGCTGGTCGACGGCCTCGTCCAGGAAGACAACTTCGACACCTACCCGCTGCTGCGCCTGTCGCAGATGCCACGCATCGAGGTGCACCTGGTCGCCTCGCGTGAAGCGCCCACCGGGGTCGGGGAACCCGGCGTGCCGCCGCTCGCGCCCGCCGTTGCCAACGCCATCTTCGACGCCTGCGGAGAGCGCGTGCGGCGCCTGCCCCTGCGCCGCGTCGCGCGCGCCTGAAGCCGCCCGGCGGCGGCACATCCATGGCGCGGTCCGCTGAGCCCACGGTCGCCTGATGGCGCATCCGCGCCTGCTCGTCAGCGCCCTCGGCTGCGCCCAGATCGTCTCCTGGGGCACGCTCTATTACGGCTTCTCGCTCTTCGCCCTGCCGATGCACGAGACGTTCGGCTGGTCGCTGACGGCACTGAACGGCGCACTCAGCGCGGGGCTGCTGGTGGCCGGGTTGTGCGCCTACCCGGTCGGTATCCTCATCGACCGCCACGGAGGTCGCGTCGTCATGAGCGCCGGCGCGCTGGCCGGCGCGGCACTGCTCGTGGCCTGGAGCCGCGTCGACACCCTGGCAGCTTTCTACGCGGTCTGGCTCGCGCTCGGCTGCGCCATGGCCGCGGTACTCTACGAGCCGCTGTTCATCGTGCTCGCGCAGCACTTCGGCGATTCGGCGCGCCGCGCGATCACCGCCGTGACCCTGATCGCAGGATTCGCCAGCACCGTCTTCATGCCCCTGATCGAGACCCTGCTCGGCGTACTCCCGTGGCGCGACGTGCTGCTCGTGCTCGCCGCCTGCATGCTGCTCGTGAGCCTCCCCATCAACGCCCTGTGCGTCCCGCCGCGCCGGCGCGAAGCTGCTCACGCGAGTCCCGCGGCAGCCGCCGAGGCGGCCCGCGCGGCGCTCCGCGCCCACCTGCGCAACCGGGTTTTCTGGGGCCTCGCGCTGTGGTTCACGAGCTGGGCCGGCACCGCGAGCGGCGTCATGTTCCAGCTCGTGCCCTACCTCAAGCATGCTGCCGTCGATACCGCGACCGTGCTCCTCACCGTGGCCCTGGTCGGCCCGAGCCAGGTCGCCGGGCGCCTGCTGCTGATGCTGGCCGGAGATCGTGCCGCCACCCGGACGAGCGGCGCCGTGGTCACCACGCTGCTGCCACTCGCCATGCTCATCTTGTGGCTCGCGCCGCCCACGCCCGCGTGGCTCGCACTGTTCGCCGTCGTCTTCGGCATCGCCAACGGCGTCTCGACCATCCTGCGCGGCGTCGCGCCCGCCGAGTGGCTGGGACGCGAGCACCTCGGCCGCGTGATGGGCGCGCTCGGCATGCCGATGATGATCGCGATGGCGCTCGCCCCGCTGGCGACAGCGGCCATCTGGAGCGCCAGCGACAATGTGCGCGCGATGCACGTCGCGCTGGTCGTCCTCGCCGCTCTCGGCAGCGCCGGCTTCTGGCTCGCAGCGGGCGGGCGTCACCCCGCTGGTTGACCGCCGTTCGCGCCGGCTACGACGCCTCGTCGCGATCGCCGTTCCCGGACAGCCTGCTCAGCAGGTCGACGGGAATCGGAAACGCGACGATGGACGAGCGCTCGTTGGCGATGTCGGCGAGCGTCTGCAGGTAGCGCAGCTGGATGCTGCCCGGGTTGCGCCCGAGTACGTCGGCGGCCGAGAGCAGCGCTTCGGCCGCCTGGCGCTCGCCCTCGGCATGGATGACCTTGGCGCGGCGCTCGCGCTCGGCCTCGGCCTGCCGGGCGATGGCGCGGATCATGCTCTCGTCGAGATCGACGTGCTTGATCTCCACGTTCGAGACCTTGATACCCCAGGCGTCGGTCGCCTCGTCGAGGATCGCCTGGATGTCGCGGTTGAGCTGCTCGCGCTGCGAGAGCATGTCGTCGAGGTCGTGCTGGCCGAGCACCGAGCGCAGCGTGGTCTGCGCGAGCTGGCTGGTCGCTTCGTGGAAATCGTCGACCTGGATGATCGCCCGTTCCGGATCGATGACGCGGAAGTACAGCACCGCGTTGACCTTGACCGAGACGTTGTCGCGCGAGATCACATCCTGGCTCGGCACGTCCATGACGTAGATGCGCAGCGTCACCCGCTCGATCTGCTGCACGAACGGGATGATCACGATCAGGCCCGGGCCGCGCACGCCGGTGAAGCGCCCGAAGGTGAAGATCACCGCGCGCTCGTACTCGCGCAGGATCTTGATGAACAAGGGCGCCGCGACGATCAGTCCGGCAAGCACGTAGAGCAGCGTGATCATGTCGTCTCCTCCGCTGTGGATTCGATCGGTTCGACGGTGAGCGTCAGGCCCTCCATCGCGGTGACGCGGATGGCCTGCCCGGTCCGCACCGGCGTGCGCGTGCGCGCATTCCAGATTTCGCCGTGCACGCGCACCTGGCCGACGTCATCGAAGTCCTCGAGCGCGCGCCCGCGGCTCGTCACGAGCTGTTCCTGGCCGCTCACGACCGGCCCTTCGCGCGCCTTGATGAGGGCCCGCAGGGCAATCAGGAAGAAGCCGGCGGAGAGCAGCGTGAGCGCGACGATGATGGGTAGCGAGACGCGGAACTGCTGCGCCTCGGTATCGAACAGGATCACCGAACCGATCGCGAACGCGATCACGCCGCCGATGCCGAGCGCGCCGAAACTGGGCACGAACAGCTCGCCGACCATGAACGCGATGCCGAGCAGGATCAGGCCGAGCCCGACGTAGCTGACCGGCAGCATCTGCAGCGCGAACATCGCGACCATCAGGCTGATCGCGCCGAACACCCCGGGAAAGATCGCGCCCGGGTTGGCAAGTTCGAAGAACAGGCCGTAGACGCCGAGCAGCATGAGGATGTAGGCGACGTTGGGACTCGCGATCGCGGCGAGCAGCTCGGTGCGCCAGTCCGGTGCGATGACGTCGAGCGTCATACCGGTCGTCGCGAGCGTCCGCTCGGCGCCCTGCACGACGACCCGGCGGCCGTCGATCTGCTCGAGCAGGGCATGCCGGTCGACCGCGACGAGGTCGATGACCTCGGCGGCCAGCGCCGCTTCGGCGGCGAGGCTCGCGCCCTCGCGCACGGCCTTCTCGGCCCACTCCGCATTGCGCCCCCGCAACTGTGCGAGGCCGCGGATGTAGGCGATGGCATCGTTGACGAGCTTGCGGCTCATCGCGTCGCCAGCGCCTGCGGCCGGCAACGGCGTGCCGTCGTCGCCAGGCGGGTTCTTCGCCGCTTCTTCGCCCTCGCCGTGCTCCCCGTCGCGTGGTCGATCGGCCGGCGGCGACGGCAGTGACGGCAGCCCACCGATCTGCACCGGGGTGGCCGCGCCGAGATTGGTTGCCGGCGCCATGGCGGCAACGTGGGCGGCATACAGGATATACGTGCCGGCACTGGCCGCGCGGGCACCCGACGGCGCGACGTAGACCACGACGGGGATCGGCGCGGCGAGGATCGCGCGAATGATGTCGCGCATCGCGCCGTCGAGCCCGCCGGGCGTATCGAGTTCGAGGATGGCCAGCGCCGCGCCGCGCGCCGCCGCCTCGCGCAGGCCACGCCGCACGTAGTCGGCGGTGGCGGGCCCGATCGCGTCGGCGACGGTGAGCAGCGCGGCCCGGCGTGGGGCGTTCGTGGACGCCGGCTCGTTGCCGGCGGCACCCGCGGCCTGCGGGGTCCTGGCGAGCGCGAACAAGAGGCCGCAGACGCACAGGCCGCACAGCAACACGGCCCGCAGCGTCCGCTCACGCGCCGCGCTCGTCACGGACTGTCTCCGCCAGGCTCGCATGCACTCACCGTAGCGCGTTCGGCGGCTCGGTGCGAGAGGAACCAGGCCGGACGAGGCCGCCGGGTGCGAGCCGCGGCGCCCCGCACCGTGGCGCTCGCCCCGCACGGCTGCCGGCCCGCGCGCCCGTCGTGCGAATCACCGCGCCCGGGTGTCGCGGCGGGGACGCGCGCAGCTCAGTAGCGTGGAACGTTCGGGTCTATTTCGCGCGACCAGGCGTCGATGCCGCCGGCGAGGTTGTAGACCTCGCTGAAGCCCTGGCCACGGAAGTACTCGGCCGCCGCCTGGCTGCGCACGCCCGAGTGGCAGTGGAAGACCAGCGTCGCGTCACGCGGCAGGGTGTCGATGAACGACACGGCGGCCTCGTCGAGCAGGCGCGAACCCTCGATCGCGGCGATATCGCGCTCGGCCTGCTCGCGGACGTCGAACAGGTACAGCGTCTCGCCGGCATCGCGGCGCGCCTTGAGTTCGCCGACGCTCATCTGCGCGACCGGCGCCGGCGAGTTGGGGTTGTCGATGACGAAGCCGGGCCCGTCGTCGGTCTCGACGAGGTCGAGTCGCAGGCCGTCGGCGCGTTTCGCCGAGGCGGCGTCGAACAGGATTTCGACACCGTTGCCGCCGGCGCGGATCTCGTGGCCTCGCGCCGGCGCGAGGTTGAACTGGTGGTTCCAGGCATTATCGATCTTGAGATGCACGGCGAGGTCCGGACGCTGCGCGGCGGCGTCGCGGAGCGCGGCGGCGGCGGCATCGGAGATCGTCACGTTCGGTGGCTCGATGGTGACCGGCTCGGCGCCGAGCGCGCGATGCAGGTCACCCGCCGCGTAGAGCTGCTGGACGAGGTCGCAGCCGCCGACGAACTCGTTGTCGATGTACAGCTGGGGAATCGTCGGCCACTCCGAGAAGAGCTTGATGCCCTCACGGATCTCGGGATCGGAAAGCACATCAACCGTGTGGTAATCCTCGACGATACCATCGAGGATACTGACCACCGTGGCGGAGAAACCGCATTGCGGCTGCGCGCGCGAACCTTTCATGAACAGCACCACCGGGTGCTTGCCGATGGTGGACTCGATGCGTTCGCGGAGCTCGCTGCTGAGGGACATGGACCTGCCTGTGAAAGTGATGCCGGTGTGCAAGTCTAGCAGGCCAAGGAGCACGGGCAATCGTAGCTGCACGGGATTCGCGCGTCGCGCCACATCCACTTCGGCCTTCCGGCGTGGTGCGCGCCAACGCTGCCGTGAACAAGCTCGAGACCGCACCCAAGCACCTCTTTCACGCCATGGACGAGCGTTTTGCGATATCGTGACAGCAGCCGCCGTCGCGGCGACGGCCCTTGCCGACCGTCACCTGTCCTCGCGCAGGTTTGTAGACAGCAACGAGACTTCGACAAGCCGTGACCCAGAAAGCCGTCATCCAAGGGTTCCCCCGGCCCGATCATGACCACGCGCAATGCGTGGAACAGGCGCTCGAACGCGCCGAGGCGGTGTGCCGCGAACGCGGCGAACGCTTTACCGTGTTGCGGCGCCTCGTGTTCGAACTGGTCTGGAACAGCCACCGGCCGGTCAAGGCATACGACCTGCTCGAACTCGTTCTTCGTCACGGACGACGCGGGTCACCACCGACCGTGTACCGTGCTCTGGAGTTCCTGCAAGCCGCCGGCCTCGTGCACAAGATCGAATCGCTCAACGCCTTCGTCGGCTGCGCAGATCCCGAGCGTCCCCACTCCGGGCAGTTCCTGATCTGCGACCAGTGTGGAATCGTCGCAGAGTTGGAAGACGCGGCCATCGCCTCGCGTCTGGATGCCGACGCCAAGCGCATCGGCTTCAATCTCGCGACCGTCCGGGTCGAAGCCACGGGGCGCTGCAAGAGCTGCCGAAGTAGCGGTACCGCACGTCCCAGCGGGGGTAGCTGAGGCAGGCATCGGCCGGCGCCTTGCATGAGGCGCTCAACGGACATACAGGCACCCGCCAGCCAAGTCGAGTGGTTTTTCGAGCGCACTCGTGATCCGGCGTGCACCGTCCGACGCGCGTGATTGACGTGAGATGAGCAAGCGTCTCCAAAAGATGCGCAATGCCCTCATGGCGAAGGCGCCACGGGCAGCATGACCACTTGTTCCAGCCTCCTAGCAGCCTGCGGGCGGCCCACACCAACCATACGCGGTGCATCGTACGGAGCACCCGGCGTCGCGACGCGTCAACGCGCCACTACGAAGACTGTTGCAGGATCCATGTAAAGATATATTATTACATTTCAATCATCGCCTGCCCCACCTGCTCATGCATTGCCCGTCACCGTTCAGCCGACTCGCGGGACTGCTGTTCGCAATTGGTACCTCATCGCACGCGCCTGCCGCTGCGCTGGCGGCTGAGCTTCAACACGCGCGCGGCGTCGACGAGGAAGTCGTGGTCATCGGTGAACGAACCCCGCAACGCGAGCATCCCGTTGCGGCTACGACGCTCGCCGGCGAGCAACTCCGCATGCGGGTTGGCGCGACGCTCGGCGCGACGCTCGACGCCGAGCTCGGCGTCCACAATGCCTCCTTCGGACCCGGCGTCGGTATTCCCGTCATCCGCGGCCTCACCGGTACCCGGGTACGTATGCTGCACAACGGTCTCGGCACGCACGACGCCGCAGCCTCGAGCCCCGACCATGCAGTGACTCTCGAACCGTTGCTCGCCGACGAGATTCGCGTGGTGCGCGGCGCGGAGACCATCCGCTACGGCAGCAGCGCCATCGGCGGCACGGTCGAAGTTCGCGACAACCGTATTCCGGAACGCGCCGTAGAGCAGCCGGTCACGGGCGCCCTCGAGCTGCGTCACGATCGCAATCCGCTCGCCCACGCTGGCGTCTTCAAGGTCGACGTCGGAGCCGGCTTCCTCGCTGCCCACGCGGACGGCTACTGGCGGGACAGCAATCTCGTCGATATCCCCGGTCCGGCACTGAACGCGGCTGCCGTACGCGACGAGTTCGGCGACGGCGTCGATTTCGAGCAGACCGTTGGCCGCCTCGCCAACTCCGACCTCGAGGCACGAGGCGGTGCGGTCGGCGCGTCCCTGGTCGGCCCAGCCGGCTTTGCCGGCATCTCCGTTGCGACCGCGAAGAACAACTACGGCATCCCCCCGGGGGGCCTGCCGCCGCACAGCGACATCCCCGGCCAGCTTCCCGCCGTTCAACGCATTCGCATCGACATCGAACAGGGGCGCCAGGATTTCCGCCTCGGGCTCGACACACCTATCGAGGGCATCGAGCGGATCGCCGCCCAGGTTGCGCGGGTCAAGTACCGGCACCATGAGCAGGATAGCGGCACGGTCTCCACCGTGTTTCGGAACGATGTCCTCGAAGCGCGCACGGAGCTCGACCATCGCCTGCATCCGCGCCTGCCGGGGACGATCGGCGCGCAGTGGATCGATCGCGATTTCGGTGCAGTCGGCTTCGAGACCTTCGTGCCGCCCTCGACGATCAGGTCGCTCGGGGTCTTCGCACTGCAGCGCGTCGAGTTCGATCGATTCTCCGTGTCCGGCGGTATCCGTCGAGAGACTGTGCGTACACGTCCGCTCGAACGCGTGCGCAGCGGGATAGGCGCGATCGACGTCACACTGCCGCGCAGACTCGCCTACGATGCCCACTCCGCCTCCATCGCGCTCGCGGTACGACCGTGGCCCGGCCTCGAGCTGACCCTCGGCTTCGATCACGCCGAACGTGCTCCAGACGTGCAGGAGTTGCTTGCGCTGGGTCCGCACCTGTCGACCCGTTCGTTCGACATCGGCAACCCCAATCTCGATAACGAACGCGGCAACATGCTCGATGCCGGCCTGCACTGGACGCTTGGCTGGCTCACGCTCGATCTCGATGCCTACTGGCGCCGCATGAACGATTACATCTTCCTCGCCAACCAGGGCATCGTCTACGACGTCGAGGATGCCGTGTTCCGCGCCGAATGTGTCCGCCTCGACCGCTGCGTATCGGTGTTCGGCTACACCCAGCAGGACGCGCTCTTCACCGGCTTCGAGGTACTCATCGGGGGACACTGGCTGATCGGGCCCGGCGAACTCGAAATCGAAGTATTCGGCGATACCGTGCGCGGCTACTTCGCCGACGACGGCGCCGGTGACGTACCGCGACTGCCGCCGGCGAGTTTCGGGCTGGGGATTGCGTTCGATGCAGAGCGCTGGCGGGTCGGTACCCGCCTCACGCGTGGAATGGCCCAGCGCCGCGCCGGGCGCAATGAATCCCCGACCGCCGGCTATCTGCAGCTCAACGCGGACCTTGGTGTGCGCCTGCCTGTCGCCGGTTCCACCAGGGCGTTCGCTTTCTTGCGCGCCAATAATCTACTCGATGACGAGATCCGCAACGCGACCTCCTTCCTGCGCAATTTCATGCCGGAACCGGGGCGCAGCGTCGAACTCGCATTGCGCGTGGAGTTCTGACCATGCCGTACCCCTCTCACACACGATGGCGGACCGAGCCCTCGGCTCGCAGCCGACTCGTGCTGGAGGTACTCGTCCTGCTCGTCTCGCTTTCGGGCTGCGGGCACGCGGTCGCCATCCATCTCGACATCGTGGTCGGCAGCAGCGGCAATCGTCTGAGCGCCGGCTTCTGCGCCGACGGCGCACCTGGTTGCGATTCGCTGAACGTGCTGCAGCAGCTTGGCCTGCCGCCCGGTACCGTGCCACGTCACGGTGCGAGCGGACACCTCATATTCGCCACGGACTTCGGCGACTTTGCCGGTGGTCCTTTCGGTGTCGACGACCCGGGTTTCTTCGCGAGCGCGGGTGCGTTACGGCCGGGGACCCTGCTGCGTTACACGATCACTCGCGCGCTCGATTTCTGGAACCCGGCAACGGCACGGTGGCAGGACCGTACACCGCTCGACGAACGGATCCGCCTCGCCGGTGGCCTGGCAGCGAGCGCCGGCGGCAGTTGCGGATTGCTGGTCTGTTTCGAGAGCGCATCCACGCTGATCGGCAGCAGCTCGGTCAGCGGAGCACTGTCGCTGATCATCGACGCTGCTCCCGCTGACGGCAGCCTGCATACGCACCTCGACTGGTTCGTCGAGAAGGCCGACGGCAGCCGCGGCGGCAGCGAGGGCGCCTATGCGCTCGAACTGAGCATGAGTGCTGATGGCTTTGTCGACTCGACGCCGATCGTCATCCTGTTCAACCGTGGCCTGTCGAACACCGTCTTCGGGCTGGCATTGCAGAGCCTTATCGATGCGACGCCACCGGCGACGCAGACCAACCCCGTTGTCGACTACCTCGGCGGTAGCATCGCGCCCGGATCCGCGGCGACATTCGCTCTCGCGGCCCACAGCGGTGGTGCCGGTCAGCCCTTCACATTACGCGCGAACGGCATCTCCGGTGACGGTACCGTCGACTTCGGAGCCAACACCCTCGAACTCGAACTCGACGCCGCCGCCGTGTTCGCCGGCGAGATGCGTGGCAGTGGTGGCTTGACCAAGCGCGGCCCCGGGCGTCTCACGCTGAGTGGCCGCAACAGCCAAACCGGCGACACCCGGATCAGCGGTCCGCTGCGCGTCGCGGCCGACCACAACCTGGGCGCAGCGAGTGCGCGCCTGTTGCTGGAAAATGCCGAGCTCGAAGCGTCGGCGAGCTTCAGCAGCAGCCGAACCATCATCGCCAGCGGCAACAATGTCATCGATACGGGCGCATCCGAGTTGAGCCTGCGCGGGCGTCTCGAGGGCGACGGTTTCCTGACCAAACGAGGCAATGGCGCGCTCGCACTGCACGGCTTCCATCCCTATAAGGGACATCTCGAGGTCGCTACCGGCACGCTGGCACTCGATGGTTTCCTCGGCGGCAGCGTTACGGTAGACCGTGGCGCCACCCTCAGCGCCGGTTCCGGCGAGCTCGGCGGCAGCCTGACCCTCGCTGCGGGCAGCCGCCAGCGGCTACGCATAGCCCGGGATGGCGTCCTGTCCGGCGCGCTGCGCGTCGCTGGCCAGGCGCGCATCGACGCTGCCTCCCTCGAGGTGCAGTTGACCGATCAGGAGCTGCCACTACAAAACCTATACCCGGTGATCGAGGCCGACGGCGGTGTGAGCGGCCGCTTCGCCAACGTCAGCAGCAACCTCGCCTTCGTCGAACCTCATTTGTTCTACGAGGCCGATGCCGTGCTGCTGCAGCTGCGCCGCAACGACCTCGGCTTCGCCGATTTCGCGGCCTCCCCCAGTCAGGCGGGACTTGCGCTGGCGCTGGACGGGGTGCTTGCGCGCGGCGCCAACCTGCCGCTCGCCAGCGCGCTGTCCGGTCTCACGGCCGCCGCCGTGCCCACCGCCCTCGAGTCGCTCGCAGGCGCGACCCTGCAAGCCATTCCGCGCGCCGGCAGCGCGCAGTCGCACGCAGTCATGCGCCAGCTCGGTGCACGCCTCGGGCAGGTCGCTCTCAGCGGGCCGCTGCCCGCACTCGGCTACGCACCGGACGAAGGCATCCTGCTCGCTGCGGTGAGCGCGCGCGGACGCCACGGCCGCTGGCTCGACGACGCGGCGGCCGCCGCGGCCGCATCACAGACCGCGCGGCGCCACGGCGCGTGGCTTCGCGGCCTGGTCGGCATCGGCAATTTCGATCTCGCCGCCGGTAGCAGCGCCGACAGTGACCAGGCGGGGCTGGTATTCGGCTACGACTGGGCAGTGCACGACGACCTGACACTGGGCCTTTTCGGCGCCTACAGCGATAGCGAGATCAACCAGGATGACCCGGGCATGAGCACCGCGACGACGGCATGGCAAGCCGGCGCCTATGGTCGCCTGCAACGCGGTTCCGTCCATGTCGACGCCCTGGTCGGCGCCGGCCGCGACGCGATCGAAACGCAACGCCGAATCAGCGTCGGGAATCTTCTTGCCGACGCGCGCGCGGACTTCGACGCGACTTCGTATAGTGCTTACGTCGAGGTCGCGCGCAGCTTCGCGCTGCGCACGATGCTCGAACCCTACGCCGCCTTGCAATGGGCCCGCCAGCAGCGCGATGCGTATACCGAGCTAGGCACGCCGTTGGGACTCGATTTCGACGAAGCCCGTTACGACTCCCTGCGCACGTTGCTCGGTATCCGCGCCCGCCACGAGTTGGCGCTACTCGAGAGCGGCAGCGTACTCGGCGAAGTACGCCTCGCGTGGGCCTACGAACTCCTCGGTGACGCCGAGTTCAGCGCCCGCCTGGCCGGAGACACCGGAACCACCAGCTTCCTCATCCAGGGCGGCGCACCGGCGCGCCACAGTGCGGTGCTCGGCGCAGGTGTGGTCGCGCGGCTGAACGATCATGCACAGGCGTTTGCCGATATCGACGCTGACGTCGATCGGCGCAAACAGGTCGTCTCCATCGGTGCCGGCGTGCGCGTGCGCTGGTAGGGCTCAGGTTCGCGCCAGCGGCTATTCGGATGCAGTGCCGCAGCGCGCGCAGCGTCCACGCAACTCGAGATAAATCCTGTCGAGTTCGATCCCCAGTGCCCGGGCACGACGGCGCAGGCGCGCGATGACGATATCCTCGTGAAGCTCCTCGGTGCTCCCGCACTGGTCGCAGATCACGAGTACGGGTGGGCCACTCGAACAAGGCGCACGGCATGCGATGTAGGCATTCATCGACTCGATCCGATGAACCAGTCCGCTGCGCGTCAGGCGCGCGAGGGCACGGTAAACCGTAGGCGGCCCGTTGATGCCCTCGCAGCGCAGCAGATCGAGCAACTCGTACGCGCGCAGGGGCCCCTCGGCAGCTTCGAGCACCTCGAGTACGCGGCGGTCGTTCTCACGCAGTCGATACCGATCGCGCTGCGCAGGGACAACGGTCTTGTTCATGGTTACACCGTTGCATTCATAGGCAAGTACTCGCTGAGCCTTGCACGCCGCTCAGATATCATTTTCCCTATTTTTCCGCATCTCATCTGATTTCCCTCCACGAGCCTCAGCCGCCGCCCTGACCATTGCGACCGGTTCTATAATGTAATACTGTTGCATTTTAAACGCCACGCGTCCGCGCGTGACGCATACCCCCCCAGGACGCAACGGGAGAACACAGATGAACATCCACGCGAAGAAGATTGGCCCGGCGGCTGCCTTGTCGCTCTGCCTCGCCGCGCCCGGCGTGC
>JAUIFX010000234.1 GCA_030429865.1 Gammaproteobacteria bacterium | reverse complement strand
CGGACCGGCACGCATGCCCGCTCCCGCTTTATCGAGGTACACAAGTTGACGCATCGCGTTGTAGTGACAGGACTCGGACTGGTTGCGCCGAATGGCAACACGGTCGGCGCGTCGTGGGAGAACACCGTCAACGGGGTCAGCGGCATCGGCCCGATCACCTGCTTCGACGCCTCCGGCTTCGCCGCGCGTATCGCCGGTGAGATCAAGGACTTCGACGTCAGCGAATACATCTCGCCGAAAGAAGCGCGCAAGATGGACCCGTTCATCCACTATGGTCTCGCCGCCGCGATCCAGGCCATCCAGGATGCCGGTATCGAGGTCACGGAAGCGAACGCCAAGCGCATCGGTACCATCATCGGGTCCGGAATCGGCGGACTGCCCGGCATCGAGAAGGGCTACCAGTCCTACCTCGACGGCGGACCGCGCCGTATCTCGCCGTTCTTCGTGCCGAGCAACATCATCAACATGATCGCCGGCAACCTCTCGATCAAGTACGGCATCAAGGGTCCCAACTACGCAGTGGTGTCGGCCTGTTCGACGGGCGCGCACTGCATCGGCCTCGCCGCGCGCACCATCGAGCGCGGCGAGCAGGACGTGATCATCGCCGGCGGCGCCGAGTTCGCGACCTGCCCGACGGGTATCGGCGGTTTCGCCTCGGCCAAGGCGCTGTCGACGCGCAACGACGACCCCACCGCGGCCAGCCGTCCGTGGGACGCCGGGCGTGACGGCTTCGTACTCAGCGACGGTGCCGGCGTGGTCGTGCTCGAATCCCTCGAGCATGCCCAGGCCCGCGGTGCACGCATCTACGCCGAACTCGCCGGCTTCGCCATGAACAGTGACGCCTACCACATGACCGCGCCGTCGCCGAACGGCGAAGGCGCGGCCGACTGCATGCGCATGGCACTGGCCGACGCCGGCCTCAACGAGGAAGAGGTCGACTACATCAACGCGCACGGCACGTCGACGCCGGCCGGCGACAAGGCCGAGACCGATGCCGTCAAGGCGCTGTTCGGCGAGCATGCCTACAAGCTCGCAATGAGTTCGACGAAGTCCATGGTCGGGCACATGCTCGGTGCCGCGGGTGGGGCGGAGGCGGTGTATTCCATCCTCGCCATCCGCGACCAGGTGGCACCACCGACCATCAACCTGACCGACCCCGATCCGGCCTGCGATCTCGACTACGTGCCCAACGTCGCGCGCGAGATGCCGATCCGGGTCGCGCTGTCGAATTCCTTCGGCTTCGGCGGAACCAACGGCACGCTGGTGTTCACCCGCTTCTGAGCCCCGCCGCGGGGACGCCATGCCGGGCACGGGGAGGCGCCAGTGATCCTCATTGACGGCGAGCCGGCGGGATGCATCGATCCGGCCGACCGCGGGCTTGCCTACGGCGACGGCCTGTTCGAGACGATGGCCGTCCGCGACGGCGACATCCTCGCGCTCGAGGCACACCTCGCACGCTTCACGCGTGACGCGGCGCGCCTCGCACTGGAACCGCCCTCGGCCGCGACGCTCGAACGGGACTTCGCACGGCTCGGGATCGCCGCGCGCGAGAGCGCCGTGGTCAAGCTCATGCTCACCCGTGGCAGCGGTGGACGCGGCTACCGGCCGCCGTCGCCGGCCCGCCCGCGGCGCATCACGAGCGTGCACCCCTGGCCGGCACTGGCCGACAGGCACGCGCCGCGGCTCGCCTGGATCTGCCGGCACCCGATCGGCAGCAACCCCGCCACCGCCGGCATCAAGCATCTCAACCGTCTCGACCAGGTGCTGGCCAGCGCCGAATGGCCCGACGCCGACCACGTCGAGGGCCTGATGTGCGATGCCGACGGCGCCCTCGTCGAAGCGACGCGCAGCAACGTATTCCTGGTCCGCGGCGGTGTCCTGGTCACGCCGGCGCTCGACCGCGCCGGGGTTGCCGGCGTGGTGCGTGCCGCCGCGCTCGAGCACGCCGCCCGTCTCGGCATCCCGACCGAGATCCGCCGGGTCGATCGTGCCGAGCTGGCTACGGCCGACGAGTTGTTCGTCACGAGTTCGGTCCTCGGCGTGTGCAGCATCGCCGCGCTGAGCGGTGCCGCGCCACGCCGGTTTCCGCGCGAGACGATCGGCGCCCGGCTGCGCACGGCACTCGCGGCGGCGGGGACGATCGCGTGAAACGGGGCTGGCGCATTACCTCGAGCGTGCTGCTGGTTGCCGCGTTCGCCGCGGTGGCCGGCGCCTGGTGGCTGCACGCCCAGACACGCCAAGCGATGCATGCGCCGCTCGCGCTGGATGCGCCGACACTGTTCCGCATCGCGCCCGGGAGCAACGTCCGCACCATCGCGCGACGCCTGGAGCGCGAGGGCTGGGTGCGCGACTACCGCCTGTTCGTGCTCGCGGCACGCATCGACAACCTCGCTCACCGTATCCAGGCCGGCACCTACGAACTCGTGCCGGGCAGCTCGCTCGCGGACTTCCTCGATGCGATCGTCGCCGGGCGAACCAAGACGTTCGCGATTCGTTTCATCGAAGGCAGCCGCTTCACCGACATGCGCGCCGAGCTCGCCGCCGCACCCGCCCTGGCGCATCACCTCGCCGAGCTCGACGACGACGCCGTGCTGGCCCGCCTCGGCCTCGAGGCGCCGTCGCCCGAAGGCCTGTTCTTTCCCGCCACGTATCACTACGAGGACGGCGACCGCGATCTCGATATTCTCGCGCGCGCCGCGCGGCGCATGCAGGCGGAGCTGGACGCCGCCTGGCGGGCGCGGCGGGACGGACTGCCCTACGGCTCGCCCTACGAAGCCCTCATCATGGCTTCGATCATCGAAAAGGAGACCGGCCGCGCCGACGAGCGCGCGCGCATCGGCGGGGTGTTCGTGCGCCGCCTGCAGCGCGGCATGAAGCTGCAGACCGATCCCACCGTCATCTACGGCCTCGGAGCAGGCTTCGACGGCAACCTGCGGCGGGCGGACCTGCGCCGCGACACGCCGTACAATACCTATGTTCGTCACGGCCTGCCGCCAACGCCGATCGCCATGCCCGGGGCCGACGCCATCGCCGCCGCGCTGGACCCGGCGCCGGGCAGCGCGCTGTACTTCGTCGCCAAGGGCGACGGCGCACACCATTTTTCCGATTCGCTGCGTGAACACAATGCAGCCGTGCGCCGCTACCAGCTCGGCCAGTGAGCACGGCGCCGGCCGGAAACACGCGCATCGCCCGCACTGCGGGCGGGACCGGCGACGACTTCCGACAGATTCTCCGCAGGGGGTAGCAGGGTGGCCAGAGGCCTGTTCATCACGCTCGAAGGCATCGAGGGCGTTGGCAAGACCACCGCGGTGGCGACCGTCAGCGCATGGCTGCGCGACCAGGGCCACGCCGTCGTCGAGACCCGTGAACCGGGCGGTACCGCCATCGGCGAGCAGATCCGGGGCCTGTTGCTGGCCCGCGAATCGGCCGGGATGGCCGTCGTCACCGAGCTGCTGTTGATGTTCGCCGCGCGTGCGCAGCATCTCGCAGAGCGCATCGAGCCGGCACTGGCCGAGGGCCGGTCGGTCGTCTGCGATCGCTTCACCGACGCCACCTATGCCTACCAGGGCGGCGGGCGCGGCGTCGACACCGCGCTCATCGCGGCCGCCGAGGCCATCGTCCATCCGCACCTGCAACCCGACCTGACGCTGCTGCTCGACGCGCCGCCGGAACTCGGCCTGGCACGCGCGCGCGGCCGCGGCGAAGCGGCCGACCGCTTCGAACTCGAGCGGGCCGAGTTCTTCGGCCGCGTCCGCGCGTGCTACCTGGAGCGCGCTGCCGCCGAGCCCGCACGTTACACCGTGATCGACGCGACGCGGCCGCTCGAAGCCGTGCGCGCGGCGCTGTGCGATGCGCTCGCATCGCGGACGGCTCCGTGAACAGTCCCTACCCGTGGCAGGCCACGGTATGGCAGGACCTGTCCGGCCGTCTCGCCGCCGATCGGCTGGGGCACGCCTACCTGCTGTGCGGCAGGGCGGGTCTCGGCAAGCGCGCGCTCGCCGAAGCTTTCGCCGGCCTCGTCCTGTGCGAAGCGCCGCGAGACGACCAGCCCTGTGGCGCCTGCCGCAGCTGCAACCTGCTCGCCGGCGGCAGCCACCCGGATCTCAAGATCGTGCAGGCCGAGGAAGAGCGCAAGTCCATCGGCATCGAACAGGTGCGCGAACTGATCGAGTTCTTCGCCCTGACCACGCACTACGGCCGCCGCAAGATAGCCATCATCGAGCCGGCCGAGATCATGACCACCGCCGCGGCCAACGCGCTGCTCAAGCTGCTCGAAGAACCGCCGGGACTGGCGCTGTTGATGCTCGTCTCGCACCGCCCCGGCCAGCTGGTCGCGACGATCCTCAGCCGCTGCCAGAAGATCAAGCTCAACGAGCCGGACTGGCCGGCCTGCCTGGCCTGGCTGGACGGCTGCCGCGAGGCCAACCCGGCGCTGCCCGACGCGCGCGGGCAGATCCTGGCCGGGGCACCACTCGCCATCCTGGCGCGGCTCGAGGCGGAGGAGGGTCCCCTGCACGATCGCCTGCTCGACACGCTCGAGGCGGTCCGGGCGAACGATCTCGGCGTGCTCGAAGCTGCACGCCGCCACGCCGGGGACGACATGCGCGAGCTCGTCGACGCGTTCGAACTCGTCGTCAGCGCCCTCGTCGAGCTGCGCAACGGGCTCGAGCCGCGCTTCCTCTACCTGCCGCGCGCGGCCGTGCAGCGTTTGCAGGACCTGGCAAATCATCTACACTCCGGGCGACTCCTGCACTTCCTCGACCGAGTCGGCGAGGCACGCGCGATGCTGCTGCGTTCGAGCGGCGTGCGCGGCAGCGAAGTGCTCGAGAACCTGATGTTCCACTGGTCACGCATGGTGCGAACGGAGACCACCGCATGAGCGCAGCCGGCAAGAATCCGCGACAAGGCATCCTGTCGCTGACCATTCGCGACAAGAGTTCGCTCTACGCAGCCTACATGCCGTTCGTGAAGAATGGCGGTCTGTTCATCCCGACCAACAAGGCCTACAAGATTGGCGACGAGGTCTTCATGCTGCTGACGCTCACCGACAGCAAGGAGAAGCTGCCGGTGGCCGGACGGGTCGTGTGGATCACGCCACGCGGCGCCCAGGGCAACCGCACCGCCGGCATCGGTGTACAGTTCAGCGAGCTAGACAACGGCGCCACGCGCAACAAGATCGAAAGCCAGCTCGCCGGCGCCTTGAAGTCCGACCGGCAAACCCACACCATGTGACGCCGCCGGCTGGCGGACTGGAGCGCGCCGGGAACGGCTCGTGCCGCGCACCGCCGCGCCCGGCGCCTTCGCCAACGACCAGCCCGTCGCGTGCTCGGTCAAAGGGGCGCGGCTGTTCGTGCGGCGCGTCGTTGCGGGTTGAGGTCGCGTAGAGAATGTCGAACACCGCT